>JALVMN010000174.1 GCA_027027005.1 Desulfobacterales bacterium | reverse complement strand
GGTATCAGAAAGGCCAATCGCTAATACTAAAGAGGAGGTGTAAAGCCCATGCGACCGTATTTTCAGAACATGGCCCCCATCGGAAAACCCTTGACCGACAAGCAAAGGGAGGCCACCCAGGAAAATGTCCGCCAGATAAAAGAGGTGGAAAAAGAGATAGAGGAGGCCATAGAAGAGGTAAAAAATGCAGGGCTTCCCTTGGAAGTGCTGAAAAAACGCGGACAGATGTCCGTGTGGGAGAGGATAGATTACCTTGTGGACCCCGGCACCTGGTGCCCGCTTCACACCCTTTATAACCCTCGTCTTAATGAAGAAGGAACCACAGGAGTGATAGACGGGCTCGCCAAGATAAACGGCAAGTGGGCCGTGGTGATCGGCTTTGACAACAAGGTCCTGGCAGGGGCCTGGATTGCCGGTCAGGCCGAAAACCAGCTCAGGGTCACAGACATCGCCAAGCGGCTCCGGGTCCCGCTGGTGTGGCTGGTCAACTGCAGTGGAGTGAAGCTGACCGAGCAGCAGGAGGTTTATCCCGACCGAAGGGGCAACGGCACCACATTCTTCCGCCACGCGGAACTGGAAAAACTGGGTATCCCCATCCTTGCAGGCATTTACGGGACAAACCCGGCAGGGGGCGGCTACCAGGCCATAAGCCCCACACTCCTCATCGCCCACAAGGACGCCAACATGGCCGTGGGCGGGGGTGGAATCGTAAGCGGCATGAGTCCCAAAGGCTATTTTGACGAGGAAGGGGCAGAGCAGATCATCGAGGCCACCCGCCACTTCAAGCAGGTCCCTCCAGGAAGCGTGCCCATTCACTACAATGAGACAGGCTTTTTCAAGGAGGTCTACGAGACGGAAACCGAGGTGCTGGATGCACTCAAAAAATACATGGACATGATGCCTGCCTATAATCCTGCCTTCTTCCGGGTGGATGAACCAAAAGAGCCCAAGTATCCTGGAGATGACCTCAACCACATCGTGGCCTTCAACCAGAAGAGGAGCTATGACTTTGACGAGGTGCTGGCAAGGATATTTGACAACAGTGAGCACCTTGAGTTCAGGCCGGATTACGGCCCAGAGGTCTATACCGGACTTGCCAAGGTGGATGGTTTCCTGCTGGGATTTATCGGCAACCGCCAGGGCTTCCTGGGCAAGAACTACCCTGAATACGCCCCATACCCCGGTATCGGCGGCAAGCTTTACCGCCAGGGCCTCATCAAGATGAACGAGTTTGTGACGCTTTGTGGCCGCGACCGAATCCCCATCGTCTGGTTCCAGGACACCACGGGGATAGATGTGGGAGACATTGCAGAAAAAGCAGAACTCTTGGGTCTTGGCCAGTCACTCATCTACTCCATCGAGCAGACCGATGTGCCCATGATGTGCGTGGTCCTCCGCAAGGGTACCGCGGCTGCCCACTACATCATGGGAGGCCCCACCGCCAACAACCACAACGCCTTTACCCTAGGCACCCCCACAACGGAAATTTATGTGATGCACGGCGAGACCGCGGCCGTTGCCACATTTGCCCGGAGACTGGTGAAGGAAAAGGATGCAGGAAGGCC
>JALVMN010000173.1 GCA_027027005.1 Desulfobacterales bacterium | reverse complement strand
AATATGGCCTATCTGGTTGTAAGCGGGGGAAGAAAGGACCTGGACGGCGCCAATGGTTTTTTTGACGGGCGAAACGGTGACGGAGATGCAGAATTCGATGATCCCGCCAGGATTGCTGATCTCACTTATGATGACCTGATGGCGGCCAAATCCTTTACAGAGCTCATAGGTTCTCTCTGTGGTGGCGGAGGTGGCGGGGGTAGTGGAGGAGGAGGTAGTGGTGTTGAAAATACAGATACCCTTTGCAGCGACGGCGTGGACAATGACGGAGACGGCTACACCGACTGTTACGATCAGGACTGCTGCGGGCCCGGCCTTACGGTATGCCCCCAATGCCCTCCCACTGAAAACGTGCAGATAAACACAAGTCCCATGTCTGACGGTATTGTGGGCAACAGTTATTCCCATACCTTTCAGGCAACAGGTGGCTCAGGATATTACTACTGGTACCTTGATAGCATAAGCCCAAATATCCCGGGCCTTAACATTAGTCTGTGGAACGGGACCTTGAGCGGCACCATTGATAACTGTGAGGGCGACTACACGGTAAGCGTGCGGGTGGAGGATCGCTACGATTCAAGCAAGACCGACTCGCACAGCTTCTCCTTTACGGTAAACAATCCCACGCTTATGGTGAGCCCGGCCCCTGGTGGTGGTGGGAGCAGCAACCCTGACTTTGTGGTTGACGATCCAAATTTTTCTCAGCTCTTCAGTGTGGCAGGCGGCCATGTGGGCAGCTTCAACTGGACCATCAACTGGCAAGGGACTGACCCAGGGGGATTCCAGATAACCAACCAGTCAGAGACCGAGGCAAGGTTATACAAGAGTGGCTCTTCAACTGCCGGGGATTATGCCTTTACTCTCACTGCCACTGATTCCACCTGTTCAACCAATACCATTACCACCAATACCTACACAATGCATATCACAGCCTCAGGTGCCGGGGCACCTTATACCGCCGGAATGGTGGGAGAGTGGCGGCTTGATGAATGTGCCTGGAATGGCTCAACCGGAGAGGTCCAGGACTCCGGTCCCAATGCACTGGACGGGACTGCAATGGGTGGGGCTGTCACCGTCGGAAGCGGACATGTATGCCGGGCAGGCTACTTTGACGGGGCAGATGATTATGTGGAGGTTGCGAGCACGGACGAACTTAAGATAACAGGGCCCCTTACCATCTCGCTCTGGGTAAGGGTGGTTCAAGATGCCTCAGACTGGGTGAGGCTGGCAGGTAAAGGAGACAGCACTTACAGGAACTACGGCTTGTGGCTCGCCACCAATGGAACCGTCCTCTTCCAGATATATTCAAATGGAGGCTATGGAAACGCACAGACAACAGAGACGATAAACGACGGCAGGTGGCATCATGTGGTGGGCGTCTATGACGGTAGCACTATGAAGGTTTATATCGACAATGTGGAGCGGAGATCCATTTCGTATTCAGAGGTGCCTCGGACCTCCGATCATCCATTCACCATAGGGTATGCAGGATTTCACACATATTTCAATGGATACATAGATGAAGTCATGCTCTTTAATGTGGCACTCCCTGCCACCCACTCCACGGACACGAGTGTGGAGACCTTGTACAACCTCACCAGGCCGTCCTGCTCAGGGTCGTGTTACACCGATCCCTTGGGTGAGTACCGCATGGAAAATTTCCCTTGGTCTGGCACTTCCGGGGAAGTGGTGGATTCGGGCACAGGTGCAAACCACGGAGTGGCTGCAGCTCATGGGTCAGGTTCCATTCCCACCCAGACCACTCCGTCAGGGGGCAAGGTGTGCCGGGCCGGGGTCTTCACCAGGGTTGACAGCAGCAATGGGGGTTATTTAGACCTGGGAGACCCTGCTGACGGTGACCTGGACCCTGGCTCCAGGGCCTGGACTGTGTCTGCCTGGATAAATTGGGATGGTTCCGGTGGAGAGAATATCATTTACAACAAAGAGAATCTATACGAGGCAAGGGTAAGTAATGGATATGTGCATTATGCCTGGCGGCCCCATTGGGCTTGGGACGGTGGGAATTCCTTCCCCATATCTGCCGATACCTGGACATATGTGACCGTGGTCTATGACGGCCACCGCCAGATCCTTTACAAAGACGGCCAAGAGGTCTTCTCAAGGGCTCAATCCGGTGATATGGGCTCCAATTCAAGCAAACTTCTGATAGCTGGCAGGGGGAGCAGCAATCCTCGAAATTTCTTCGGCGGCATGATAGACGAGGTCAAGATTTATGACAGGGCATTGGCGGAAAATGAGATAGTCCAGGACATGAACGAGAGCAGGGATTGCGCTGCTGACAGCGTTTACATCACCACCACCTCATTGCCGGATGGAACCATCAACACTGCCTACAGCACCACCCTTACGGCAACCGGGGGGACCACTCCTTATGGATGGGAAATTGTCCCGCCCAATCCCATAAGCGGGCTATCCATAGTCCCAAATACAGGCGAACTCC
The DNA here is from genome assembly GCA_027027005.1 of Desulfobacterales bacterium. GTDB lineage: Bacteria > Desulfobacterota > DSM-4660 > Desulfatiglandales > Desulfatiglandaceae > JALVMN01. The sequence continues at coordinate 2,608 of JALVMN010000173.1, read as the reverse complement.
ACGGCACCATCAACGTCTGTGCGGGAAGTTACAATATTACCGTCAGAGTGACAGATGCCCATGGATCAGTAGATGAGAGAACCTTCACTCTGACCGTTGAAAATGGAACCCTCACTATAGCGCCCGCTTCGCCACAAACTTTCAATTGTACGAGCTCAACGTTTTATCAAGATTTTACAGTTTCAGGGCCGCGAATCGGGGCGTTGACTAACTGGGCTATTACCTGGCTGGGCACCAACCCGGGAGGATTTGAGGTCATTAGCACAGGGGATAACACAGCAAGGTTCAGGAAAATAGGAAGTTCCACAGCGGGCAACGGTTATTTGTTCAAGCTGACTGCCGAAGACAGCTCCTGTAGCGACAACCAAGTAGATTCAGGCTACTATACACTCAACATCAGCGGTGAGGGGGCAGATGAACCTTACTACGTAAGGCTTGTGGGTGAGTGGCACATGGATGAGTGCACGTGGGACGGCACAGCAGACGAAGTGTTTGATACAAGCGGAACAGGGGCTCACGGAGTGAGCCATAACTTTAGCTCTTCGGATGGTCCTGAGCGCTCTGTAGGATACAATTGTTATTGCGCTGCGTTGAATCTCAACGGTGTCACAAATCAATATGTAACATTAGGTAGTGGGGCTTTTCAAAATCTTGGAGATTTCTCCCTTTCCATGTGGTTCAGAATTGAGACTCTTTCCTCTGATATCACAACCCTCTTTTCCGGAGCACGGTCAGGGGCTTACAACAGCATGCTGATCTATTTGAACAGCTCTGGGACAAGCTTCAATACGTGGATAAATAACGTTCAAACCGGAACCTTTTCCATAGGATCCAGTGTTGCGGACGGATTGTGGCACCACGTTGTTTGGACCAGGCAAGTTTCTAACGGAGAAGAGATTGTTTATCTTGACGGTAGCCCCTTGACGGATGCAAGAAGTGCGGCCAGCACTTCCAATGTGAGCCTGGATTCGGGCGGCGTCATAATTGGCCAAGAGCAAGATAGCCTAGGAGGAGGATTTGATGTTAACCAGGTGTTCCATGGATGGATAGACGAGCTAATGATTTATAATCGGTTGCTTTCTCAGGCTGATGTTAATACTCTCTATAACCTGACTCACAGTTGTTCAGGGTCTTGTTATACAGGTCCAGTAGCAGAGTACAGAATGGATGATAGCTCTTGGACCATAGGAGCACCAACTGTAGCTGACTCCTCTGGAAACTATGATGGCACCCCCATGGGTAGTGCCTCAGTCAATCAATCTGACAGTCACCTTTGCTATGCAGGAGAATTCACCAATAGTGACAGTTTCGTTTCAATTGCCGGTCTTCCTATTTCTACAATAGCCGGAGCCAAAACCACGGTTACCTTCTGGATGAAATGGGGAGGAGGAGGGGGAGAAATGCCCATAGGGTTTGGGAGTCATTATGACTTATATTTTGCTAGCAATAGCTTCGGCTTCAATACTGCGTGTTCAGATGTATTTGGTGTAACCGGCGCCGGAGCCTTAGCTGGTTCCTGGCATCATGTAGCGGCGATTTTTACCAATGACGTCCCATCAAAGAACCTCCTTTATATTGACGGGGTGCTTCAGCCATCCTCGCTAGTTGTTGGATCTAACCAGTGCACAAGGGCCGTATCTACCACTTTCTACATCAGCGGCTGGGATAGTTCCAACGACTACAAATACAACGGACTTATTGACGAACTCCACATTTACACGAGGGGGCTTTCTACCAGAGAGGTAGTCTCAGACATGAACTCCAGCCACTCTTGCCCTGCCGGGCCCTAGGTAGTTGCACCAGGTTTCACTGATATGGCCACTGCTTTTCCTAGTGTTTCTTCCTGGGGTGCCTGCCTGGGCACAAAAGGCAGGGCATGCAGGAGTCGGCAGGGGTGCCCCGCGTTGAGGCGGAGAAGAATTCACATTGTTACCAAGAGACTTGCCATTCCTGGCGCTTAGCTCCAATCCAGTAATAGCGACTCCCAGAATTTGTGGGTGCCGAATCAGCACCAGGTGCGGTCTATTTTAGTCAGCATATTTGAACCCTTGGTCTTATAAGGGTAGGGGTTGTCCGGTTTGGGCTTAGTCATTCACTGAAAGCATCTGCTTACCCAACTATTCCACTGACCGATGCCCCTCCACCAGCAATACCAACTCATTTACAGCACCTCTGAGCCGCTTAACTTGAGAGTCCAGTTCATTGGCAGCACTTGCAGACTCCTCGGAATTTGCAGCATTTTGCTGAACCACCTTGTCCACCTCGGTGATGGCAGAATTCACCTGTTCCATCCCTTTGGACTGCTCATTGGATGCCACTGCTATTTCTTCAAGTAGGTTGGCAACCTTTGAGGCACTTTCCGCTACCTCAACAAATGCCTGATTTGTGTCTCCTAGGAGATTGAAACCATCCTTTACCTTTATCGTGGTGTCTTCTATGAGGCCGGCGGTCTCCCTAGCCGCCTCTGATGCCCTCATGGCCAAATTTCTCACCTCATCAGCCACAACCGCAAATCCAGCGCCTGCCTCTCCAGCTCTTGCTGCTTCCACAGCCGCATTGAGCGCAAGTAGATTGGTCTGAAAGGCAATTTCGTCGATTGTCTTGGCGA
>JALVMN010000172.1 GCA_027027005.1 Desulfobacterales bacterium | reverse complement strand
ACAACAAACCGTGCCTAACGACCAGCGGCTCACCCGCCGCGCGGCCCAGGCAGGACACCCTCGCCCCAAGCCTCAGTAGCAGGCCCGCCACCCTCGCAAACCGCCGCGATAGCGCGGTCGGGTGTAGCCGCTTGTTAGGCGAGAAATACCCTGCCCCACCTACCCCTACACCAAATCAGCAACTTCCTCTGATTAACCTCCTCAAAGAAAAATCCGTCCCTCCGCTTATCTTCGCGTCCACTTGGAAGAGCACGGATCACCCCGACTCTTACCAAGCTCAGACCAAAAGCCAATGACCAAAGCCCCCCACCCGACAAAGTCCAGACCACTGCAGCAAAAAGGATTCCCACCAATCCACAATGGAATTAGCGGCTCGCGCACTTGCCAATCACCAGACGAAATCCGAAGCGCCTGCATAATCTCAACCCCGTTCAGGAAAATGAGCAGCCCAAAGACAACCAAGGCCACCCCAAAAAACACCCGCCTGCGGAAAATCAGCAAGATAAACGAAAGAGCCAATCCACTCAAACGAATCATAGGTAGCAGTATCGGGACAAAAATCAAGAAAATCCAGAAAAAGGCCATCGATTCGCCTATGCTACGAATACTATACGAAAGAAAAGGCCCAACCCTTAGCTCGGGGAAAGTCAATGCCCCTATCCATCGCTACACCCTCACTGGACAGCCCCAAGCCAATTGACCAACAAACTCGTGATAATTCCCGCAATCGTCGAAAAGACAGTCGCCACCCAGGGATTATCCATTGAAAAGCCTTCCTGGTTGGCCGTGGGGTACCGGAGCACAAGCAACGTCACAATCAACACTACAGTAAACTCCATCCCAAAGAGCCCGGCTATGTATCCACCTGCAAGCGCTTCAGAAAAAATTGCGGTTAGCGTCACCCCCGTTACCGTAAAGAAAACAACCGCAATTGCTCCCAGGACACGCCATTTGTAGTTAGGGTCATGACTCACCAAAAGAAGCTCCTTAGAAGGTGCTTTCGGCCTAACCTGAGAGCTCATCCCTCCCTCCCTCAGTCAAAACCTTCGCCTAACGGCACGCGGCTCACCCGCCGCGCGGCCCAAGCAGGACACCCTCGCTCATAGACCCGGTGGGAGACCCAACCTCCCTCGCAAGCCGCCACGATAGCGCGGTCGGGTGAAGCCGCCGGTTAGGCCAAGACATGACTCCCCAAGCCAGGAAGCACCTTGATCTCTCGGACTCGTCTTGCCTCAAGAGTACTCCAACTCACCGATAACCTCCCGAACCTTGGCGCGGATTTGCATTATCAGATTATCCAGCAGGACTAAATCCTGTGCGATGATTGTGGGATCATATTTTTCTGCCCGAGCAAGATCCAAGAGCCGGAAACTAACTGCCAGAGCCCTGTCAAAATGCACCTCCGCGTGGCGTGCCGCAGGCTTGACCATCGCCTCAAGGGTGAGACGCTGACTAGGGACCAGTTCCCCTGATACCATCGCCTCTTGAACTGCATCACGCGATGCAAGAATCTTGTCCCTAACGGTCACAATTTCCTGCGGTACAACGGGAGAGCTACGAGGGATGAGAC
>JALVMN010000171.1 GCA_027027005.1 Desulfobacterales bacterium | reverse complement strand
ATTGTAGCAACAGCTCGTGAGGAAAAGGCGACCATTCTCACAAAGGATCAAAGGATCCTCTCATATCCCCATGTGAAAAGTCTGTGGTGAGAATGGGTGGTCACCTCCTGCCTTCCAACAATTCAGATAGTGAAAAAATCCCATTGGCCCAATATTGGAATTTGGAGTGGGCCCCATTGTGTGGACGGCCTGATGATGTGAATAAGTTCTGAGCCGATGGGGGTTTGATGGCATCAATTCCATTATAATGGAAAACAAGAGCTCTATAGATATTACGGTACCGTGTCCATGGATGAAAACTCCGGCTCGTGTAGCGGAATCAGGATATCGGCTGTATCCTTTATCTTCTTTACTATGTCATAAGCCTGGTATGAGCTTACCAGTGTTCCAGGGGGGATTACCTCCATCTCCATTGCAACGACTTCCTTGGGAGGGAAGAAATTTTCCTTAACCACGCAGAATCCTGTAATTATTGCGAGCCCCTTAGGGGTATCTACAAATACCGACATTCCTCCTTCTGTATGGGCCGGAGTGTGAACCATCTTTATGCCGGGCACTATCTCTTTGTCTTCTTTTAGTACCTGTAGTTGACCATTTTCCTCCACGTCCTCGATGTAGTCCTCCATGTACCTGAAATCCAGTGGATGTGGATCATGAATCCTTTGAACCTCCTTTTCATGTGCATAGATCAAGGCATTGGAGCACTTATAATCATTCTCGCAGTGATCATTGTGGAGATGGGTATGGATTACTATGTCGATATCTTGTGGTGTGAGCCCCCATCTCTGAAGCCCCTCTTCAAACATATAAATCTTTCCACCAATCCTATTTTCCCGGTCTTCTGATTGAATGGGATTCATCTCGCCCGTATCTACAAGGATCCTTTTGCCTGCCCCTTCGAGATACCAGCAATAGATCGGTATTGCATAGGGAGAACCATACCCATGCTGATATGTCATCATCCCCTTATCAAACAGCTTGGTCCCCATGACAATGGGGTGAATCCAATATGTTGCCATATGAAGTATCCTCCTCGATTCCAATAAATTTGTATGCGTTCATAGTTGCTATGACCAAGCCCACCTGTCATTATGGGCACCTGCCTGACTAGTTGTGCCATGCGCCGCTATCTACTCCAGCCAGCTTGACATCCAGATGTACCGTCTCGGGCAGATCAATGGAAATGGAATTCTAGTCTGAAACGCCTCCTTAAGCATTAGTCATCAACGCTCTGTTGACATCTGGAACGGACGCTTCTCCCTTCTATGTCTCTCATGGTAACCTTGGCATCACTCTGCAGACCATGTAGTTTAGGAGGCAAGCTCTAAGGCCTTATAGCCTACTAACCGAGTTTCTAGCCTCCAAGCCCTTCCCCTTTGGCTGTAATGGCAAGCCCCTTGTCCAATGTGAGCAGATACTCCGCTTAACCTTCTTCTTTTGCCTTTCCTGTTTTGCATGTCGTTTCTTGCCAGCTCAGCGGCCCTTTGATTGAACTCTGGATGCTATGGTTTTTGGATGTAGTTATGAGCGTAGCGGCGCACGTGATGGCCGTCAAGCACGTGGAACTGGCGGATCTTGTTAAGGGTCACTGGAGAAAAGAGGCCAATGGGCATGTAGATGATTCTTTTGCCCTGTCTAGCAGCAAAGCTCTTGCACCAACCAGATGGTGGGGTGGGGGCCACATAGACGATATTGTTTTCCATGCTATAGTCGATGGCTGCCAAAAGCAGGCGTTCGGGTTTGTTGCGGGCAAAGTCAAACAGGGGATCCTTCCATATGTCAAAGACACGCATCGGGGGATAGGTAAGCATGAAGCCACCATATTGACACCTGGAGATTCCGGGTCCAACCACCTCCTCACCTGCAGGTGTGCTGTAAAAGGCCATATCAGATTCCTGTTCATGCTCTCCCAGCCATGTGACACACCAGGGGAACCTTTCATTACCCTCCTTGTCAGGATAATCAGGATCGAATATCACCACCACCGAGTCCACCTTTCCCCTGAAGGGGGCGTTGTGTTTTACATAAATCTTGCCACTGCCCCACTCCCTTATGGTCTGGCGGATGTCAATGCCGTCCAGCATGGAGGTCATAAATGGCTCTATGGTGCTGTTGTCTTCAGTCTTTATCTCCATGGCCCTTTTCTGGAGATAGTGGCCATATCCCTCCACCACCACGTCTTCAGGGGGATATGAGCATATGCTGAAGGCTCCAAACTCCTTTTTCCATTTGGCCCTGTCCTTGGCAGTGGGCCTCTTCTTCACCTTTACTGAAAGGAGGCGCCTCCTGAATGTCTTGATCCGCCTGTGGAACCGGATCCGCTTTTGATCCAAGAAGAGGTCCTCTCCACTTAGCCTTAGCACAGGGAGGCCCGGCTGCTCTGTCTGCCAGGGATACTCACTCCCCTTTTCCCAGACTTCGTAGGCAAAGTTGTCATCTGCAGCCCCTCTGGCAGCCACGATCAGTTGGTAAAAATTCGGGACCAGCCTTCCGGTGATCAATGCGTAATTACGGGCAAACCTGTTGAGCACCCTCAATTGCCAAGGCCTAAGCTCTTCCCTGTTTTTCTTTTTATGCCGCTCTCTTACCTCTTTAATGAGTAGGTTTTGAATCAGAAGCCTATCAAGCCTGGGATTTTCTTTGCTAGTCCTTGCCCGCTCGTAGCACGCCGCCAAAAAAGGCATCTCTGTCAAAAGCTCACGGCTGGAATCCTCGTGAAGGTGGGCCAGGCCAGGGCCTTTGGCTGTTGTGGGTCCGATTACCCGGGTCTGGGGTTGGTCCAACATCTCCAGAATACCTGGTATGTGATACAGCCCTCCAACGAAGAGCACCCTTTCGGCCTCCTTGCTGAGCCTCTGGAGGTTGAAGGCCATGGTCTTTTCCCTGAGGATATCTTCGCGGGAAGGAGAGCGGCCCCTTGCGGCCACGGACAAAAATGCCTGGCAGTAGAGTTGATGGCCTATTCTCATTATGGAGTACGGGTCAGGGTAGGGGGAGAGGTCCAGGGGGTATTCCCTGGTGTGCCTGTCAACAAAATGGACTGAGATGCCGTGTTCTAAGGCAAGCCTTACGGCCTCCACCTCTCCGTCTGTGGGCTCTATCAGGAGGTAGACGAACTCCTCTCCTTCCTGATAATAGACCACAGAAAGCAAGGGGAGCCGCTTGACCCCCTGGAGGATCTGCTCCTTAAGGGTGGGCGGGTACTCAACTGCCACACAGTCCGGTTGGAATTCATGGAATTGCCGCCTTACCTCGGATGCAAACTCCATGCGGCCGTGCAGAATAGGCAAAAGGCGAATGTTTTTCCACTGAAGCTCAGGCATCGTATTCAGTGTCATCCACAATGGCCTTGAAATATTCTGCTGCATGGGGGTCCAAGATCATGGATGCGGCCTCTTTGAGCAATTCCACAATGGAGGTCTCTCCTCCTGAGCTCTTTTTGTTTATGGTGAGCCTCTTCAATGCATAGCGAGCGATATTTATGCCATCGCGCACAGAATAGGGCTCATCTGCATCATGGGCACTTTGGAGGAATTCCACCACATAGTCCAGGATCTCCTGGTCTGCAAAGGGCAGGTTTTTCTTCAGGATCAGCATCTCTTCGTCACGCTCGGGGAAATCGATAAATATCTGGGGCTGTAGCCTGGAGTGGATGTATTCGGGTAGTTCAAAGGTGCTGGCGTCTTCGTTCATGGTGGTGCACAGCCTGAACTCAGGATGAGCCTTTATCTTGATGCCTGCCACCACTGACTCCACATACCTGCGGTTGTCCAGGAGGGGGGCAAGGGATGCCCACGACTTCTCACTCATCCTGTTCCCCTCGTCTATTACTGCCACTCCTCCCTTTATCATTGCAGAGACGATGGAGCTTGCCATGTATTTAATCTTTCCATTGTCAGAGATCACAGGGGTTACGATCAGGTCCTCGGGCCTTGTGTCCATTGTTGCCTGGAAGAGATAAACCGGCTTTCCCAGGGCCTTCCCAGCATAGTAGGCAAGGGTGGTCTTTCCCACCCCGGGTTTTCCCACCAGCCGAGGGTTAAGGGGCACATCATCGTCACCCACCAGCAACCATGCTGCAAGCACCTGGGAAATTAATTCGGGCTGGCCCACCCACTCCATGGGCACCTCATCTGGCTGGGAGAGATGCAGCTCAACCCCTTCTATTATTACGGTCTCCATCTGTCGGATTCACCTCCGCGGTATATCTTTAAAAAATATTCTAACGCCATTTCAGCTCAATGGCCAGAAGTTCTATAGGGTCAATAAAGGAAAAGCAGGACCCTTCATGAGGGTCCTGCTTTGGGAGGGAAAAGAGGACGGGAAGGTGAGCCTGCCTGTTTCCCACAGGCAGGAGGGCATGGTCAGCCCGCTCGGTCAGCGCAAATCAGGGGAATCAATGAACAGGGAGACAGAGGACCCGAATCCAAGGGCCTTGGCTGCACCTTTTAGGCCGCTTAAAGTGAACATGACACCAACTACATACCTCCTCTTCTGAGTCCAGTTGGAATCAAGTCCAAAGAATTCAGCCTCATCAGCCATCCAGCAAGCAGATGCCATTGCGCTGCTGTTAACTATCTTCCAGGAAGAGCATACTCGCTCGTCTCCCAGCCCTTGTTTCCAGGGAGACCATGAGGCCTCAGCTGCGAGTGCCCCGCCAAATGCATCCAGATAAACCGGTGCAGTGGGAAGCCCAGCAAAGTCTGCTGCCCCTGTGGATGACACAAATCCAAAGGCTGTAAACATCATTACTCCTATCAGGATCTTCTTTGCCATCCGGGTCACCCCCTTCTTGTTCCCCTTGACTTGCCTATTTTCAGTAGCAAGTTGCATTCCAAAACTGCCTTTTTAATAACTTCTGTAATGTTAGGTGGTTAGGCCCATGCCCTGCTGTAACGAATCTCAGAGAAGTATTAGGCTGGTGCACTTTAGTGAACAGGGGGTGTCTATTTTCGAGGAATCAAAGGGGGGCTTGTGTGAGCCATATGGCGGTTGACATGGTTAGGGAATTTCTATTACATTTGCCTAGACTGCACTTTGTCGGCCGCTTTTTGGTTTCACCATCAAGAATTGTTGATTTTGTGGAGCAAGGCTTGGTCTTTCCGTCTTGAAAAACCTCAAACCTTTAAAGATGGAGCTCGACGAACCCACTGAGGGACTTGCCCCGGCCCTGGTCAGGCTGTTTCGGGAAACCATCCAAAAGCTCAAGTCCTCAGGCCTCACCGTGCTCCTTGCAGAGCAGAATGTGACCTTCACCCTGAAGTTGAGCGATTACGGCTACATCATTGACGATGGAAGGGTCTGCTTCCAGGGTCCTGTGGATGAACTCATGGAAAACGATGAGGTCCGGAAGACCTGCGGTATCTGATTTCGTAAATTTTGCAGCCGCCGATACCTTCGGGCTCCCCCCCACTGCGCCTCAATCCCCGCATCAGTTGTGAGTCCATAAGTGCCTGAGACTAGTATTTTACAGATCAATTCCCGTTATCCCTATGGCCCGGGAGATTTTTTAAAAAGGATGTGGGGGCTTTAGGGCCATGGACATTGAAATGCCTATCGGTCTATGTTAAAGATTTCTATGGTTATGGGGCTAAGAACACCAAATTTCTCTGGATATGAAACGAAACAAGTGGGCGGATCACTATAGCCGCAGGGCGAGACAAGAGGCTTGGCTTGCACGATCCGTCTATAAACTTCAAGAGCTTGACAAGAAGTTCCATATCTTTCGTCCCGGCCAGAGGGTCCTGGATCTTGGGTGCAGTCCAGGCTCTTGGTCTCAATATGCCTCCAGCAAGGTGGGTAGCAAGGGCGAGGTCATTGGGATAGATCTCAACAGAGTAGAGACACCAATATCCGACGGATTCAGGTTCATGGAGGCGGATATATTGGAACTGGATCCAGAGTCGTTGCTGAGTCAAATCGGAACGGTGGACGTGGTGATAAGTGACCTGGCCCCACGCACGTCCGGGGCAAGGGATGTGGATGCCGCCCGCTCCATGGCCCTGAGTGAGAAGGCAATGGAAGTGGCAGATAGGGTATTGAAGCCCGGGGGAAAGTTCGTTTGCAAGGTGTTCGAGTCAGGAGACTTGCCGGGATTCAAGGGCTCCTTGCAGAGACGCTACAGACAGGTGAAGGCCCTGAGGCCCAAGGCCGTGAGAAAGGGGAGCCGTGAAATCTATCTCGTTGGTCTATCAAAAATAGATAACCAGGAGGCAAGGGAGGTTTGAGGTAATGTCAGGTCATTCTAAGTGGAGTTCCATCAAACACAAAAAGGCGGCCGTGGACGCCAAGCGTGGCAAGATATTTACCAAGCTGATCAGGGAAATCACAGTGGCTGCCAGGGTCGGGGGGGGAGATCCTGCCGCCAACCCCAGGCTTCGGGCCGCCATTGCCGCTGCCAAGGCGGAAAACATGCCCAAGGAGAATATCGAGAGGGCCATAAAAAAGGGCACCGGCGAACTGGAAGGAACCGCCTATGAAGAGGCCAATTACGAGGGCTACGGGCCGGGTGGCGTTGCCGTGCTGGTGGATTGCCTTACCGATAACCGGAATCGAACCGTGGCAGAAATAAAGCACCTGTTTGAACGCCATGGGGGAAGCCTGGGGGAGCCGGGCTGTGTAGCCTGGATATTTGAGAAAAAGGGCCTCATAGTCATTGATAAGGACAAGGTGGACGAGGAGACCCTCCTGGATGTGGCCCTGGAGGCAGGGGCCGAGGATGTAAAAGAGGATGAAACCCAATTCGAGGTGCTCACCGATCCGGGAGATTTCGAGAGGGTGAAAAAGGCCATCGAGGAAAGAGGGATCCCGTACAATGTGGCTGAGATCGGTATGATACCCAAGAACACGGTGAAGCTGGAGGGAAAGAAGGCTCAACAGATGCTCAGCCTGATGCAGGCCCTGGAAGACAACGATGATGTGAGCCATGTCTACGCCAACTTTGACATCCCTGAGGATGTAATGGAGGCCATGAGCTCATGATAGTGCTGGGGGTTGATCCCGGCTCCAATGCAACGGGTTACGGGCTGGTCCAAAAGGTGGACGGCAGGTTGACCTGCCTTGGATGGGGCCAGATCACATTTCCCCGGAACACCCCTTTCTACAATCGAATCCACAACATATTCACCTCAATGGTCGAGCTCATGGGGCGCTATGGCCCGGAGGAGCTTGCCGTAGAAGAGGTGTTCTACGCCAAAAACGTCAAGAGCAGCCTCAAACTGGGTCACGCAAGGGGAGCGGTTCTCATAGCTGCAGTCCACTGTGGACTCAGGATCCACGAATACTCTGCCCTCCAGATAAAAAAGGCCGTTGTGGGATACGGGAGGGCCTCAAAGGATCAAGTAAGGGCCATGGTCAAGATCATATTGGGGCTGGATGAGGATCCGGCGTGGGATTCCTCTGATGCATTGGCTGCAGCGGTTTGCCACTTGAACTGGCAGGACTACGGGCAAAGGTGCAAGGCATGATAGCCCACCTCAAGGGACAGATCTTCAAAAAATCCACCCAATCGGTGATCATTGAAACCGGTGGGGTAGGCTATGAAGTTCTGGTGCCCCTTTCTACCTTTTACACGCTGCCAGAGCAGGACCAGGACGTGAGCCTCCACATTTACACCCATGTGCGTGAGGACGCCATCGTACTCTTTGGCTTCCGATCCAGTCTTGAAAAAGAGCTGTTTCTCATGCTCATCTCAGTGTCGGGCATTGGACCAAAGCTGGCCGTTAACATCCTCTCAGGGATGGGGCCCGAAGAACTGCTGGAAGCAATTGCTTCTGGCGATGCCCTGAGGCTTCGATCCATCCCGGGTGTGGGCAAGAAGACCGCCGAGCGGATTGTGGTGGAACTCAGGGAAAAGGCCCAACGCTTTGGCGGTGAAAAGGAGAGGGCCCCCATGCCGGTTCCTGATGACCCACTTATTTCGGATACCATCTCGGCCCTCACCAACCTGGGCTATCCCTTGAAGTCAGCAAAGAAGGCGGTGGAAAGGGCAAGGAAGATGGGAGGAGAACTGTCCCTTGAAGGGCTTATAAAGGAGGCCCTGAAACTTTTGGCCTGAAAAGAAAAGGAAAATAGAGGCAAATGGCAGAGAGGATCATAGACCCGGAGCCCAAGGCCGATGATGTGCCTGCAGAGGTGAGCCTGAGGCCCCGCTTCCTGGACGAATATATCGGCCAGGAAGAATTGAAGAGAAATCTGAGGGTGTTTATTGAAGCAGCAAGGGGGAGGACCGAGGCCCTGGACCATGTCCTCCTGCACGGAAGCCCGGGGCTTGGAAAGACATCCCTTGCCCATATTATTGCCAATGAGCTGGGTGTGGGTATCAAAAGTACCTCCGGGCCGGTAATTGACAAGCCCGGCGACCTGGCCGCAATCCTTACAAGCCTCCAGCCCAGGGATGTGCTCTTTATCGACGAGATCCACCGCCTAAACCATGTGGTTGAGGAAATATTATATCCCGCCATGGAGGACTATAAGCTGGACATAATTATCGGCCAGGGGCCTTCGGCCAGGACCATGAAGATCCCCCTTCCGCCCTTTACCCTGGTGGGGGCCACCACCAGGGCCGGGCTGCTGACCCCTCCCCTCCGTGACAGGTTCGGGGTCATGCTGAGGGTGGACTTCTATGGGCCGGAAGATCTCAAGAAGATCGTGCTTCGTTCTGCCTCGCTCCTGGAAATCCCCATAGAGGAAGACGGGGCCTTTGAGATTGCCAGACGGGCCAGGGGCACTCCCAGGGTGGCCAACAGGTTGCTCAGGCGGGTGAGGGACTTCGCACAGGTGGAAGGCGACGGAGTCATTACCAGAGTTGTGGCAGCCCGTGCCCTGGATATGCTGGAAGTGGACGAAAGGGGCCTTGACAAGATGGATCGGCACATAATGTTAACTATAATAGAGAAGTTCGACGGAGGCCCCATCGGTCTTGACAGCCTTTCTGCCGCGGTGAGCGAAGAAAAGGATACCCTGGAAGACGTCTATGAGCCTTTTCTGATCCAGTGTGGATACATAAAACGGACCCCTAGGGGAAGGGTTGCCACCAAGCGGGCGTATGAACACTTTGGTATAAAACAGGGCAACAAAAAGGGGCCAATGCAAGAAAGCCTTTTTTAAACAGGGAGGTGAGGAGGCTTGAATACCAGCTCATACGAGATCCTGAGTGACATCTGCTGCCCTGAGAGGAATATCAATCAGGACACGCTCAGGGAGGTGATCTTGCTCGGCCTTGAGATCGCCCGTGAGGGACGAGAAGGGAAAAAGGTGGGCACCCTGTTCGTGGTCTCAGACGCAGAGGAAGTGCTCAAGAGGTCCAGGCCCTTGATCTTGGACCCTTTATACGGTCATCCGGATCACTTGAAACAGATTACCAACCCAAATTTGAGGGAGACTGTAAAGGAGTTGGCACTCCTGGACGGTGCCTTTGTGGTGGATGACAGCGGTGTGGTGGTTTCGGCCTGCCGTTACATCAGCGCAGCTGCCGAAGGGATCAGGCTCCCCCTGGGATTCGGCACCAGGCACATGGCTGCCGCCTCCATTTCAAAGGCAACCGATGCAGTGGGGGTGGTGGTATCTGAAAGCTCCATCGTGCGGGTCTTTGACGATGGAGAGCTCATCTCGGAGATCATCCCTGAGATATGGATGCTAAGCAGATACTCGCATCACCTGACAGGCCTGGTATCAGAAAAGACCGACCGTGATCTTACTGTGATAAGCAAGGCCGTTTCCTCAAAAGCCACCCCTTCACGCCACTAGCCCGGAACAAGGGCTACCATTATCAAGAATGCACATGGGTTTGCCTGCTTCCAGATTAATCTAAGTGCTGTTGAAAGAGGGCTGGGAATGTATAAGCAGAGTTTGATTCTATTGCTCGGAATCATGCTCTTTGTGGGACTACCCTGCTCTTGTGTGGGAGAGGGCCTGGATTTTGAAGCCCTGCGCCATAAGATGGTGGAGCAGCAGATCGTTGCCCGTGGCATAAAGGACAAGGGGGTCATTGAGGCCATGAAAAGGGTCCCCCGCCACCTCTTTGTCCCGGAGAAATACAGAAGGTTTGCCTACCACGACGGGCCTTTGCCCATCGGGGAGGGCCAGACCATCTCCCAGCCCTATATCGTGGCATTCATGACCGAGGCCCTTTCTTTGCAGCCTCACCACAAGGTGCTGGAGATAGGGACAGGCTCAGGATACCAGGCGGCCGTGCTTGCAGAGATTGTAGATCAGGTCTATACCATAGAGATCATCCCCTCCCTTGCCAGGAGGGCAGAAGCCCTGCTTAGAGGCATGGGATATGAGAACATATTTGTCCTTACTGGCGACGGCTACAAGGGCTGGCCCCAACATGCCCCTTTCGACGCCATCATAGTGACCTGTGCCCCGGAAGAGATCCCCAAGCCACTCATAGAGCAGTTAAGGGAAGGTGGCCGCATGGTGATACCTGTGGGCCCCCAGGATACAGTGCAAAAGCTGATCCTTGCAACCAAGCAGAACGGCAAATTGAGGCTCCAAACACTGCTGCCCGTTCGCTTCGTGCCCATGGTGAGGGAAAACGACGGGCTCAGGTAGAAAAGAGGGTGGGTTGGCGAGTTTCTCCCTTTGGGCCTTCTTCTTGGGTAGGTGTATCCTCCGTGATGACACCTTTTAGGAAAAAGCGCTCAAAGGCGCGGTGGAATTCAGTCCATATACCGTCTCTGGCATCCTTGTCCATGAAGCGGGCCACTGCGTTTATCTTTGCATCCATGTCGTCTATGAAGTGAAGGATGAGTGCTTCCAGGAACTTGGGCCTCTTGGGGGAGCCGAACTCAAATTCTCCGTGGTGGCTGAGGATCATGTGCTCCAGCCTCATTGCGGTGTCGCGGGGAAATGATTTTAAAACTTGCAGCTTTTCCCGAAGCATCATCACTCCCAAGGTGAGATGCCCCAAAAGCCTCCCCTCGTCAGTGTAATCAATGACAAGGGAGCAGGAAAGCTCCTTTACCTTCCCTATGTCGTGCACGAATCCTCCTGCAAGGAGCAGGTCCCGATCCAGCCGAGGATAAAGCCTTGCCACTGCCTCAGCCAGCCTGCACACCCCCAAGGTATGTTCCAGCAATCCCCCCACGTAATTGTGATGAAAATTCTTGGCCGCAGGGGCCTTCTTGAATTTTTCAATAAATCGATGGTCCTTCAAGAATAGGTTCACCAGGGTGATGAGGTAGGGCTCTCGAATGCTTCTCAAGAGTTCGGCCAAAGAGGTGATCATGGAAGAGGGGTCCTCGGGGCTTGACTCCACGAAGATGGATGGATCTGCCTCTCCTTCAACCTTCTTGATACGGTTGATATTAATTTGGACCTTATCCCTGAAAGAGGTTACCTCTCCTTCCACCTCCACCACATCTCCTGTTGAAAAGAGTGCTGATGCATCCCTGGCCCCTTCCCAGACCCTGGCCTCCACCTCACCGCTCCTGTCAGCCAAGGTCAGCGCCAGGAATGGCTCTCCTTTTTTGGTGGTGCTCAGGCCCTTTTCCTTCACCACATATAGACCCTTGACGGATTCGCCTTGTTTTATCTCTTTTAACCACTTGTGACTCATGAGATCTTCACCTGAAAAAAGAGGCCCCACGCAAGGGGCCTCTCCTCCAAACTGAAAGGGCGGTTAATCGTCAAAGTCGCCTTCAGGTCCCTTATCAGAACTCAACAGCTTGGCTTTTTCTCGGATCTTTTCCTCTGTCCATTCTGAAGGATCTTCTATCCTTCCCACCTTGGGACCGAGATCGTATGAGCCTGCCTTCAATATGGCCTCAATGGCAATGGGGGCGGTGTCACTGGCATTGAAGACATTGGTGAGCAGGTCATAGACAAAGTCTTCAACACCTCTTGTCATGCGCTCCCTCACCTCTGCGGGAAGCCCAAGCAGCTTGTTTTCAAAGGGGAGATTCAGCTTCTTGTAATTGCCTCCTTTGAGACCCTTTTCTTTTGCATAGGCCACCATCTCTTCCCACAGCTCTTGGGTCACTCCCTTGTCAGGCTCTTTAACAAATTCGCCGTTTTCGTCCAGTATGGCATTTCCGTATTCATTTACCTTCACCCCCCAGGTGATCATCTGGAGGGCCGTGGCCACATTGGCCTTGGTGGTCCTGGTCTCCTGGGCAATACGGCGCAATCTCTCGGAATTGTTACCAGAGGTCCCGTGTTGGGCCCCTGAGACCTTATAAGGTGAGAGGGCCTCATGGATCTCCTTTGTGAGTTCCACTTGGATGCCGGCATCACTTGCCTCAATACCGTGGGTGGTGCCGTTGTTAAGGGCTATCCAGTCAGGGAAGATGTCGTGGGCGTTGAGGCCCTGGATCAGGAACAAGGCCTCTTCTTTGGTGGATAGTCCCTCTTTGCCCTTTATCTCACCCACCTCGGTCTCGTAACCTGCCCACTTTGGCACCAGGGGATTTAGTTCAATGCTGGCAAGCAGGTTTTCGTCGTCTGGTAGGTGTGAGGCATCAATGGCAATGGAGGTAATGCCTGCATCAAACATGGAAGGGATTTCCACCTTTGCCTTTTCAATATCCTTTTTCCCTTTTATCCCATAGTGGTCAGCGTGAATTGCCACAGGGACGGTTATACCCATTTCATTGCAGAGGGCATCCACCTGTCTGGCGAGATTCCAGAAGTTCACGGCACAATATGCATTGGCACCACCCTCTGATTTGGCTATCTCCAGGATAATGGCAGCATTGGCCCGCTGGGCAGCCCTTAGCGCCCCCCGTATAACGAAGTGGTTGCGGCCGTTTGCAGCAATGGTCATGGCCTTTCCCTTCTCCATCAGGGCCCGATCAATCACCTTGCCGCTCACTATAAGGGCCTTGGAATTGGGAAACAGCTTTTGTACGTTTGGTGGTCGTCCGATGCTGAGCGCTCTTTCAAAGTCAGAAGCCATTCCATCCACACCTCCTTTCTCCCATGATTCTTCTTTGTAGGTAAAATCAGGCGGTGTTGTCAATGCAAACTTGAAATCGCCTAAATCCCTTCAATTCGCAAAAGGCCAAGTGATTCATCTGGAACTAAGCCCACTCTCGAATGTTAGGCTATAAAGAGACAAAAGAGGATAGACGCACAAGATGTTGTATTTTTTGTTGACGAGCTACACCAGTGGTTGTATATTGGGCCGAAATTTCCGCTCTCCGGACAGCTCTCATGGTGGTATCCAACAGAAGGGAATTCTTGAAGACATCGCTGGCCTCTCTCCTTGGTACGGCGCTTGTGCCGTGCCTTCCTTCTGAAGCCCTTTCCTGGTCCAAGTTGGTATTACCCATTCCCAGAAGGCCTCCCAAGAAGCCAAAGGTCTCACTCATAATCGACGACATTGGAAATGACCCGTTTGTGGTCATGGAACTCCTCCACTTAGGTATCCCCATCACCTTTTCCATCCTGCCATGGAGGCCTTATTCACTGGCCCTTTGCCAAGAAATCCAGCAGAGGGGGCATGAGATCATGCTCCATCAGCCCATGGAGCCCATGAGAAGGGACCTTGATCCCGGCCCTGGGGCCTTGTTTGTATCATCCAGCCCAAAAGATATCGCTCTCACCATTGAGAGGAACCTGGGTCAGTTGCCCACTGTGGCAGGTGTTAACAATCACATGGGCAGCCGTTTCACTTCCAGGTATCCAAAGGTTAGGGCGGCGTTGGAGGTGATCAAGTCCCACGGTCTCTTTTTTGTGGACAGTGTCACCACCTCTCATACTGTTGCATACAGGACTGCCAGGGCTCTCAGGATGCACGCTGCCCACAGGGACCTTTTCCTTGACCATGTGCCCTCCATGGACTTTACCACCAGGCAACTGAAAAGGCTTGAGCAGAGGGCCTTGAAGAGGGGGCATGCCATTGCCATAGGGCACCCTTTTCCCAGCACTGTGGAGGCCTTGAAGAGGTATTTGGACAATACCGATCCAGAAGAGGGCCCAGTGGAATTCGTGTATGTGTCAAGCCTTTTGTAGGAGAAGGAGTTGGGCACCAATTACAAGGAGATAATCTTGGAAAACCTGGGCCAGGCCTTTTCCGCCCCGCTGGCAGAACTCGCCTCCCGTTTGGGGGCCAGAGAGGATGACAGGGGCCTGGTGTTTAAGGCATTCGGCAAGGAATGCCACCTCGGTCGAGACGCCATAACCTTGGGAGGCAGGCCTGCAGGGGGACCAGAAGGGGTCATCATCTCTCTTTACGCCTTGAAGGCAAGTAGCGAGAAGCTGATCCTTGAACCCTTCAAGGCATTCAGGGAACTGCCCGGCAGCATGCCTTACCAGGGGGCCTTTGCCGCCAACACAGAAAGGGTCCTCTTGGCCCATGTCCCCAGGATAAAGGAGATGGGGGCTGTGATTATGGAAAGGTTCTCAGGCCACCCTGGTCCTGAGGGAGGTGGGGGAGATTTTTCTTTTGTGCTCTACCCCCTCCCAAAAATCGCACTTGCGTACATATTTTACCTCCCTGACGAGGAGTTCCCTGCCTCGGCAACTTGTCTTTTCTCTGCTAATGCATTATCTTTTATGCCGTTGGATGGCCTTGCAGATGTTGGAGAGTACACATCCAAGGCCATGATAGATTTGGTCCGGGCTGGCAAGTCGCAGTGATACATGGAAGGGAAACTGGTCGATACCATCAGACTGGAAAACGGCCTGGAGGTGGAGATATGGGATATGAGCCGGGTTCTGGCAGGGGACAGGTGGCTAGTTGCCATGGAGGCCAGGGTCAAGGTCCCGTTTGATGAATCAGCCCTTAACAGTGGAAGACCTCTTCCTGGAGGGCCAAGGACCGCCGCCAAGGTGTTACGGGAGAAATTCGGAGACACAATTCCCTATGTTTACAGACAGGAACGCCACTTCATAGATCAAAAGGAAAAAGAGAGA
The DNA here is from genome assembly GCA_027027005.1 of Desulfobacterales bacterium. GTDB lineage: Bacteria > Desulfobacterota > DSM-4660 > Desulfatiglandales > Desulfatiglandaceae > JALVMN01. The sequence continues at coordinate 23,233 of JALVMN010000171.1, read as the reverse complement.
CTCTTTGAAGAATTTCTGAGGCTGCTCAGGAAAAACCTGCTGCCCTATCTTGCCCACCCTGACTTTTCCAAGCGGCTCATTGTCTCCAAGGTAATGGAGCTTTACAAAAAAGATCCCCCCCTCTTTATGAATAATTAGGTCATGAAGATTGTCTCGGCCTACCAGCCTTATTTTGCCCCGTATGCGGGGTTCTTTGAAAAGGCGATACGCTCCCATGTGATGGTCTTGATGGACGATGTCCAGTTTCCCAGGGGCAGGAGTTGGCTCACGAGGAACCGGTTCAAAAACGACCAGGGCACTTTGTGGTTAACCATTCCTGTGTGGAAAAAGGGCCTGGGGCTTCAAAAGGTAAAGGATGTAAGGATCTGCAGGGAAGGAAGGTGGGCTTCAAAGCATCTGGCAAGTCTCATGACCGCTTACAAGAACGCTCCATTTCTTGAAGATCACCAGTCCTTTGTAAATGAGATCTTTTCAGACAGATACTCATTCCTCCTGGATCTCAACCTGGAAATCATACACTATGTCCTGAAACAACTGGAGAGCCAGACAGAGTTGGTGCTGCTCTCCAGCCTGAAGGTGAGTTCAAAAGAGCCTCAACTCTCGGTTGATATCTGCAAGGAAATGGGGGCCACTCGATTTCTGGCCCAATCATCTGCCAAAAAGTACCTGGATCCCCAGAGATTCAGGCAGGAAGGAATAGAGCTAACCTTTTTCAACCCGCGCTCCCCCGTATATCCCCAGCTTTGGGGGGAATTCCTGCCCAATCTCTCGATCCTTGACATGATATTCAATTGCGGCCCCAAGGCTGCAGCTATCCTCAAAAGGAGGCTGAGTCCTCCTACTGAGCAGGCGATATAAGGGCCTTCAACTCCTCCCCTTCTATCTTTTCCTTTTCCAGGAGTAGCCTTGCGCCACGGTCCAGGACGTCTTTCTTTTCCTGGAGAATCCCCTTGGCCTTTTCGTACTGGGTGTTGATTATCTCCCGTACCTCCTGGTCTATCAACTGGGCCGTGGCCTCGCTGTACTCTCCCCTTCCATCCATGCCGGGCACATTGAGGAATTGGGCCTGTTTTTCCCTCGCAAAATAGACTTGTCCCACCTTTTCACTCATTCCGTATTCCTTCACCATGCTGCGGGCAATATCAGTGGCCCTTGCGAGGTCATTGTGGGCGCCTGTGGAGATGTCGCCAAAGACCAGTTCCTCGGCAGCCCGACCCCCCAAAAGGGACGCAATGCGGTTAAGCAACTCTGTCTTTTTCATAAGAAAACGATCCTCTGTGGGGACTTGCATGGTATAACCCAGGGCTGCTATGCCTCGTGGCACGATGGAGATCTTTTTGACCGGGTCTGTGCCAGGAAGGGATAAGGCCACCAGGGCATGGCCCACCTCGTGATATGCCACAATCTTTCGCTCCTCTTCATTTATGAGGCGGTTTTTCTTTTCAAGGCCAGCGATGACCCTTTCAACCGCCTCCTCGAATTCCTTCATGGTCACCCGCTTTTTCTTCCTCCTGACCGCAAGGAGGGCCGCCTCATTTACCAGGTTTGCCAGGTCTGCGCCCACCATCCCAGAGGTCATGTTTGCAATGGCCTCAATGTCCACGTCATCTGCTATCTTTACCTTCTTTATGTGAACCTTGAGGATCTCCTCGCGGCCCTTTTTGTCGGGTCTGTCCACCAGCACATGCCTGTCGAACCGTCCTGGCCTCAGGAGCGCAGGGTCCAGGATTTCCGGTCTGTTGGTGGCGGCCATCAGTACCACACCCACATTTGGATCAAATCCGTCCATCTCAACCAGTAGCTGGTTGAGGGTCTGCTCCCGTTCATCATGCCCCCCAACGCCACCAATGCCTCGGGCCTTACCAAGGGCGTCCAGCTCATCGATAAATATGATGCAAGGGGCCCTCTTTTTGGCCTGGTCAAAAAGGTCCCGAACCCTTGCAGCGCCAAGGCCTACAAACATTTCCACAAAGTCGGAACCACTCATGCTGAAAAACGGCACGCCACTTTCCCCTGCCACTGCCTTTGCAAGCAGGGTCTTACCGGTCCCAGGGGGGCCCACCAGGAGGATCCCTTTGGGCATCCTGCCGCCTATCTCCACAAACTTTTCGGGTTCTTTGAGAAATTCCACCACCTCCATGAGCTCCTGCTTTGCTTCCTCAACTCCTGCAACATCCTTGAACCTCACCGGGATCTCGTCTTCCATATAGACCTTGGCCTTGCTCTTGCCCAGGGTCATAAAGCCTGGCTGGCCTCCTGCAAAACGCTTCATCATGAGATACCACACACCCACAAAGAGAAAGATGGGCAAGATCCAAGACAAGAGATCCCTCAGAAATGTGGATTCCACCTGCCCTTTAAAGGTGACGTTGTATTTGGCAAGGAGATCTGAGATCTCGGGGTCCACTCTCACGGTCCTGAAGAGCATGCCTTTTTCACCCATCGGTGTATCAACCCTCAGGCGGCCCTGGATCTCATTGGCAGTGACCGCGACCTCTTCAATCTTGTTCTCTTGGAGCAACCTGAGAAACTCGCTGTAGGGAATGGTCTTGATGGAAAAGGCCATCATGAGGTAGTGCTGTATCAAGAGTACTATCCATATCCCAATGAGCACATACCAGATGGAAAACTTGTGGTGTTTTTCCATTGCCCCTCCTTTTGACCCATTTTTTGGTTAATCTAATGCTTGGCCCCTAATAATGCAAGCTGTCAAAAGAACATTTTCTTGAAAAGACTATGAATTTTGTCTAGGTTCTCTTTATCCTGAAGAAGCGCTGGCGGAGAACTACTACAATACATGGACGTGGAAAGATCCTTTGACAACCCTTTGCCATGCCGAAAGGCACAACAAGAAGAGTGGCGCGGTTGGAAGAGCCTGCTGGCCCGATCCATCACATCCATTCCGAAATTGGAAGCACACTTTGCGTTGCGGTTTCAAGAAATCGCCTCGGTGCTTGCCAGATACCCCATGCGGATCAATCCTTACTACCTGAGCCTCATAAAAAAGGTGGGTGATCCCATATACAGGCAGTGTGTCCCTGACCCCAAAGAGATAGCAGACACCAGGGGCCTGGAAGACCCGCTTGATGAAGGGCGGCTGTCTCCTGTGCCCGGCCTCATCCACAGGTATCCGGACAGGGTGGTTTTCTTGGTCTCCAATCAGTGCGCCGTCTATTGCCGGTTTTGCAACAGAAAACGCATGGTGGGCCGCCCCGATGTGGTAACAAGGGAGACCATCCAAGGGGGCCTGGAATACATCAAAAAGACATGCTCGGTGCGCGATGTGCTCCTTTCAGGTGGTGATCCCTTGCTGCTCGATACAAGATTTCTCCAGTGTATCCTGAAGGAACTTCGCTCCATCAGGCACGTGGAGATCATCAGGATAGGGACCCGGGTGCCCTGTACACTTCCCCAAAGGATTACCTCAGATCTGGTTAACACACTAAAGTGCTTCCATCCCCTTTATATAAACACCCATTTCAATCACCCCAGGGAGATCACCTCCGAGGCTGCCAGGGCCTGTGGCATGTTGGCCGATGCAGGGATCCCCCTGGGAAACCAGACAGTGCTCCTGGAAGGTGTAAATGACGATACCCGCACCATGGTGGAGCTGGTGCAAAGGCTGCTCCAGATCAGGGTAAGGCCCTATTACCTGTTCCAGGCTGACCTTGTAAAAGGAACCGCCCACTTCTGGACCCCAATCCAGAAGGGGCTACAGATAATGGCAGCCATTCAGGGGCACACCTCAGGGATGTGCCTGCCTCACTTTGCCGTTGATCTTCCGGGAGGCGGGGGCAAGGTTCCTTTGCTGCCGGACTATGTCCTGGAGACTAGACCAGACCACATAAAGGTGAAAAACTACATGGGGCGGGTGTTCTCTTATCCAACTGATCCCGGCAAGACCCAATCAGCGCCCTAGGATTCACGAATCAATTCATGTTTGACAAAATTCAGCGCCCCACCTGCAAGCAAGAACTTCCTCTGGCGCCCTGAGACATCCAGCACTGTGGTGATCTCTCTGCCTTGGAGCATGACAGGGATCTCTGTCATCCCGCTCTCAATCAGGCCACGGACATTTTTTATAACCAGACTTTGGCCTTCTTTGATTATTTCGTAGTCAGCAGGGTCTTTGAAAACAAGGGGGATTATTCCAAAATTACACAAGTTTGCCTTGTGTATCCTGGCAAAGCTCTTTGCGAGCTTTACCCTTACCCCAAGCAACCTGGGGGCAAGTGCAGCATGCTCCCTGCTGGAACCCTGCCCATAGTTTTCTCCACCCACTATGGCCACCTGAGAAACCTTGCGGCATTTGTGTGGAAAATCCGGGTCAACCGAGGTGAACACATGATTGCTCAACGCCTCTATGTTTGAGCGAAGCGGGAGGATATGGCTTGCCGCAGGCATGATGGTATCTGTGGAGATGTTATCTCCCAGTTTAAGTAATACCACGAGTTCAAGGTCTTCTGGCAACGGATCCATGGAGGGAAGTGGCCTTATGTTTGGCCCCCTCACGACCTTTGTGCCCTGGAGGTCTTTGCTGGGGAATATGATGGAAGAGTCATCCACCAGGTACTCTTTGGGCTCTTCCACCTTTGGATAAGCCAACTCTTTTGACAACTCTCTAGGGTCTGATATCCGACCGGTGATTGCTGACGCAGTTGCCGTCTCAGGGGAGCAGAGATACACCCGGTCGTCTTTTGTGCCTGAGCGGCCCGGGAAGTTTCTGGGAAATGTGCGAAGGCTCACCTGGCCGGTGCCAGGGGCCTGGCCCATGCCGATACAACCCAGGCATCCCGGCTCGTGCACCCTCGCTCCTGCCCTCAAAAGAGAAAGGAGCCCGTTGTGTTGGGAGATATTTTCCAGCACCTGCCTGCTACCAGGGTTTACGTGAAAAAAGGTGCGGGGATGGATGCGCCTTCCTTCCAGTATTCTAGCTACCAGCATCAGGTCTCGGAAGGATGAATTCACGCAGCTTCCAATGATCACCTGATCCACATCCACTCCGGCCACCTCACGCACGGGTCTGACATTGCCCGGTGAGGAGGGGCAGGCAATAAGGGGCTCCAACGATGAAAGGTCGATCTCGTCATATTGGTCATAGGTGGCGTCAGGGTCTGCCACGAGCTCGGTCCAGGCCGACCCTCGCCGTTGTGCTTCTAAAAAGGCCTTTGTCCTGAGGTCTGAGGGAAAGACAGAGCTGGTGGCACCCAGCTCTGTACCCATGTTGGCTATGGTGAGCCTGTCTGTGGCGCTCAGTTGATCCAGGCCAGGGCCATAGTACTCAATCACCTTTCCCACAAAACCCTTCACACCATAGCGCCGCAACAGCTCAAGGATCACGTCCTTTGCGCTCACCCAGTCTGGTAGCCGACCCTTGAGTCTCACACCAACCACCTGCGGGCAAGGCAGATAATAGGGCCTGCCGGCCATGGCCATGGCCACATCAAGCCCCCCTGCGCCAATGGCCAGCATGCCCAATGCCCCGGCACTGGGGGTGTGGCTATCAGCGCCGAGCAGCGTTTTGCCAGGAACACCGAAGCGTTCCATGTGAACTTGATGGCATATGCCGTTGCCTGGCGGGCTGAAGTGGATGCCGAATCGCATGGAGGCGGTCTGAAGGTAGCGGTGGTCGTCGGGGTTTTTGTGGTCAGTCTGGAGCAGGTTGTGATCCACATATACCACAGAGCATTCGGTCTTGATGCGCTCCAGGCCCAATACCTCAAATTCAAGCAATGCCATGGTTCCGGTGGCATCCTGGAGCAAGGTCTGGTCTATCTGAATACCTATCTCGGATCCAGGCTCAAGGGTGCCTTCCACGAGGTGGGCCCTGAGTATCTTGTATGTGAGGTTTTCCCCCATAAGATCCTCCTTGAAGCAGAGATACATGTCCCGCCAAATGGTGGGCAGAACATAACACAGGCATATTGCCCGATACAAACAAATCCTACCACTTCAAAGGTGCTCAATGTATTTGAAGGCAGTTTTTTTGAATGGCAAGATCCGTGCTCTCTTGACGCAGGAATATGCCCTGCTCCTGAAAGGGCAACCAGAGCAATTCCTTTGAGATGAGCTTGACCCTTGCATCCTTGACCATGGTCAAAGTGCGTTTTGCCCTCTTGGGTGTCATGGAGTAGAGGAGCAAGTGGGCCATTTCCATTGCCTCCCCCAGTGGAAGCCAGGCGTCTGCTGCCCGCTCCACCTCGAAGTCTTCTGGTTCTGAAACAGGGATGGAAGGCTGGACCCTGGTCATGGAGGCCGCCAATTTGTCAACCGCAACGGGATTCCTTATCCTGAAGGCTGGCACATAAAAATAAATCCCCTTGGTGTCAGGGCCCTTACTGACTCTATACTGAGGAAAAAGTTGGAAAAACTCCTCTTGTGTGGAAATGGAGCCTTCCTTGGTATGGATGGCCACCTGGAGCCTCCAAAAGGGTAGATAGATGCTCTGGCTGCCCCTGGTGGCCGACGGGCTGATCTTGTATTCCATTTCCTGAAACTCTCCTCCCATCTCTTGCCATGCCCTCTTGCAGGTGGTACAGAGGTGGACCCTGGCATGGGGCTGATAGGGGAGGTCCCATCCACAATTGGGACATTGAAATGGAATGAAATCAAGGGGTTGATAGGGGAGTTGTCTTGACTCCGTGTGCCTGGATATCTCCTCCAAGGGCAGCTCACCCTTTATGACCTTGTGAGAGAGGCCGTCCACCACCACCAGTTCCTCTTTTGGTCCCAGTCGGATGGAAAAACAGAAGAAAGGGAAATAGATGAGACTATATCCCTCACCTATGAGACCGGTGTGCAGGAAGTCCACCTTTGAGCGGGGCTGGTTAACCACCTGGGTGGGGGTCTTTAGGGCGGTCTGGACAGCCTCCTTGAGGTCCACTGTCTGCTCCAGAAGCAAGGCATCCAGGCCCATTTTTTCACGGTTATAAGGGCGCATCTTCATGGCCTGGACCCTCAGGCCAAGGGAAAAGAGTCCGAATCGCTTGCTTTCAAAGGCAGGGAAGGTCCGGTGATATGGGACAGATCTGAGCTTCTTGAAATAATCAAAGCTTTGCCCCCCCATGGTCGAAAACTTGTATATCTTTCCGAACGCCCACTGAAAAAGGAGGCCCTTTACGCGCCAGTATGGGGCATAGACCAGGTGGGAATCCAAGATCTTGGGTGAAGATATCCCCTTTTTCTGTATGGCCCTCAGGAGGGCAGGGGCTATCTCGCTGAGCCCCCCCTTTGGTTCAAAGAAAAAGGACTGGACCTGGTTTCTGCCCGTGGGCTTCAAGGTGGTGTTGCAAAACTGGCAGTGAAAGACCAATGAGTCTTCCTCAAGGTCCACCTCGGCCCCGCACTGAGGGCAGGAAAGCGCGATGTCCATGGGCTGCTCCAGGATTTATGGGTCAATTGATTTCAAGGCCTCCTCGGCCCGCCTCACCTCTTGGACAAACCGTTTGACCTTATCAAGGTCCTTGCGGAATCTGATGGGTTTCCCTTGTGAGTCTGTGAGATTTGTCCATGTACAACTATCGGCACCGGCAGGTCGTACCTTGATTATGGCATCATATACGTTATCCGGCGAAAGCCCCCCTGCCAATATCACCGGCCTTGAGACCTTGACAACCAGCTCTCGGGCAAGGGCAAGGTCAGGGAGGATACCTGTTATGCCAATAAAACCATCCACAGGTTCTCGGCCCAGGGTGGTGTCGGTCAAGAAGATATCCGTCAACTCCTCAAACCGGCGGGCGATCTCAATAGTGGGAAATTGCCTTGATTTTTCTCTTGTGGGAATAGGAACGGACCGGATGATACCCACCCCTTCACACCGCTCCTTTATGACCTGCTGGGTGCATAAGAAAGGTTCGAGTTCGACGGTTTTATTTTCTTGTGAAGTGAGAGAATCGCACAAGTGTATGAAGTGGGGTTCATAATAATCAACTACCTTCAGGATCAGGTCCAGGTCTCGGAACAGGGGGATCAGGCTGGCCTTGGCACCTGCTTCTCGCACGACTCTCACTACCTCTTTTAGCCGCGACTCTTTCCACTGCTCTGGCTCCAGGACCACACTACCCACATGATCCACCCCCAGGTCGATACAGGCCTCTGCCTCCTCGGGGGTCTGGATTTCGTAAATCTGAACAATTAATCGGGGTTCTGATAAGGTCACTTCTGATTCCATGAGGGGACTCGACCTTGAAACACAAAGCCGCTCACCCGCAAAGGGGATGAGCGGCTCATAACGGCTTTTAGTTCAATTGAACGGGCAGGGACTTATACTTCTGTTACAGTAATTGCCTCGGGCTCGCAGACCTCCACACAGCTCTCACAACCCAAGCACTCCTCTGCATTGACAGGGACTGATTTGTCGTCCTGCATTTCAAAGACATCCACAGGACACACCTCTGTGCACTCTTCGCAGCCCTCACACTTTTCATGATCGACTTCTACTTCATATCCCATAACGACACATCCTCCTGAAACTGAATTTTTACCTCAAGGCTTTAAAAGCTTGCCCGAAAACCGGGCCTCAAATTTAAAAAAGGCTTCTTAACAGAGCCCCTAACACAATGTCAAGAAATTTTCTCATGCCCCCACTTCTTCTTTTACCGATACCGCTATCTTGAAAAGGACGGTAAGGATGAAAAATCCAGTGGCCCAGACCCCTATGGTGATGAGGATTTCAGGGGTAGTGGGCCAGTATTCGAACACGCGCTCAAAGGGATTGGGGATAAATCCCCCCACCACCAGGCCCATTCCTTTATCGATCCACGTGGAGATTATCACAGAGGCACATGCAAGGGCAAGGGTGTCCTCCTTGCGTCTGGTTGCAGGTACTACAAGGAGAACCAGGGCAAGCACACCGAAACCGACCGAGGTCCACATCCAAGGCACCAGCTTGCCGTAGCCGTCAAGCCCCTTGAACAGATAGACAAAGGTGTGGGTGTGGCCGGGGATTCCACTGTAAAACGCGGTGAATATCTCCAGGAGGAAGAAGAACACATTCATAATCATGGCGTATGCAATAATTCCTCCCAGGGTCCTGATCTGCTCTTTTCCAGGGTCAAAGCGGCTTACCTTACGCACGATCAGGCATATGAGCACAAGAAGTGCTGGTCCGGAGCAGAATGCAGAGGCCAGAAATCTGGCGGCCATGATGGCGGTCAGCCAGAAGTGCCTGCCAGGGAGGCCTGCGTAAAGAAAGGCCGTGACTGTATGGATGCTGAAGGCCCAAGGAATGGAAATGTAGGCCAGGGTCTTGACCCACTTGCTGTAAGGCACCCCTTTTCGTTCTGCTGCCAGCACGTTCCATCCCACGAGGATGTTCAGGAGCAGGTAGCCGTTGAGCACTATCATGTCCCAGAAGAGGATGGAATTGGGCGTGGGATGCATGACCACATTCATGATCCTCAATGGATAGCCCAGATCCACGAAGATGAACAGGAGGCACATGGTAACAGCAGCAATGGCAAGGAATTCGCCCAGGACTGCAATCCTTCCGAAGGCCTTGTAATTGTGTAGGTAATACGGGAGGACCACCATCACCCCTGAGGCTGCAACACCGACCAGATAGGTGAACTGAGCAATATAAAACCCCCAGGAGACATCCCTGCTCATGCCCGTGATCTTCAAGCCCATCTTGAACTGGTACAGGTAACATGCAAGACCGATGGTCATGAGTACCAGCAGGAATATCAACCAACTCCAATACCTTTGACTTCCGCTTAATGCCCTCTCAAGCATGATCACCTCATATCATGTAAAAGATGTTTGGTTCAGTCCCCAATTCCGGCTTTCGCCTTATTGTGTAATGGTGCCGTAAGATCTCCCTAACCTCTGATTCACTGTCCTGGAGGTCTCCAAAGATCAAGGCCTTTACCTTGATCTTTGAACATGCCTCCACGCATGCGGGAATCTCTCCCTTGGCCAGCCGCTCTGCACAAAAGGTGCATTTTTCCACAACACCCTTTGACCTGGTCGGATAGGCCATATTGGTGGGAAATCCAGGATTCAGTTCCTTTGGTGCCTTGCGAGGATCTCCCCAGTTAAAGCTCCTGGACCCATAAGGGCAGCCCGCCATGCAGAATCTGCACCCTATGCAGCGGTGCTGGTCCATCATTACCACCCCATCGTCGCGCTGCCAGGTGGCCTTGGTGGGGCAGACCCTCACACACGGGGGATTTGTGCAGTGATTGCAGAGCAATATGATTGGTTGCCCATGGATATCTTCTGAGACGAATTTGTGGTGCTGGCCAGGGAAGGAATGCTCATATGTCTCCTTCCAGATCCACTTTATCTCTTCCTTGGGATTTCCGAAGTTGGGCACATTGTGGATCTTGTGACATATGTCTATACACTCCCTGCAGCCATCCTTCTTTTGTTTTTCTATGCACTTTTTTACATCTATCACCATGGCCCACCGCTTGCCCTTGGTAAGAGGGAGGCCCTCCATTGCAGCCTCGATCCTTCCGGGGGCCAGCAACTCGAAGGCGGCCCTACCACCCAGCCCTAGCAAGGCGGCTAGGCCCGTGACTTTAAGAAATTCCCTGCGGCTCACACCCATCACTTATTCTCCTTTGGTGCTATGTGACACTCCCAGCAAAATGGTTGGACACCCATGTAATTGTGACATTCATCGCAGAACTTTGATTTGTTTGAATGGCAGTCAAGGCAGGTCACCTGCAGGCTCTTGTAATAGACCTTGCCCGTGGCAGACTTATAAAACCTCTTGGTCTCCCTAACCACCTCATCACGCCACCTGTCCAAGAGCTGCATGTGCTTTGTGATCATGAAATCAGTGTCAGCCACACACACCTTGGCCTCCTTGGCCTTTGGGGTGAGTTGCGGCTCCGGTGGTTTGGTGGCCTTTCCTGCATTGTAAAAAAAGGGGGATAACAAAAGCCCAAGGCCAATGATCAGTCCCGCTATGATCTTGCCTCCATCATACATCCTCTTCTTCCTCCATTTCCTCCATTCCAGGGAGCGGATCACCACGCAAATTAGTGGTCCTCTCTTTTTCACCTTCAAGGATAAGGGCATTGCCCACCAATTCATGGAGCCCTGTGACATCTACTCCGGGCACCCAGTAGTCCATGAGGGTGGGTAGCACCGCCCTGTCTATGGCGCATATACAGGCAAGCATGTTCACACCGTACTTTTCATGCACATGTTTTACGGCATTGGCCCTTGGGAGTCCTCCCCTCATCCTCAGCTCCATGTTCTCACCGGCATTTAACCCTGAGCCACTGCCACAGCAAAAAGTCTGCTCGCGTATGGTGCTGGGGGGCATCTCGTAAAAATTATTGCAGACGCTTTTCAGGACATAACGGGGTTCTTCAAAGATCCCCATCCCCCGCGAGGTGTTACAAGAGTCGTGGAATGTGACCACCAGATTGTCGTTCCTGCTGGGGTCCAACTTCAGTTTGTTATGTTTGATCAAGTCTGCAGTAAATTCTGCAATGTGCACCATCTTAGTGGCCTTTGCATTTTCAAACTTCGTGCCTGTAATGGGAGAGACCGGCTCTTCCAGGAAGTCTGGAGGGCCATTGAAGGTGTCCATGTACTGGTGGACCACGCGCCACATGTGTCCGCACTCACCGCCCAGGATCCACTTCACACCCAGGCGCTTTGCCTCCGCATACATCTTGGCATTGAGGCGCTTGGCCATCTCGTGGGAGGTAAAGTACCCAAAGTTGCCACCCTCAGAGGCATAGGTGCTCCATGTGATATCAAGGCCCATGCTCTCCAGGTAGTGGAAGAGCATCAGGTATCCCATGGCAGTGTAGGTGCCGGGGTCGGCAAAAACATCGCCAGAAGGAGTGATGAAGAGTATCTCAGCCCCTTTTCGGTTCAAGGAAGGATTGACCCTTATGCCGGTAATCTCCTCTATCTCATCCACAAAGAAGTCGATCATGTCTTTGTAGGCATGGGGCTGGATGCCCAGGTGATTCCCTGTGCGGTAGCAGTTGGCCACAGGGGCCGAGATCCAGTCAGTATTGAGGCCCAAGAGGTTGGTGAGCTCACGGCCGATTATGGTGATCTCTGCCGTGTCAATTCCATAGGGGCAAAATAGCGAACAGCGCCTGCACTCGGTGCACTGGTACAGATAATACCACCACTCCTTGAGCACATCGTAGTCCAGGTCCCTTGCACCGGCCAGTTTCCCAAACAGCTTGCCCGCTGTGGTAAATTTCTTGCGGTAAACCGAACGAAAAAGCTCTGCTCTCAAGACCGGCATGTTCTTGGGGTCACCTGAACCTATGAAGAAATGGCACTTGTCGGCGCAGGCCCCGCACCTCACGCATATGTCCATGAACAGCTTGAAAGAGCGGAATCTCTCAAGGCGGTCCTTGAACCCATCGAGGACTATGTCCTTCCAGTCTTCGGGGAGTTTCCAGTCCTCTTCGGCCGGGTTCCAATCCCTGGGGTTGGGCATTCCCACGGCCTCCAGGTTCTTGCCCTTTGCACCGTAACAATAAATACCTTCACGGATCTCTACCGGGCGATCCATCCACCCTTCCATCAAGGGTGGGGAGTGATCAATTTGAGCCAATTCTTCTGGTTTAGGGGTCTGAGCCATGGAACTACTCCTTTTCTCCTGTGTCTTCTTCGGTTTCTTTGGTTTCCTCCGGCTGCTTTTCCACAGGGATTCCAGCTTCGATCATCAATTCCCTGAATTCTTCTTCATATTCGTCGTAAGTATGTACCTTCACCGGATAGTCCCAAGGATTCACGTGACGCTTCATCCGGCTGTTGTTGGCAAGGTTCCTTGTGGGGCTCAAGAAGACGCCGGCCATGTGCACCAGCTTACTGAATGGGAAATAAGCAATCAGGACACTTATCATGAAAAGATGGATAAAAAATATCACCCCTATTCCTTCAGGTACCGTCGGATTGAACTTGAAGAGCCCTAGAGCCAGGGTCTTTACCGCGGTAATATCCACTCTGATGAAATATCTCATGAGAATACCTGTAAGGCCTAAGGCAAGTATCAAGAACAGGGGAAAAAAGTCGGCAGGCAAAGAAATATACCTGGTCTGAGGGATGTATATGCGCCTCAGGAACAGGTAGGTTAGGGCCAGCATCAGCAGCATGTCTGTGAGAAATACGGAAGGCACATTGAGCCCGCTGATGGGCAGAACCCCCAACTGCAAAAATCCATCAAGCTTTTCCAGGAGATGAACAAAGCCTGGAATTGGATCCATAAAAAATCTAAAGTGGCGCAAGAAGATGACCAAGAAGGAATAATGGAAGGCCAGGGCGGCCAGCCACAACCATTTCTCCCACTCGTAATCCAGCTTGGGGCCACTTGCAAGGCGCCTGTATTCGAGGCGGGTATTCCTGAAAAGGGACCGGAAAAGAGCCACCTCAAATATCATCCTCACGATGACACCTGCATTGCTCTTGGGGTTGTCGATCTTGCTGTACTTTATCCATGGAAGTGAAAACTGCTGGCCGGCGGTGGTGGGTATCCTGAAGGGCACAGGGGACCTCCCCCATCCTATCACCCTCGCCACCATGCCTATGAAAAAGACGGCCATTGCAGCATAAGGGACCACCACGCCAAAAAGGAAGCGCAGATCAAAGACACCCACCCCGATCCATGGAATGAGCACCAAGACCGAGACCAAAATCCCTGAAAAGAGGATGCTGATTATAAAATTCATGAACCTCTACCTCGCTTCAATAAAGCTGTACAAGTTGTAGGCCACGGAGTCCTTCTCACTGCTGAGGGATCTCGCTCACCAAATTTGCACGCCTCAAAAGCCCGGAAACCTCTCTCCTGATCTCCCCAACCCTGAGCTCATAAATCTTGTGCTTGCATTGTGCATATATATCAAAGGCAAGGAGGGCCGCCTGGTCAATGTTATCTTCCAGTGCCCTCAGCTCTTCGCCATAGGAGCCGCCCGAGAGCTCTTTATGCATCACATGGCGTATTATGCCTTTCAACTGGAACACAAAGGAAACGGCCTCAGATGGGGTAAAATCCTGCACTGCCCGAATCCGGATGATTCTGTCGAGGCACCTATGGGCGTCCTCGCCGAGGTTTCCCTTGATGAGGTCTTCCAGCAACCCCTCCATCTCCCTTGAAAAGGTCACCCCAACGGGGTTTGCAAACTGGTCACTCTCTTTCTTAAAAAAGCGCCGGGCGTCTTCAGGATAGCTCTCCAGGAGCACATCAAGCCACTGTTTGAGGATCCTCTTTTTTTCTTTTATGACTTGGTCTTGAAGTGCCATATGGGTTCTTTTCCTGGGTCCGGCTTCTTTTCCAAAAACCCCAAAAAATGGGGGCCTTGGAGGCGCAAAAATTGCTAAGACCTCAAAATCTTAAAGCATTTCTGCCTTCGTATTGATGGAGTCCTATAGACAAACTGAGCTTTGCTTGTCAAGCAAAAAATAGGTTACCCTAATGCTTGAAGATTAAAGGGAAAATTTCATGCATCTTGGCCTCTGGAATGCTCACCCCGGAGGATGTTGACAAGATGCATTCGGCCTAGTATAAGCTGTTACCTTGTCTGGAGGAATAAGGCCGTGACCGTTAAGATATCTTCAAAGCAGATTGACAGGGAATTCCTGGAAAGATTGGAAAAGATCAGCGGGCAGAAGGTCCACATGTGTTTTCAGTGTGGCACATGTGCCGGGGCCTGCCCCATGTGCAGGCAGATGGATGTCTCACCCCGCAGACTCATTCGATTGGCCCAGTTGGGTAGGGCCGAGGAGATGGAAAGGTTAAACACCTGCTGGGTTTGTGCTGCTTGCCACTCATGTGAGGTGCTCTGCCCAAGGGGCCTTGACATCCCCAAGATAATGGAGGCCCTAAGAGTCATGACCCTTAGAAAGAATGAGGACTTCATAAGACTAGCTGAACTTCCGGCTGAAACCGTAAAGGAATGTCCACAGATCGCACTCGTGGCTGCTTTCAGAAAATTTACCAGTTAAGGAATAACCATGAAGGTAAGCTATTATCCTGGCTGTACTTTGAAAAGCAAGGCCAAGAACCTGGATCGCTCAGCCATTGAATCCATGGCGGTATTGGGAGTGGAGTTGGTGGAGTTGCCCAGGTGGAATTGCTGTGGGGCGGTCCATTCCCTGGCAGAAGACGACCTCATCCATCAGGTGGCCCCTGTGAGAGACCTGATCCGGGTTAAAGAGCAGGGGCATGACACGGTGGTGACCCTTTGTTCCATGTGTTACAACACCCTGGCAAGGGCCAATCTCATGATGCGCCACGACCCTGAAAAGAGAAAGACCATAAATCTCTTCATGGACGAAGAGCCCGACTATGAGGGGGAGGTGGAGGTGGAGGTGGTACATCTCCTCAGCTTCTTGCGGGATCAAGTGGGCTGGGAAAGGCTGAGAAAAGAGGTCAAGGTCCCTCTTGAGGGGCTGAGGCTTGCCCCCTACTATGGCTGCACATTACAAAGACCCAGGGAGATTGCCATCGAGCCGCTGGGAAGTTTCCAGCTCATGGGCCGGATGCTGGAGGCCTTGGGGGCATCTGCAGTCCCATTCCCAGCCAGTGACCGCTGCTGCGGTTCTTACCAGGTCCTGGGGAACCCTGAAGCGGCAAGGGAGGCGGTGCTGGCAATAATGAGGTCTGCTTCCCGGGCAGGTGCAGATGCCCTGATATTGAGCTGCCCCTTGTGCGAGTTCAATCTTGTCCAGGGAGGAGAGCAGTTGGCAGAAGATGGAAGGCTGGACCAATCCCTCCCCACATTCTATTTTACCCAGCTTTTGGCCGTTTCCCTGGGATTGGACCCAGAGATATGTCACTTTGAATTGAACCATGAGGCCGCCTTGGAGCTCCTCAAGGCCAAAAAATATATCAGTCCCTGAAGGGGCGAACAGGATCAGGAGAGTTGAACATGGCTGAGAAAACCCAATCCTCTCAGGCCCAGGCACAAAAGATGGCCACAGGCGACAGGACCATCCTGCCAGAGGGCGCAAAGACCATTCCTATTTATATAATGGGGAAGAGATACGAGGTCCCCGAGACCCTCACCATCATGAAGGCTATGGAGTATGCGGGTTTTAGGTATATTCGGGGGGCTGGGTGCAGAGGTGGGATATGCGGGGCCTGTGCCACGGTTTACCGAAAGGCGGGCGACTACAAACTCTACTTTGGGCTGGCCTGCCAGACGGTGGTGGAACCAGACATGTATCTCACCCAGATCCCTTTTTACCCGGCCAACAGGGCCGCCTATGACATTGAAACGCTCGAGCCCACTGCGGATTCCATCTACACCCTTTACCCGGAACTGTTCAGATGTGTGGCCTGCAATGCCTGCACAAAGGCATGCCCCATGGACATCGAGGTGATGGACTACATCGCCGCACTCAAGCAGGGTGACATTGAAAAGGCTGCAAGGCTCTCCTTTGACTGCATCCAGTGTGGGCTGTGTGCCAGCCGCTGCATGGGGGAGCTGCCCCAGTATCACATGGCCCAGTTGGCCCGTCGCCTGTATGGCAAGTATCTTCAGCCTCGGGCCCAGCACTTGAAAAAGAGGGTCCAGGAGATCACGGAGGGAAAGTACGACCAGATGCTGGAAGATCTCACCAAGATGAGCAAGGAAGAATTGCAACGCCTCTACGACGAGAGGGAGCGAGAACCAGACCTGGCCCCTCCAGGGACCTGGATGCCAAAGGATACCAGGTATCTTTAATCATGTTCCAAAGCTTGAAAACACCCTTGGACCCGACAGACCGGCCTGAAAAGGAAGGAACGGGCTGAAGCGGACCAGATAGAAAGGAGTTGGAAATGCCATACACCCCAGAACTCAAGGAACTGATCAAGCGGGTGGAGGCCACTCGACCCGCTCGGGTGGAAATGGCCCGCAGGAATGAACACTATCCTGCCCTGAGCATGGAGGAGCGGGAAAAGGTCCTGAGCAAATATCACCCTGACTACCAGAAAGAGGGAAGACGCCTGGTGAGGGTGGGCCCCAACAAAGGGGACCTGTTCCAGGAAGAGGTGGCAGACCTGCTGGAGTCAAGGTCAATGATCAGGCCTGACAAGGTGGACCTGTCCCAGATACACCATGACACCGATGTGTTGATCATTGGAGGCGGGGGGGCTGCCACTTCTGCGGCCCTCATGGCCTCTGAAAACGGGGTGAAGGTGACCATGGCCACCAAGCTGCGCCACGGCGACTCCAACACCGTAATGGCCGAGGGTGGAATCCAGGCCGCCACCCAGGAGTGTGACTCCCCTTTTTATCATTACCTGGATACGGTGGGAGGCGGCCACTTCACCAATGACCCCAAGCTGGTGGCTGCCTTGGCCCATGATGCACCCCTTTCCATAGCATGGCTTGAAGAGCTGGGCATGATGTTCAACAAGCTGCCTGATGGCAGGCTGTTCGTCACCCATTTCGGTGGCTCTTCGCGAAAGCGTATGCACTCGGCAGGAGACATGACAGGGGCTGAGATAATGCGGGTGCTCCGCGATGAGGCCCGCAATCGTCATGAAAGCATCAACATCATGGAATTCTCGCCCGCAGTGGAGTTGCTCCTGGACCAGGATGGAAAGTGTGCAGGTGCGATCCTCTACAACCTGGAAACCCAAGAATTCTATGTGGTAAGGGCCAAGGCAGTGGTGCTTGCCACAGGAGGGTTCGGCAGGCTCCATATAAAGGGATTTGCCACCACAAACCACTATGGGGCCACCATGGACGGCGTGGTCCTGGCCTACCGGGTGGGGGTGGGCAACCGCTACCTTTACTCCACGCAATACCATCCCACGGGTGCGGTCTATCCTGAGCAGAATGTGGGGCTCCTCATAACCGAAAAGGTGAGAGGCCTGGGGGCCCATGTCCTAAACATCGATGGCGAGCAGTTCTGTTTTCCATTGGAGCCGCGCGATGTGGAATCAGCCGAGCTCATCAGGGAGGCCATGGAAAGGGGCAAGGGCATCATGACTCCCACGGGAAGGGTTGGGTTGTGGCTGGACTCCCCCATGATCGATCTCCTCCACGGTGAGGGCACGGTCAGGAAAGAACTGCCAGCCAAATTCATCCAGTTCAAGCGCCACGGTATCGACATCAGCAAGGAGCCCATGCTGGTATATCCCACCCTCCACTACCAAAACGGCGGGATAAAGATAAATGAAAAGGCCGAGACCTCTGTGGCCGGCCTGTTTGCAGCAGGTGAGGTGGTGGGGGGCATCCATGGAGAAAACCGCCTCATGGGAAACAGCCTCCAGGACATCATTACCTTTGGCAGGAGGGCCGGCACCAATGCGGCCCAATATGTAAAAGGTGGGGTGTCATTTAAGCCCCTTACCCTGGACCATGTGGTCCGCTTTGAAAAGGAGCTGGAGGAGGCAGGGGTGGACAACCCCAAGATCGCCCCCATACTGCTTCCCGACTACTCTCCAGAAGAGGTGAATGCCCGCCGCTGGGTTGATGCCTTGACAGAAAGCGAATAATAGGGCTTTAGCACTTCCCAATCAAAGGCCTCGTCTATCTCTTTTAGCACCTCTTGGCGGGGCCTTTTTTTAGCCCTCAGCAGCAAAGACAGATCTTGCAGGATGGCGTAGTATGCTGGGACCATGGTGAGGATCAGGAAGGTGGCAAAGCCAAGTCCCCACATGATGGCGGTTGCAAGCGGTGCCCAGAAGATGGATTTTCCCCCCAGCCCAAAGGCCATGGGGGCAAGGCCGAATATGGTGGTGATGGATGTAAGCAAAATGGGCCGCATCCTTATGTGGCAGGCCCTCACAATGGCCTGATAAAAGGAGATGCCCGGGTCATGGCGGAACCTGTTCATGAAGTCTATTAGTACAAGGGCGTCGTTTACCACGATGCCTGCAAGGGTTAACAGCCCTATGAGGGTCACAAATGTCAGGGGGTTTTGGCTAACGATCAATCCCACCATGACCCCGAGGGTGACAAAGGGGATGGTCATCATGATTATGAGTGGCTGGGTAAATGAGTTGAACTGGATGGCCAGGATGAAGAAGATGAGAAACAGGGCAAGGTAGGCGGCCTTTTTCAGGTCCTGGAGCGACTTGTTGGTCTCGTCCTGAAGGCCCCCTGCTATCAAACGGGCGCCGGGATAGTCTTTCTTGATCTTCTGGAAGAGGTCCCTGGCTATGGCGTTTGCCTTTACAGCGGTCATGCCCTCACCCTTTATGTGGGAGAGAAACCTTTGAAGGCCCTTCTTGTTTGCTTCCTGGCCTGAGATGTTGGCGGTCAATCGAACGGTCTGGGCACCATTGTAGTGGTAAATGTTATGGAACCCCGGGACAAGTCTCACCGCTGCCACCTCTTTCAGAGGCACCTGGCCCACACCTGGGACCACAACTTTTAGGTCCATCAGGTCGTGAAGCCTGCTTCGGTGCTCTTCGGGATAGATGAGTTTTATCTCCTGGGCCTTTTCCCCCTGATTGTAGGTTGCTACTTTCAGGCCATGGAATGCGGCCTGTACAGCCATGGTGAGATCTTGCTGGGTGAGGCCAATTCGCTTGGCCTTTGCCTCGTCTATGGTTACCTCCAGGAACTGCTTTGCGCGATTGTAGTTGTCAGTTATGTCCACAATGCCGGGATGCTTGCCAAGTTCTGCCCTGATGAGCCTTGAGATCTCGGCCGCACTGTCCCAGTCTGCTGCCTGTATCTTGAGATCCACGTCTTTTCCCACAGGGGGGCCTTCGAGCATCCTTTCCAGCACAACCGATGTGGCACCCATGGAAGTGAGTAGCCTTGTGACATCCGGCCTTACCGATTCCATCAGCTCCTTTACGCTGGCGCTCCTCTGGCCCTTTGGCTTCAGTATCACGTTCAGCATGCCGTAGTGAGGGCCATAGACAGGCTCGTAATTGACCTCTTTCATGCCTGCTACGGCAATGGGGGCAACCAAGTCCCTTTCCAGTTTCTTCCTAACCAACTTGCTCACCTCCATGAGGGTATCCCTTGTCCGATCAAGGGATGATCCCACCGGCAAATCGAAATAGATATTGAATCTTGGAAAGGCATCAGACTTGGGGAACATGACAAAGTCGGTCTGGAAGTACAGGAAGATGGCAAGGCAAGTTGAAAAAATGATAAGTACCACGGAGATGTATCTGTGCCGCAGCACCATCCTCAGGAAAGGGTAATATATCCTCCTTAGGGGAGTGAAGATGTCAAGGCGTCTGGCAAACTTTCTCCTCTTTCCCTTCTCATTTCTGGGGGTGAGCTCCACCACGTGGGACGGGAGCATATAAAAGACCTCAAAGAGGGAGGACAGTAGGGCCGCGATTACCACCTTGGGTAGAATGGCAAGGAACCTGCCGATTACCCCTCCCACCATGAAAAGTAAGGGGAAAAAGGCCGCCATGGTGGTGGTGACCGATGCCACCACAGGGGCCACCACTTCCCTTGACCCGTCAATGGCAGCCTTGGTCACTGACTTTCCTTCCTCCCGGTGGCGGAATATATTTTCAAGGACCACGATGGCATCGTCCACTATCACGCCAAGGACCAGGATCAGGGCAAACAGTGTTACCCCGTCAATGGACAGCCCCATGAACCTCATGAAGATAAAGGTGAGAAGGAAGGCCACAGGGATCCCGATGGATGCATATACCGCGTTCCTGATTCCCATGGACAACCACAAGATCAAGAATACCGCCATCACTCCCAGGACGGCATTGGTCTGAAGCTCGGTTATGCGGCGTTTGATCTCCCTTGCCTGATTGAAATATATGGTGGTCTCGAGGCCAGGATACTGGGATTTGAGGCCTTTTACGATTTCTTTGACCTCTTCCACTATCCGGATCATGTTGGTGTTTCTCTTGCGCTTTACCGCCAGCACCAGGGCGGGGGCCTCGTGTATGTAAGTAAGGGTCCTGGGCCTTTCAAGGGTGGTCCTGATGGTGGAAATCTCCCCCAGGAACACTGACCGCCCTGCCTTTGTGGCCACCACGATCTGGCTCAGGTCCTTTATGTGCCTGGGCTCACCCAGCATCCTGATGGAGGTGTCATGGGGGCCCAATTCAACCCATCCTCCAGGAAGATTCCTTACCCTGGCCGATAGAGCCCTTGCCACATCTGCAACTGAAAGGGAGAGGGCAGAGAGCTTCAAGGGGTCCAGCTCTATCCACACCTCCTTGTCCCGCTCCCCCATGATTTGCACCTCCGAGACCCCATCGATATTCTCCAAGACCTCGGATATGTCTTGGGCAATGTCTTGGAGTTGCATCATGGGGATCTGGCCTGAAAGCCCCACCAGACACACCGGGAAGAGCGCTATCTCGATCTCTATTACCCTGGGTTTGTTGGCCTCTTGGGGGAGGTCTTCCACCTGGTCCACTGCGTTTCTTACATCTTCAACGGCCCGGTCTATCTCGTATTCTGAAAGCCCTGTGTTGAAGAAGACATGGATCTTGGAGGTGCCCTCAAATGAAATGGACTCGTAGCGCCTGATTTGGCCGATGCCTTCCAGTTGGTCTTCGAGCTTGTTAGTTATGAGCTTTTCCACCTCTTCAGGTGAGAACCCGGGGCAGGTGGTGATTATCAGGGCCTCGCCTATGGTGAGATCAGGGTCCAGGTATCGGGGCATGGCCCTGTAGGAATAGACCCCCAGGATCAGGATGAGGATCAAGGCAAGCCTTACCACCACAGGCCTGGATATGCCGAAGCGGGTGAGGAACATGGGGAAGTCAGTTCACCTCTATATCTTTCACTAGAACAGCCTGGCCCGGGCGAAGGCCCGAGGGATTGGTGATAACCAAGTCTCCCATACTTATTCCTTTTACTATCTCCACCTCCCTTTCGAAATAGTTGCCAAGCTCGGCGGGTACAAACTCTACCCTGCCGTCCTTGACCACGAAGAGTCCCAGCCTCCCGTTTTGCTCCACGAGCCATGTCACAGGCACACTTATGCCCTTGCCTCCATGCCTTGAAGGGAGTAGCAGCCTTGCACTCATCCCGTCTGCCATGCGGGGGTGGGTGTCCAGGACCTGGAATTCCACCCTGAAGGAGCGGCCTTTGGGATCACCTGCAGGCGCTATGAATTTCAGGCGGCATCGGAACTGCTTTCCAGGGATGGCATCCACCAGGAAGGCGTAAACGGCATCTTTTTTTAAATAGGGGAGGTCCTCTTCATTTATGTGGGCCACCACCTCAAATTCAGAGTCATCCACCACCTGGGTTATGACAAATCCTGGGCCGATCACCTCCCCCTCTTCCACCCCGCGGTAGGCTATTATCCCACTGCAGGGGGCGTGGAGCTTGGATTTTCTGAATCTGTCCAAGGCCACATCCAGGGCTGCCTCGGCCCGCATGACCATGGCCGCGGCCTCCCTTTTGTCCTCTGCCCTGGGGCCCTTTCTGGCCAGTTCCAGGCGCTTTTCGGCCTCCTTGACCCTTGCTCTGGCAGTATCAACCATCCTTTTGGCAGCATCCAGCTCCCTTTGGGAGACCACTGCACGGTGGTGAAGGTGCCTCATGCGAGAATAATTTTGCTCGGCCTCGGCAAGGGCGGCCCTTGCCTCCATCAAAGCGGCCTCTGCCACTGAAATCTCCTCAGGACGACTCCCTGCCTCAAGTCTCTGGAGCCTAGCCCTGGCCGCTTCAAGGGCGGCCCTTGCTTCCTTGACCTGAAGCCCCAAGCTGCTGGTCCCTATCTCAGCAAGCAATTGTCCCTTTTTGACCCTCTGGCCCTCCTCAAAATAGAGCCTTTCCACGACTCCGCCCAACTCACTGCTTACCCGCACCTTCCTCGCCGCGCACAAGGTACCCACATGGGTCAAGGTGATATTCTTGGACAAAGGCCTTGCTCGCCAGACTTTTACAATGGGTGGTTCTTTTGCTTGCTTGGGAAAGGTTGGAGCAGGGCTCACCCAGGAAAGAAAAATCAGGATGGCAAAAAAGTAGGGGGCTTTTACCGGCCTCCTTTTAGTATTGCGCAGTCGAGCTTGTCTCATTTCGCTTCAGATGGACCTGGATGGCCATCAGTGCGGCCGGTGTCACCCCAGGGATTCGGGATGCTTGGCCCAGGGTTAGTGGTCGGATCTCGGTCAGCTTCTGCCGCACTTCTGTTGATAGTCCATGAATGGAATAGTAGTCGATTTCCAGGGGAAGTTTGATTTCTTCCATCTTCAGGAGCTTTTCCACCTGGCGTTCTTGCCTTGCAATATAGCCCTCGTACTTGATCCTGGTCTCCACCTCACTTGCCACTGATTCATCCACCCGGGGAAGCTCAGGCCAAAACCTCCTCAAGTCATCAAAGAAGATCTCGTTTCGCTTGAGTAATTGGGCCAGTG
>JALVMN010000170.1 GCA_027027005.1 Desulfobacterales bacterium | reverse complement strand
GCGCTTTTCGCGAGGCTCCTGCTGTTTTCCACCATGGGTCTAACGATGTGATAACAGTGCCGTTATCTTTGCAATCCCAGGGTGTGTTCACCAGATTCTTGTATGCTCTTTGTACCCTGGTCTCAGTCGGTAACTCTTGGGGCGGTGATGGAAGGTTTTCACACGGCCCATGGCATTCACGAGCCTGCCGGCACAGATAAGCATCGTCAGGTGGCATCCGCTCACAGACGTCTTCAGGGATCATCCCGCTCGGATCAGTAAACATGATAGGATTCCCATACCCATACAACCACCCATTATACGACATCGGCTGTTGAGCATCCCCTGCCCAAGTATCCCTTGACACAAACCGCCCATCCCACGGACTGTAATACCGCGCCCGCAGATACACCATCCCGCTGACATCCGTCCACTCCCCCGTGAAGCCGTATCTGCTGACCGCGCTGCCATTGCTGCTCAACACATCCCCATACGGCTGGTAACTCTTTGCGAGAGTCACCGCGCCGGTTTCGTCCGTCAACTGGCGCACGGAGCCGAGGGCATCGGTGAGGAAGTACCATGTGCGGGGTGCGAGGTGCGATGTGCTGTGCTGCGAGATGCGACCCAGGCCATACAGATAGATGTTTGCGCCGTCAACCAGCACCTGCGTCAGGCCGCGGGCCATGTCCAAGGTGTAGTCGGTGGGCACCACTTGCTTTGAGCCTGTCGAAATATTCCCGGTGGCTATCGTTCATGGATGCTGTCCTATTTTGGTGGAGAAGTCATCCAGCCATTTAAATCCACATTTTCTGCAATCTGAGCGGCAAAGCCCTGTCCAATATCCACCAGAATGATCCGACTATGTGAATCATCCATCCAATCTTTAATCAAGAGTTGTTGTCCGTCCGGTGACCAGAGACGTGGAAAGCCTTCCGGTGCGCTTAGATTTTCTCTCACAGATATGCAGGGATCCGTTATTTCCTTTGTTTCTAAATCCAGTACCAGAACGTTTTCACCGTCAGTCTCCGGGTGAAGATCCAATATCATGGCAATCTTTCGACCATCTGGTGACCAACTCAAGGGTGCATCGCGAAAATGAATGATTGAAGTCAGGTTGGTCAATTGCGCTATCTGCCCATCGCGGCTGACTTGGTATATCTCAAATTTGGGCTCGCTACTAAGATAATCGAAACCAACGAAGGCGAAGTACGAGCCATTCTCAGACCAGACAGGCTTTGGGGCTATATCGCTGGAGTAAACCGAATCTACAAAAATGTTACCCATACTGGACACAAGTTCTTGACCGGAAACATCCCACAAGGCAAATGTGTAGGATTCATCGTTGCCACTTATCATTTGTGGGTAAATTGCACGTGTGACTGTTGGATCATAAACGGCTCCAAACCAACCATCCCAATAAGGAATTTTCCAGCCCGCAAGGTGATTGGGAAAGATGGGATGCAGAATCTCCCGTTCACCGCTGAAAGGGTCCAAGACAAGATATGCGTAAACAGTACTCCAGTTCTCCATGTCACGCAGGTCTGGATCGTCATAAGTAAGGAGGATTCGTTGGTCGTGCGTCCATCTCAGGATATAAGCC
>JALVMN010000169.1 GCA_027027005.1 Desulfobacterales bacterium | reverse complement strand
ACTTGGTATCAATCTTGCTTCTTTTCCTCCCCAAACAATTTCCCTAAGGGGCACCTTCGTGTGCTTCGAACGGGAGTTTCCGAACCTGGAGGTTAGCTGTGCCAAGGCCTATTCGACAAATGCCCTATCCTCATGCCCTGTTCGAAGTGACCATTCGCACCATACAGAGCCGCTTTCTGCTGAAACCCTCCGAGGAGCTAAACGACCTCATCCTCGGAATCATCGGAAGAGCCTTGTTGCTCTATCCCTCCATTCGTTTGTACGCCTTCAAGTTCGCCTCCAACCACTACCACCTCATCGTGTCCGCCCCAGACGTAAAAACCCTGGCCCTGTTCATGAACCACATAAACTCCAACATAGCCAGGGAGGCCGGACGCCTGCACGACTGGAAGGACAAGTTCTGGTCCTGTCGACACAGGCAGATAGGCATTTTGGATGACAAATCCTTGCTCAAGCGGATTCGCTACATCATGTCCCACGGCTGCAAGGAAGGTCTGGTGCTCAGGCCCCTGGACTGGCCCGGGGTGAGCACGGACCGGGCTTTAGCGTATGGGGAGAAACTTCAAGGCACGTGGTATGACCGCACGGGGTTTTACAGGGCAGAGCGCAGGGGCAAGAACGTAAGCCTGAAGGACTTTGCGACCACGTACGAAGTGCCCATACATCCGCTGCCGTTTCTGGAGGGCAAGACAGAACGAGAGCGTCAGGAGTTTTATCGACAGATGCTGGAGGAAATAGAGCAGGAGACGTGGCAGGGGGCAGTGGATGAATCCCGGGGATTTTTGGGGGTCAGGGGAGTGCTGGCACAAGACCCCCATGGCAAGCCCGCAAAGACCAAGCACTCCAGGGCACCGTTGTGTCATGGGAGCACGAGAAAGCTTCGCAGGGCGTACCGAAAGGCATACAAGAGCTTTGTGAGTTTTTACCGACAGGCGCTGGAGCGCTTTGAGCGGGGAGAACAGGATGTGAAGTTTCCACCGGGCTGCTTTCTGCCGCCCCTTGCCTGTCCTGAACCCATGACATGGGAAGCGGTGCCAATGCCTGTGTGAGCAGAACATGCAGAACAAGTAAGAGAATCAAAAATCAAAAGTACGAAAACCAAAAGTACATCGACTACATAAAATTGATTCATAAAATTGATTCGAAAAGAGAGTAACAGCAGCAAGCTGCCCGGCTACTTTCACTGAAGGCTCGCTGGTGTTCCTGACGATCCGACGATCTGTACCAAAACCACACTATAGTGATGACATATTGGTGAGAGCCAACAGGCTGGAAGACCTTTTACCTGACAAGTTCCCTTATAAACCAACCCTGATAAAAGCTCTAGGTGAGGGGTAATAGGTGAGGAGTAATAGGCTGAGGAGTAATAGGCTGGCACCTTTTCAGCAGGCAGGGGAGTAATAGGCTGGCACCTTTTCACACCTTTTCAGGACACCTTTTCACGAGCACCTTTTCAAGCACCTTTTCACGCACCTTTTCACAGAGCCCTCAGCTGCTATGTTTCGTCCTGTAGTCCTACTGACATTTTCATTTGGTATTTTTACTGACATTTTCATTCGGCTATCACAAGAACACAAGAA
>JALVMN010000168.1 GCA_027027005.1 Desulfobacterales bacterium | reverse complement strand
TGGAAGGGTTTCCTGAGGCTAAGGCGGAGGATATTAATAATAACCTACTCCTTGGCGAGCCGGATATTATGGGAGTGGGAGAACTCCCCACAGTTAAGAGTTAAGAAAGGAGGAATGAAATGGAAAAATTTACAACAGAAGTTGTTAATACTGATCTTTTGATACTCGGTGGAGGAATGGCAGGTTGTGGTGCAGTAGTGGAGGCCTGCTATTGGGCCAAAGCACTGGGCCTAAAGGTCACATGGGTTGATAAGGCTGCTGTGGATAGAAGTGGTCCTGTGGCCATGGGCCTTTCTGCCATTAATACATATATGGGATTGGATGGTAAGGTAACCCATGACTCTCATAGACCAGAAGAGTTTGTAGAGTATGTCACCAATGACCAGTGTGGACTTGCAAGACAGGACCTGGTCTATGATGTGGCAAGGCATGTGGATTCATCTGTTAAGCTATTTGATAAATGGGGACTTCCACTCTGGAAAGATGACCAGGGAAATTATGTAAAATCAGGTGCATGGCAGGTAATGATCTCTGGAGAGAGTTACAAGATAATAGTTGCAGAGGCAGCAAAATCTGCACTTGCCACCCTTGGTGATAAGGGCGAATTATATGAAAGGGTTTATATAACCCATCTGCTCAAAGATGAAAAAGATAGCAGCAGGGTATGTGGTGCTGTTGGTTTCAGCGTTCGAGAGGATAAATTCTATGTGTTCAAGGCAAAGGCAGTTCTGGGAATTATGGGTGGTGCTGTGCATGTATTCAGGCCCAGATCCCAGGCAGAAGGTTTTGGAAGGTCATGGATGCCACCTTGGCTGGGTGGTTCAAGCTATGCACTAACACTCCTTGCAGGTGGTGAGCTGACCCAGATGGATAGCACTTTTGTGCCTCCAAGATTTAAGGATTCATACGGACCTGTTGGCACATTCTTCCTCCTTTTCAAAACCCCTGCAACAAATGCATATGATGAACCCTATGTGGGTGCTTATTCAGAGCAGTTGAAAAGTTGGGCACCTTATTCAGATGCAAAGCCCACACCCACTCCATTGAGGAACTATGAGATGATCCTCTGTATGAAAGAAGGAAAGGCCCCGATGCTTATCAGGACTGACCTGGTTACAGAGAGGATCAAGAGTGAGGTATCAGATCCAAAAGAGTTAAAGAAGAGATTGAAGGAATATGAGAGCGAGGCATGGGAAGACTTCCTGGATATGACCATTGCTGGTGCAACAAACTGGGCTGCACACAATGTGGATCCCCTTGAGAAACCCATGGAACTGGCACTGGGTGATCCTGTGTTTATTGGCTCACATGCATGTTCCTGCGGAGCATGGGTCTGTGGTGCTGATGATTTAATGCCCAAAGAATATGCCGATACTTTCCCTATCCAGTATAACCTGATGACTCAGGTTCCGGGTCTATTTACTGCTGGTTGTGGCGTTGGTGCATGTGCCCATAAGTTCTCCAGTGGTTCCCATGTCCAGGGCAGGATTGCGGCTAAATCAGCAATCAAGTTCATTAATGATAACAAGGACTTTGAACCCACTGTATCTGATGACACAGTAGCAAAACTGAAAGAAGAGGT
>JALVMN010000167.1 GCA_027027005.1 Desulfobacterales bacterium | reverse complement strand
ATAGATGTCGTCCAGGTAGAGGTTCATGGCGCGGTCGCCGACAGGCTGAGAAAGGGCGAAGGTGACGGTAATGGATTGCCCGGCCCAGGGGGACATGTCAACCCAGGCGTGCTGCCATGCGCCCTCGGTGGTGGTGTTGGTGGATATGAGGGTGTGCTGTCCCCCGGCATCCGTCACGGCAACCTGGAAGGCGGAGTTTTGAGAAGGGGAGAAGGATTGCAAGGCGTACATGAACGAGAGGGTGGGGTTGGACTTTTCAGCAGAGATGGTGACGGCCTGTGAAACCCTGGTTTGCTCAGTGGATGTCAGGGCGGGATGGGCGGTCAGTTCGTAGGATGGCCCGACACCGCTTGACTGAGAAGCGACAGCGTGGATTGAACCATCAGGAAAAACGATGGGGATGGCCGAAACACATCCATCACATATATTTCCGTCATGCCAATGACGCAGAGATGTTTTCCCGGGGATGGAAAAGAAAACATCCAGGGAAGCCTTTGTATAGTAATCAATGATGTTACGCATAAGCGCAACCCTCCCATCGTTAAGCCGCACCATTTTTGCATACTCTCCAGATATGGGTGAATTCAGCGCGTCAATCTTTAGCGCGTCACTCCATCCGGAATCTGCAGACCAGGTTAGATAGATGTCGTTATTATAGAGAATGAACACCTTGCCGTCTTGATTCATATGCGCTTGTAACGAGAGGTAAAACGAGGGGTAAAATAACAACATGTTATCTGGAAAAGTATATCTGGCAATCTCGTTGTAGGTCCCATCCACCACTTTCCAGATGTAGAGGACATCATTATAGAACGTGGTGCTCTGTTGTGTTACTGCATACACTATGCCGTTATTTGCTCTGGCAATGGACAGGACATTGCCATAAAGACTTCCCCAGTCTGACCACGTTCCCTGGTTATCTCTGCGTAACAGGCGCACTCCGTAGGTGACGTACAAGTCTCCAGTTACCTCATCTGTTGTCAGAGAGTAGTATCCGGTGGTAAAACCTGTGGGAAGTGTTTCGGTCAACCACTCAGAACTTCCCAGTGGGTGCACAAACAATACGGCTTGAGGATACGTTGCATGCAGCGTGTATATGGTACCATCCGGCCCGGCAGCAATAGGACTTGGATTGTAGGTGTACTCATTCCAGAGTTTTGTATAACTCCACTGCCCATCGGGGGTGCGCATAAAATAGCCCCCCGAGTGATCCATCATGTGCAGGTTTTGGGCAGAATCAAACGCATACGTTAAGTCATCTGATGTGAAATTAGGGATGGCAACGGGAGCACTCTGCCGGATACACCCGCTTCCCTTGCATGTGCTCCCCAGGTGCAGGCTGCCAGATCCAGAGTATGCTATTTCTGTACTTATAGCCGCAGTACCAGAAACAACCCAAGGACTGTGGAGAGTGGTAGTTTCAAAGTCGCCTCCTTGGATCAGATTATCCGCCGGATGGACTATTGCGGTGCGTTGCACATCGACCTGAGCAATGACACTCATTGATGTAGACAGATATCCTTGAGCATCAATAGTAACAGTGTAGGTGTCCGAATCGGGTAGATAAGCGCGATACCAGCCATCTC
>JALVMN010000166.1 GCA_027027005.1 Desulfobacterales bacterium | reverse complement strand
GTTTTATACAGGCCCTGGTATTTATGTTGCTTTCCATAATCTACTTTGTGGGGGCCATGGAAGAGGCCCACTAGTATTGATGCAGGCCGTAATGGCTTTTTGGAAGAAGGCCAAAAAACTTTAGGGAAAGGAGGTTGACATGTCCAAGAAAACTTTAACCGCTCTGTTCTCTGCCGTTCTGGTATTGGGTGGTGCTTCAGTGGTTATGGCTGCCGATCCATCCGCGCAAGCGGCCGGGCTCTCCATTTACTGGGCCATTGCCATTGCGTGCGGCTTTGGGATCGGTATTGCCGCATTCGGCACCGGCCTGGGAATGGGACACGCCATCAACGGAGCACTTCAGGGGACTGCTCGCAATCCCGAGGCAGGCGGCAAGATCATGACCACCATGATCATTGGTCTGGCCTTGATCGAGTCCCTCTGTATTTATGCCTTGGTGATCTGCTTCATCATGGTTTTCAAGATCCCTGATTTTGCAGCCGTAGTGGAAAAGGTCTTCCACTAATACCAAGAAAACACCGAGGGCTTGGCCGACTCCGGCCAAGCCCTTTGTTGTCAATCTTTATGTGCCTAATTTCACAATTCCAAAATATAAGTTACAACTCTTTTCGATTTTATAAATGCCGACGACCAAGAAAACCCCTAAGATTCCCGCCCCCACCATAGAGCGCCTGGCCCTTTACACCCGACCGCTGGAGATTTACCAGAGGGAAGGCATAGCAGTTATCTCCTCAGAGGCCCTCGCTCGCCACTGTGGGGTGAATCCGGCCCAGGTGCGAAAAGACTTGGCCCACTTCGGGGAGTTCGGGGTGAGAGGGGTTGGCTATGAGGTGTCCAAGCTCCTGGGAGAGATAAAGAAGATCCTTTCCACTGACAGGGAATGGAACCTCTGCATCATGGGCCTGGGAAATCTTGGCACGGCCCTGGTGGAAAATCAGAACTTCCGTCAGAGGGGTTACAGGTTTGTGGCTGCATTTGACTCTGACCCTGCCAAGGTGGGAAAACGCCTTCCCAGCGGCCTGGTGATTCAGTCGGTGGAAAAGCTGCCCAAGCTGGTGAAACAACTAAACATTGAAATCGGGGTAATAGCCACGCCTCCACGCCAGGCCCAAAAGGCCGCAGAGTTGCTCTTTGCCGCAGGCATAAAGGCCATCCTCAACTTTGCCCCCATCCAGTTGAGAAGCCCCGAGTGCTGTGTGGTGGAAAATGTGGACTTCTCAGTAAATTTGGAAAATCTGGCCTATCACCTGGCAAACCTCCTGGAAGAATAATTTAGACACTCGACAATCACGGCAAATGCTCTTTCAGAAAACGACCTGTATGGGAGGCCCCATTGGCAGCGATCTCCTCAGGCGTCCCTGTTGCCACCACATAACCCCCTTCCATCCCCCCCTCGGGGCCCAGGTCAATGATGTAATCCGCCCATTTGATAACATCCAGGTTGTGCTCGATCACCACCACCGTGTTGCCCATATCCACCAAGGAGTTCACCACCTGAATGAGCTTCTCGATGTCTGCAAAGTGAAGCCCTGTGGTGGGTTCGTCCATGAGATACAAAGTGGCGCCCGAAGCCCTCTTGCTCAGCTC
>JALVMN010000165.1 GCA_027027005.1 Desulfobacterales bacterium | reverse complement strand
GCCTTGCAATCAGAGGAGTGGAAAGGACCACCAGATCACAGGGGATTTCCATCTCTCTGCCCAGCAGGGGATGTGTGAACTTTACTGAATCCTCCTTTACCTCAGGCGGTGAAGCAGGATCGTAAACATGGAATCTCACTCCCATGCCCCTGGCATCCCAGAGCATCTTTTCCTTTTCCGTGCCATACATCTGCATGTCTCTATAAAGGATGTGGACCCTGGCCTCAGGGGTCATCTCTTTGATGAGCATGGCATTTTTCACTGCAATCATGCAGCATATTCTGGAGCAGTAGCTCCTTTCCTGGTTCCTGGCCCCTGCACACTGGATCATCACCACCTCTTTTGTGTGGAGATCTCCTTTCTTGAGGCGAGATTCCAGCTCCATCTGGGTGATCACCCGGCTTCCGTCATGGTTAAACAGCCCTTTGGTCATGAGCGGCACCGCCCCTATGGCTATCACCAGACAACCCACGGATTCCTTCACAGGCGGCTCATCACCACCCTGGATGGTCATAACATAATTGCCCACGTATCCATCCAAGCCCTTCAGTTCCGCGCCGGTAAATATCTTTACATTGGATCTCTCGCTCACCTCCTGGACCAGGCGCTCTATCATCTCCAGGGCATCAACCCGGTCTGGGGCCAGCTTGTGGAGATTCCTGAGCATCCCGCCCAGTTCCCTACTCTTTTCCACCAGCACCACCTCTAGCCCCATGCGGGAGAGGCCCTCTGCCGCAGAAAGCCCTGCAACACCACCTCCAACGATGCCCACCCTTGGGGTCAGCGGAGATTCAATGTCTTGCTGAAGCTCCAGGAATGCGGCCTTTGCAACCCCCATTCTCACCAGATCCTTGGCCTTTTGAGTGGCCTTTCCCCTGTCTTGCATGTGGACCCAGGAACACTGGTCCCGGATGTTTACCATCTCAAAGAGGTAGGGATTCAGACCGGCGCTCTCACAAGAGTTCTGGAACAAGGGCTGATGAGTGCGGGGCGAACACGAGGCCACCACCACCCGATTCAGGTTGTGCTTTTTTATGGCCTCCTGGATCTCAAGTATGCCGGCCTCAGAGCATGTATAGAGATTTTCCTTGGCAAATACCACTCCAGGGAGAGTGGCAGCATATTCCGTGACCTCACGGCAATCCAGGTGACCTGCGATATTGGACCCACAATCGCAAATAAAAACCCCAATCCGCAAATCCTTCATCTTGTCTTTTTTTCCGGTTGTCATGGGATAAATCCTGTAACTGGTTCAAGAAGCCTTTTTCATTTCCTTTTCTACCATCACTTGGGCGGCACGGGCCGCCGCTGCACTTGCCTGGGCCACAGACTCCGGGATGTCCATGGGGTTTTCAGCACACCCGCACACAAAAATACCAGGTCTTGTGGTATCAACAGGGTTGGCCTGGGAG
The DNA here is from genome assembly GCA_027027005.1 of Desulfobacterales bacterium. Taxonomy (GTDB): domain Bacteria; phylum Desulfobacterota; class DSM-4660; order Desulfatiglandales; family Desulfatiglandaceae; genus JALVMN01. The sequence continues at coordinate 3,738 of JALVMN010000165.1, read as the reverse complement.
GTCTTGAAAAACCCGAACCTGTCCAACTCCACCCCCAGAATCTGGGCCAATTCTTGGGTACCCTTGTTCGGGACGCACGCAGTTGCAAGGATCACCAGATCAAACGGGTCCTCTTTGACCCTCCGCTCCAGGGTATCCTCGTACACCACAACAGGGCTCTTGTCTGGCAGCTCATTAATCTCTGCCACCCTGGCCCTTACATAGCTTATGGAGGAGTGGTCAGCCCCCCTGATTTTATACTCTTCAAACCCCTTGCCCACCGCCCTTATGTCCATACCGAATATCACCGAGGTGGTCTCGGGTTCGTGTTCATTGGCAATTATGGCCTCCTTTATGGAGTGCATGCAACAATAACCCGAACAAAACGGATAAAACCTTATGTCTCTTGAGCCCACACACTGGATGAAGGCAAGCCTTTTGGCGACATCCATCTTTTCCACCATGGCCTTGTATTGTGAGAGCTTTTCTGAGACCTCTTTCTTCTGCTCGTATGTCTCTGCCCACTTGACCTTGTCAGGATCATCGTCCTTTTTGCCGCTGGTAAATGATTCATAGAATTGAGCGGAGTCCTTCTGGAATTTCTTTTCAAAACGCTCTAGCGTCTTTGTGAGCTTCTTGAGGGACTTTTCAAGTTGTGGTACGGCCTCCTTTGCCTTGAAGTCAGAGGGACGGTAGAGGTGACCTCCAGTGGGCCCACTTGCACTGAGCAGCCGCTCCAATTCAATGGCTGTTATCACATTGTCTATCTCTTGGTACCGGTACTCCGGGATGAGCGAGGGGTCAAACACATCATAGCCGGTGGCAACCACAATGGCCCCCACTTCCAGGTCCACCACTTTGTCCTTTTGCTCGTAGTCCACTGCGTCTGCCTGACACACCTTCTTACATACCCCGCACTTCTTTCCCTGGAGCTGGCGGCAGTGTTCTGGGTCAATGGTGTGGGTGGAGGGGATCCCCTGGGCAAACCAACTGTAAATGGCGCTTCGCTTTGCAAAGCCCTCGTTGAAGGCGTCAGGCACCTGGGTGGGGCACTTCTCGGCACAGGCCCCGCACCCGGTGCACTTGTCCTCGTCCACAAACCTTGCCTTTTTCCTGACCTTCACACTGAACCGGCCAATATCACCGCTTACCTCTTCCACTTCAGAGTATGCCATCAACTCTATGTTGGGATGCCGACCGACATCCAGCATCTTGGGCGAGAGTATTCAGATGGCACAGTCGTTTGTAGGAAAGGTCTTGTCCAGTTGGGCCATCCTGCCCCCAATGCTTGGGAGCCTTTCCACCAGATGGATATGGAAGCCCATCTCGGCCAGATCCAGGGCCGCCTGGATGCCTGCTATTCCCCCACCGATTACCAGTATTTCCTTGCTCACGGATCCTCTCCTTTGATGTTCTCTTATGCTGCCTCTCTCAAAGGCGATGGGCCGAGTGCCCTTACCTGCTCTGTAAAGTCCCTGATCACCTCGGCAAAGCGCACACCTTCAGAAGAAGACACCCATTCCAACCTTATTCTCTCAGGAGGAATTCCAAGGGTCCTAACCAGCTCCTTTGTCAAATTGAACATCTGTTCGGCCTTTACATTACCGTCCAGGTAATGGCAATCCCCAATGTGTCACCCCGCCACCAGGACGCCGTCGGCTCCCAGCTCCAGGGCCTTTAGTATAAAGCCGGGATTTACCCTGCCAGAGCACATAACCCTTATTATCCTGATGTTGGGAGGGTATTGAAGCCGGCTCACCCCTGCAAGATCAGCAGCAGAATAAGCACACCAGTTGCATGCAAATGCGATTATCTTTGGGTCAAATTCATCAGGCATAAGACCTTCTCCTCACTTAGTCTCTCAATGCTGCTTCCACCATGGTCATGACTTCTGTGTCTTCGGCATGATAAAGACCTGCAGCCCCTGTTGGACACGCTACTGCACAAGCCCCACAGCCCTTGCACAGGGCTTCTTGAACCTTTGCCCTCTTTATTCCTTGCGCCTCGTAGACTGCAATGGCCCCGAAAGGACAGGCCTCCTCACATTCCCCACATCCCCTGCAAAGTAGCTCGTTCACATGGGATACCATACCTTCCACGGTTATTTCCTGCTTGGACAGAATCACCGAGGCCCGAGATGCCGCAGCCTCTGCCTGGGCAATACTCTCTTCCAGGGGCTTTGGATAGTGGGCCAAGCCTGCCATGAACATCCCGTCGGTTGCAAACTCAACAGGCCTCAACTTGGCATGGGCCTCCATGAAAAATCCATCCTGGTTCAGGGGCACCTTGAAGATCTTGGCCATCTCCTGGTATTCACCCGGGACGATACCGCTTGCAAGGACCACCAGGTCCGGCCTCAAGGAAATTTCTCTTCCCAGCACATGATCGAGGCATCTGACTACAAGCGTTCCATCTTCCCTTGCCACTTGCGGCTTGTGATCCAGGCCATAGCGGATAAAGATGACCCCCTTTCCCCTGGCCTCCCTGTATAGCTCTTCTCTTCGACCATAGGTGCGAATATCGCGGTATAGGACATAAATGGCCTTTTCAGGGTCCATCTCTTTGAGTTCCAAGGCAGCCTCCATAGTGTGTGTGCAACAGACCTTGGAACAATATGGTCGTTGCGGCTCCCTGGATCCAACACACTGGATGAACACCACTGTATCCGCCTTCTTCACCTTTTCATCCGAGGACCTGATGGCCTGGTCAAGCTCCAGGTGGGTGAGAACAGAAGGGTCATCACCGTACAGGTATTCCTTTGGTTTGAACTCGGTTCCACCCATGGCAAGGATCACCACACCGTGCTTGACAGAGAACTCGCCGTTACCACCTGAGAGCACTGTTTCGTAATTACCCACAAACCCACCCGAATGCTTCACATTTGTTCCTTTATAAACACTTATCAAAGGATGCTTTTCCACCTTTTCCACCATCCTTGAAAGGGCGGCCTGGATGTCTTCACCCTGCCAGGTTCGGTTGAGTTTGAGGGCATTGCCGCCCAGGGATTCAGTCGCTTCCACCAGGTGGACCTCAAATCCCTGCCCTGCCAGGTTCAGTGCAGCCCTCATCCCGGAAACACCACCACCCACCACCAGGGCACCTTGTATTACGGGTATCCTGCGTTCGGCTATGGGCTTGATCAAATTGGCGCGAGCCACAGCCATCCTGACCAGGTCCTTGGCCTTCTCCGTGGCCTCATCCTTTTGATCACTGTGCACCCACGAGCACTGATTCCTGATGTTAGCCATCTCAAAGAGGTACTTGTTCAGTCCTGCCCTTTGAATAGTTTCCTGAAATAAGGGCTCGTGGGTCCTGGGGCTACAGGCTGCCACAACAACGCGGTTGAGGTTTTCCTTTTCAATCACCTCTTTCATTTTGTCCTGCGTGTCCTGGGCGCAGGTAAAAAGATTTTCCTCCACATACACCACGCCAGGCAAACTCCTGGCATACTCCGCCACAGAAGGGACATCCACTATCCCCCCAATGTTTGTGCCACAGTTGCACACGAACACCCCGATGCGGGGGGGCTCGCTCAGGACATCCTTTTCCTTTGGAAACTGTTTTTCTCTTGTCTTTGTGCCCCTGGACTCTGAAAGCAGCTCCTTGGCCTTGGCCGCTGCAGCACTTGCCTCCATTACTGAATAGGGGATATCTTTGGGTCCCTGGAAGGCGCCGCACACATATATTCCTTCCCGCGATGTGGCCACAGGATTGAAGGAATTGGTCTGACAAAAATTACTCTCTGTAAGCTCAATCCCA
>JALVMN010000164.1 GCA_027027005.1 Desulfobacterales bacterium | reverse complement strand
GAAACGCCCTTTCCAAGGAGGCAAGGGTGCCATCTACGATGTCGTCAATATAGGTGAAGTCCCGTCTCATGTTGCCGTAGTTATAGACATCAATGGGCCTTCCCTTGAGAATGGCATCGGTGAAAAGGAACAGCGCCATGTCTGGCCGGCCCCATGGGCCATAAACCGTGAAATACCTAAGTCCTGTGGTGGGTATGCGGAAAAGGTGGCAGTAGGCGTGGGCCATCAATTCGTTGGCCTTTTTGGTGGCAGCATAGAGGGAAATTGGGGTATCCACCCTGTCCTCAACACTAAAGGGTATTTTTTGATTGTCCCCATAAACAGAGGAGGAAGAGGCGTAAACCAAATTTTTTACGGGATACTTCCTGCAGAGCTCCAATATGTTTAAAAAGCCTTCAACATTGCTCCTCTCATAGGAAAAAGGATCAGTGAGGGAGTACCTCACCCCTGCCTGTGCGGCCAGATTGCACACCACCTCTGGTTCATGTTCCTTAAATACTCTTTCTAGGCCTTCATAGTCTTCCAGATTCAATTTGTAGAAATGGAAGGTGGTGCTCTTTTCCAAGATCTCGGTTCTGGCCTGCTTTAACCTCACGTCATAATATGGATTGAGGTTGTCCACTCCAACTACGGTTTTACCCATTTGGAGGAGCCGTTGAGCTACATGAAACCCGATGAACCCGGCAGTCCCTGTCACCAACACCCTCTCATACTCAATCCTTTCCATAGTCTCTCTCCATTTTTACCCAAATCGCGTTTGACGTTAAATGGGTAATTATTATGTATTGTCTGGGAATTCTATAGCAAAATTCAGGCCGCCTGACCACCAAGGATAGATCCCGTGCACAGTTTTACCTATAAAACAAAAAAACCCGGCAAGGGTCAGTTAATCCTTGCCGGGCCAAACGCCTTAGTCAAATCAGGTCTCAGGGAGTGTTACATCATTCCACCCATGCCACCTCCGGGCATCGCCGGGGCTTCCTCTTTTGGCTTGGGCTTTTCAGCCACCATGGCTTCTGTGGTGAGAAGCAGAGAGGCCACGGATGCGGCATTCTGGAGGGCAAAGCGAGTCACCTTTGTAGGATCAATGATACCTGCCTTCATCATGTCCTCATACTCTCCTGTCTCGGCATTGAAGCCGAAACCACCCTTGCCCTCTTTGACCTTCTCCACCACCACGGAGCCTTCCTCACCGGCATTGTTGGCGATCTGGCGGAGGGGTTCCTCCAGGGCCCTTATGACGAGATTCACGCCAGCCTGTTCGTCTTCGTTGTCCAGTTTCAGCTTGGAAAGAGCGCCCAAGGTGCGAATAAGGGCCACTCCACCGCCTGGCACCACGCCTTCTTCCACAGCGGCCCTTGTGGCATTGAGGGCGTCTTCCACCCTTGCCTTCTTCTCTTTCATCTCCACCTCGGTTGCAGCTCCCACACTTATCACTGCCACGCCACCTATGAGCTTGGCCAGCCTTTCCTGGAGCTTTTCCCGGTCATAATCAGAGGTGGTCTCCTCAATCTGAACCCTGATCTGCTTCACCCTGGCCTCTAGGTCCGCCCTGCTTCCACCACCATCCACTATGGTGGTATTGTCCTTGTCG
>JALVMN010000163.1 GCA_027027005.1 Desulfobacterales bacterium | reverse complement strand
CCACGATCGATCTCAATGGGACCAAAACAGTGGTACTGGATGTAATAAGTCTTGGATCTGGAAAGGCCTCTGCAGTTGGGGTCCACATAGGTATGGAGGAAGGCGCAAAGGCCTTTATCCAACAAAGTACGGGGATAATTAAAGGAACAGGGCTAAAACCTGCTTTCGATGTCAAGAGCGGGCTGAAATCCTGGAGAGAACAGTAAAGAGGATGTATGATGAGAAAAATGTTAACAATGTTATGGGTTATGAGTTGCCTTGGCTTGTTGGCTGGTGAAGCGCCCCTCCTAGCAAGAGAGCCAGTAGGAAGTCCCCCCAGCACGTTTAGCACAATAGGGATTATAAGGGCCAAGGACAAGCACAATGTATCCTTTGTGAGGGGCGATCATTTTGTCACGTCTTACATGACCAGGGTGATCATTGAGGATAAGCCTTTCAGGCTGGTCAGCCTACCTGTTCCTTGTAAGGCCGAGATTCACTACGTAGTAAACAAGAAAACAGGAGCGTGGATGGCAACGGTGATAAAGGTACTTGAAATACCGAAGGGTGCAAAGTCAGGGTGGGCTCGCCCAGCCCCTGAATAAGGGCAGAAACTGTTTTCCATAACCGGTGGTAAATCAGGTTTAAGGAACCTAGCCAAACCAGGTATCTATGGATGCCTGGTTTTTTGTGTGCATGGACCACTGAAAAATTTTCCTAGGACGCACTATGCTCTTTCATTATCCTAAAATCTTGGTGTTTTCCAAATAATTTGTATAATGCTAGCTAGTATTTTTTCGAATTGCCTTTAATTCCGGAACAAAGGGGTAACATGAAAAGAGTCATAATGTTGGTTGAAGCCGGATTAATTTTAATGGTGTAGATAGCTTATGAACTGAACCCTGGAGGATGCTGCTGTATACCTCAGTAAGGGAACGTCTTACCAAACCACTGGAAACAACAAGGGCTTTTTAGATGATTATCGGATGGCTGCAGTTTGAGGCTCAGTCAACACCCAGGCCTGTCTGAAATTAAAGTCATCAGGTGGCTGATACAATTAGGTATTGCCGTCGAGCCATTGTGATCCAATCAACCTTAGAAGGGAGAGAGGAGATTCCATGGCTGGTGTCAACGGTGAACGAGCATTTGAACTGGCTCAGATATGTGACATCTTGGTGAAAAAGGGAATCCTGTCCCAAGAGCAGGCCAGGGAGGTTCTGGCTCGGGAGCCTGCACTGAAACGGGAGCTTGAAAGGCTCAAGGCCATGAGCTCTTCGGCCGCCCACGGGCCTCACAGGGCCGGGAACAAAGTGAGTGGAGTGGATGTGATAGTTTCCATGAACCTTGAGCGGGCAGATGACCTTGAAAAGGTCCTGGACGAGGACTGCATATACCAGTGCCTGGCAGAGCACTGGGGCGTCCCGTACAAAAAAATAGATCCCATCAAACTCGACCTGAATGTGGTCACAGGAAGCATCCCGGAGACCTTCGCCTTCAGGCATCTGGTGGTGCCCGTGGAGGTTAGGGACGGGAAACTGGTGGTGGCGACCCCCAATCCCTTCAATGTGGAGGTGCTGGAAGACATTGCCCGGGTAAGCAAGCACAAGGTCCAGCCCGTGGTTGCCTCCAAATCCGATGTGCTAAAGATTATAAATGAGTTTTACGGGTTCAAACGCTCCATAGCAGCGGCCGAGGACCAGTTTTCCACCACCAGCGTGGACATCGGCAACCTGGAACAACTGGTAAAGCTCAAGGCCTCCCACGAGCTTCCATCCAACGATCAGCACATAGTAAATGCCGTCAATCACATCTTCTCATACGCCTTTGACCAGAGGGCAAGCGACATCCACATTGAACCAAAGCGTGATGAGAGCCTGGTCCGCATGCGGATCGACGGTGTGCTCCACACGGTCTATAAACTGCCCAAGAATGTTCACTCCGCCATTGTGAGCAGGATAAAAAATCTCTCCCGCCTTGACATGGCTGAAAAACGAAGGCCCCAGGATGGGCGCATAAAGACCAGCAGGGCTGGCACAGAGGTGGAGATAAGGGTTTCCACGGTCCCTGTTGCCTTCGGCGAAAAGGTGGTGATGAGGGTCATGGACCCTGACATACTGTTCCAGGACCTGGAACAGCTGGGCTTCAGCCCTGTTGATCTGGTCCGATACAAGCAGTTCATTCACAGGCCCCACGGCATCGTGCTGGTCTGCGGCCCCACGGGTAGCGGCAAATCCACCACCCTCTATTCCACCCTGCGCTACCTTTCTTCCCCTGAGATAAACATAACAACCATAGAAGACCCCATAGAGATGGTCCACGAGGAGTTCAACCAGATAGCGGTCCAGCCCGTGGTGGGGATCACATTCAGCAGTATATTGAGAAATATCCTCCGCCAGGACCCTGACATCATCATGGTTGGGGAGATCAGGGACCGCGAGACAGCAGAAAACGCTGTCCAGGCCTCCCTTACGGGCCACCTGGTGCTGTCCACCCTCCACACCAATGATGCCCCCTCTTCTGTTACTAGGCTCCTGGACCTGGGGCTCCCCGCATTCCTGATCCAGGCAACCCTTGTTGGTGTGGTGGCCCAGCGCCTGGTGCGGACCATCTGCCCCCACTGCAAAGAGGCCTTTGAAATATCTACGGCCGAACTGGAAGGTCTTGGAATCAAGCTGGACAAGACCGAAACCATAAGGCTCCACAGGGGCGCCGGATGTCTCAAGTGCAGGGGGACCGGTTATTACGGGAGGACCGGTATATTTGAGGTATTGCCCTTTTCAGAGACCATCAAGGAGATTACCAGGGACGGGATAAAGCCCCAAGAGGTCCGCGAGCAAGCCGTAAAAGAAGGCATGGTGAACCTCAGGGAAAATGCGGTGAAAAAACTCCTGGAGGGAAAGACCACATATCAAGAGGTGCTCAGGGTGACCTGGGCCGAATCAACAAATGGCCCATGAGAGCATGCTGTTTCTGGACAAAATCCGGTCTTTGGGGGTTTGACCAATGCTCTCACAGCTTAATATCTCAAACTTTGCCATCATTGAAAAACTGGAGATAAGTTTTCCTCCAGGGCTCAACATAATCTCAGGTGAGACCGGGGCAGGTAAGTCCATCATCATAAATGCCGTGAATCTTCTCCTGGGGGCTAGGGCCTCTTCCCACCTGATCCGTCAGGGGGCCAGGGAGGCGAGGGTGGAGGGGCTCTTTCATCTCTCTGGAGATCCGGAGCTGGATCAACTGCTGGCCCGAGAAGGCATATCCTTTGACGGAGAACTGCTGATAAAGCGAAGCATCTCGCGGGAGGGGCGTAACAGGGTGCTCATCAACGGCACCATGGTAACCCTTGCCTTTCTGGGCGCTCTGGGCGGGAAGATAATCAGCATATCAGGCCAGAACGAACACCAGATGCTTTTAAGAGCAGAGCGGCAACTCCAAGTGATTGATGAATACGGCGGCCTGATAGATGAAAGGGATTCCCTTGCACGAAAGGTGAGGCGTTACAGGACCCTTAGGTCACGCCTCCAGGAGCTCTTGGATAACGCCCAAAGAGTCAAGGACGCCCAAGAGCTCGCCAGGTTCCAGATCCAGGAGATCGAGCAGGCAGGGATCAGGGAAGGGGAAGAGCAGGAATTAGAGGCAGAAAAACTGAGGCTCCAGCACGCCGAAGAACTACTCCAGGGCATCAGGGAGGGCTACAGGCTCCTCTACGAGGAGGAGAGATCTGCCTACAGCACCGTTTCGCTAGCCCACAAACTCCTGGAAGGCCTGGCCACGGTGGAGCCAAGGCTCAAGGCCCTGTGCGATTCTCTAAAGGAGTCCTTGGCCGGGGTGGAGGATGTGGCCTTTTCCCTCAGAGACCTTGAGCACGGCATCGAGGTTGACCCCCAGAGGCTTGAGCAAGTCTTAGAAAGGCTCAGGGTCTTGAATCAGCTCAAGCGAAAGTATGGCCCCACTCTATCAGATGTCCTGAAATTCAAGGAGAACCTGGAGAAAACCGTTTCCTCTGCCCAGGACCTGGACCATGAGATTGAAGAGCTGAAAGGAGAGCTGGAGGTTTTGGCTGCCCAAATCAGAGAACAAGCACGAGAGCTATCCTCACAGAGGAAGACAGTGGCAAGGGAGCTGGAATCAAAGGTGGAAAGGCAGCTTAACGACCTCCACATGGGTGGGACCAGGTTCCGGGTGGAGTTTCGGGACAGAAGCGCTCAAGTGCAAGGAGGGAATGGAGGCGGTATTGAGGGCATTGAGGAAGATGGCCTCGACGAGGTTGAATTCATGATAGCCCCGAACGTGGGGGAGAGCTTGATGCCGCTATCAAAGATTGCCTCTGGAGGGGAGCTTTCCAGGATCATGCTCGCCCTCAAATCCATACTTGCAAGCACCACCTCTGTGGAGACCGTTATCTTTGACGAGGTGGACTCGGGCATCAGTGGTGCAGTAGCAGAGGTGGTGGGTGAAAAGCTCGAGGGCCTGGCCCGCTACCACCAGATCCTCTGTATTACCCACCTTCCTCAGATCGCATCCAAGGGAAAGAGTCATTTCCTGGTGAAAAAAGAGGTGGACTCTGGCAGGACCAAGACCGTAATAACGCAACTGGACCAAGAGCAGAGGGTAAAAGAGATAGCCCGCCTTTTGGGAGGAAAGAAGATAACCAAGCAGGCCATCTCGCATGCCCGCGAGATGCTGGGCTAATCAGACAGGACCACGAACTGCCCCGGCAGGAAGAGGTCCCCTTTAAGGGGGACTGCCCGGGCGGTTGTGGCCTCCACCTCTTCCACCCGGATCAATCCCACATTTTTCCATGAGATGGGATAGTTCCTGCCGTCCCTGGCGGTGACCAGTTCCTCGGCCGCAAAGACCTGAAAGGTTGATAGCGGCATTATACCAATGTCAGAGCCCCCGTTTATCACGATCCTTTCATTTACACTCACGATCCTTCCAATCCAGGGCTGCTTTTCCAAGGCCTCCACCACCTTTTCTGTGGGCTCCTCCAGGATCTGGGGCAGGGCCTTTTCCCATGCCATTTGTGAGATGGCTTCTTGTTCCAGGTCTTCCAACCGCGCTTCTTGCAGTTCCACCTCCTCCCTTTGGGTATGGGTGAGAAGCAGGGTGCCGGTGGTGGTTTCAACTACATCCACCAAAATGGAGACATGTACAGAGCTTACTGCCCTATTAAAGGG
>JALVMN010000162.1 GCA_027027005.1 Desulfobacterales bacterium | reverse complement strand
GCTTCACATTCCGTGTGATTGGTGCAATTACCAAAGCCCAGTTCATCCATCTTCCTCAACATATTGAGCGCCCTCCTGGCAGCCTCGGGCCTACCCTGGGGCAACAGGGCCAGGTGGGATATTTTTGCCCCCACGAAGAGCATGGCAGAGGCATTAGGACAGGCTGCAACACATGCCCCACACCCTATACAAGCTGCAGCATCCATGGCAAGCTCGGCCTTTTCCGGCGGAACGAGTATAGTGTTGGCCTCCGGGGCCTGCCCGGGATTGACCGATATGTAGCCACCTGCCTGGATTATTTCATCAAAGGCACTTCGGTCAACCACAAGGTCTTTGACCAGCTTAAATGCCCTTGCCCGAAAAGGCTCTATCACAATAGTATCACCATCATTGAAATGGCGCATATGTAATTGGCATAACGTGGTAGCTTTCATAGGGCCGTGGGGAATTCCATTTACCACTGCGCCGCAGGCCCCGCATATCCCTTCACGACAATCATGATCAAAGGCTACGGGCTCTTTTCCCTCAAGCGTCAACTTTTCATTGAGCACATCCAGCATTTCAAGAAAAGACATATCCGTTGAAACATCTTTCATTTCATAGGTCTCAAGCCTGCCTTTTGCTTCAGGCCCTTCTTGGCGCCAAATCTTGAGTGTCAGGTTGATGGTCTTACTCATTTGTAGCTCCTCTGGATCAGATCTACGTATTCGAAAACCAGCGGTTCTTTGTGAAGTGTTTCAGGCTTGCCATCCCCTTGGTACTCCCAGGCCCCCACGTAACAACAACTCTCATCATTTCTCTTTGCCTCATGATCCTCCGTCTGATATGCCACATTAAAATGGCACCCACATGACTCATCTCTGGAAAGGGCATCTTCCACCATAAGCTCGGCGAACTCGAGGAAGTCGGCCACTCGTCCTGCCCGCTCCAGGCTCTGGTTGAGGTCTTTCGCGCTGCCTGGAACTATGGCATCCTTCCAGAATGTCTCTCGCAGCTCAGGTATCAACTCCTTGGCCTTGTGAAGACCTTCGTAGCTCCTCGCCATGCCACAGTACTCCCACATAATGTGGCCCAGTTCCCTGTGGATATCATCGACAGTGCGGTGGCCCTTGAGAGAGAGAAGTTTTTTCACCCTTTCTTCTGCCTCCATTGCCGCCTCATGAAACGCCCTGTGGTCTTCATTTACATCTGCCAGGCTTGTCCCTGCAAGATATCCGCCTATGGTATAGGGGATGATGAAATATCCATCTGCAAGCCCCTGCATCAGGGCACTGGCACCTAGGCGGTTTGCCCCGTGGTCAGAAAAATTCGCCTCACCCAGGACGAACAGCCCTGGTATTGTGCTCATTAGGTCGTAGTCCACCCACAGGCCCCCCATGGTGTAATGAACTGCAGGATATATCATCATAGGTGTCTCGTAAGGATTGTCTCCCGTAATACGTTCATACATCTCAAACAGGTTCCCGTATTTTTTTTCTATGGCTTCTCTTCCCTCCCTCGCCAATGCGTCTCGAAAGTCAAGATACACGGCATACCCCGTGGGGCCCACGCCCTTGCCGGCGTCACACTGCTCTTTTGCAGCACGTGATGCCACATCC
>JALVMN010000161.1 GCA_027027005.1 Desulfobacterales bacterium | reverse complement strand
TATCGCTGGAAGAGAGCCCTATCGTAAAACTGGTGGACTCCACGATCCTGGATGCCATCAACAAGAGGGCCAGTGACATTCATTTTGAGACCTCGGATGATGGCGTAATCATCAGGTACAGGATAGACGGGATGCTGCATCAGGCCACCGAACCCCTGGATCGCAAGTACCAAGCCCCTATTGTGTCCAGGATAAAGGTGATGTCCGAGTTGGACATCTCGGAAAAGAGGGTCCCTCAAGACGGTAGATTCAAACTCAAGGTCAGGGACCGCTACATAGATTTCAGGGTATCTATTCTCCCCACCATATTTGGGGAGGATGTGGTGATAAGGATCCTGGACCGTGAGTCCCTGGTGGCAGAGGTGGGGGATTTCAAGCTGGAGAGCATGGGCTTACCCCCAAGGGAGCTTGAGAGAATGAAGCGGATGATAAAGGCCCCTTATGGGATGTTCCTCATGACGGGCCCAACTGGAAGCGGGAAGACCACCACACTCTACTGCGCCCTGTCAGAGATCAACACAAAAGAGGAAAAGGTTATTACCATTGAGGATCCCGTGGAGTATCAGCTCAAGGGGATTATCCAGATACCGGTGAATGAAAAAAAGGGCCTTACCTTTGCCAGGGGGTTGAGGTCCATCCTGAGGCATGACCCGGACAAGATATTGGTGGGAGAGATCAGGGATCCGGAAACGGCGCAGATAGCCCTCCAGTCAGCACTGACAGGCCATCTGGTCTTTACCACAGTGCATGCCAACAGCTCTTTTGAGGTGATAAATAGATTTATCCATATGGGAATTGAACCCTACAATCTCATGGCAGCACTAAACTGTATAGTGGCACAAAGGCTCATCAGGACCCTATGCATTTGCAAGGAGCCCATTACCCTGCCTGACAAGATCCTGGAAGAGTCGGGATTGGATCCAGGGATTTTTTCCCCCTATACTTTTTATCAGCCCAAGGGGTGCGAACTGTGCAAGGGTACAGGATTCCGTGGCAGGAAGGCCATTGTGGAGATGATTGAGCTGGACGATGATCTGAGGGAGGGATTTGTCCAGAGGGTGCCTGTGTCAGAATTAAGGAAGATGGCGGCCCGTAGGGGAACGGTATTCTTGAGAGAGGCTGCCATTGAAGAGGTCCTGCAGGGTGATACCACTCTTGATGAGGCCAACCGGGTCACATTTATAGAGCCCATTTCCCATGAGCTCCAGTGGGAGTTGCCTTTTGAACAGAAATCAGGTTTTAGGCCTCAATTGGTTAAATAACTTTTCTGGTCACCCTTTTGCCTGAATTTCAGAAGGGTGTGGCCAAGGATCGACATGCTTTTTAGAAAATTCCAGAGGGTTCTTACGGGGATAGAGATTACTGCCAAGGTCTTTAAGGCGGTCCAGGTGGTTAGGGATGGAAAGGGCTGGAGGCTGTTGGGCTATGTATCTTTACCCTTCCCTGAAGATACGTTGCGTCTTTCGTATAAGACGGCAAATATTAATGACCCTCAAGAATTCCTCAACACCGTAAAGGAGGGAGTTGAGACCCTGGCCTTCAAGGTGGCTCGGGCAGGACTTTCTGTGCCAAGCGAGGTGGTAAAGGTGAGTGTTCAAA
>JALVMN010000160.1 GCA_027027005.1 Desulfobacterales bacterium | reverse complement strand
TAAACAATGTGCCTCTATTGGCTAATATTGAAGCAGGTGCTTTAAGATATGTTGAAGGTGACGGACAGGTTGCAATAACATCAACTATTACCGTGGATGATGATTTGGATAATATTGTTAGTGCCACCATACAAATTACAGGAAATTATCAAAACGGCGAAGATGTTTTGGCGTTTACCAATACAGGCACTATTACGGGCAATTGGAATGCAGCTTCCGGTACATTAACTTTAACCGGAGGCGATACACGGGCAGCTTACCAAGCGGCTTTACGTTCGGTAACTTACGAAAATACATCGGCAACACCAAGCAATTTAACACGTACTGTTAGTTTTACCGTAAACGATGGTACTTACGATTCAAATACCGAAACCCGGGATATTAATTTAACGCCGGTACTGGCAGTTCCCGGCGATTATGCAACTATTCAATCGGCTATTGACAATGCGGTAAACGGCGATAGAATAACAGTAGCTTCCGGTACTTTTAACGAGAATATTAATTTTAACGGTAAAGAAATTGAAATCATTGGAAATGGACCCGGTAATTCAATAATCGACGGAGGTGCTTCCGGATCTGTTGTTACATTTGCCAATGGTGAAACGGCAAACTGTTTGTTGCGTGGTTTTACGATCCGTAATGGATCGGGAACTTTGATTGATTTAAGCATGCAAGGACCTTACAGTCCCAATACCTATTACGGTGGAGGTATTTATTGCTTTGGCGCAAGCCCTGTTTTGGAAAATTTGATTGTTGAAAATAACACTTTAGTCCGGAATGGAGAAATCGGTGGTTCGGGTGCCGGAATTTACCTCGGTAACGGTTCTAATGTACAAATGAATAATGTTACGGTCAGAAACAATACATCCAATCGCTATCAAGGTGGTGGAATTACCATTGATAATTCCAATGTGGTATTTTCTTCGGTAACAATTGATAACAATACTACAGGAAATTACGGTGGTGGTATTTCTGCACGAAATGCCAATCTTGATTTTACTACTGTTACCATAACAGGAAACTCAGCCACAGGCGCTAACGGAATGGGTGGGGCTATGTTTTTAATCAATTGCACCATTAATTTTAACAATGTAACGGTTAATGGAGGTAATAATGCCGGCCGTACCGGTAATGGGATTTGTACATACTCCACACCGGTAATTACAACAGGCGCACCAAATAATATTACCGATCAATATATTCGTTTAGATTAATGTTTTTGGCACCTACTGCAAATCAATTGGATCTATAACCTGTAGATTGCTGCAAAGCAGCAACATCAATAGCCCTGTCCTTCAGGGAGGGGTAAATAATACACCCGTAAAAGCGATGCAAGTAATACCAATTCTTATTACAAAATAGTCCAAAGACGATTTTGTAATATAGAATGGTTAATGCCGATGATCTTTGAAAATAGTCCAATCTAATTGGACTATATTGAAAGTGCAATCGGTGTAAAGAAAAAAGTTCAAGGAATTTGTAACGAAGTAGAACCTGTTCCGATTTATCGGAATGCTTAAAGAGAATTTCAAGCAACACCCAACCTCTATCCTCATGATCGAAAGCGAATAAATTTGGGTGGATTTATTTTAGCTGTAAACTTC
>JALVMN010000159.1 GCA_027027005.1 Desulfobacterales bacterium | reverse complement strand
AACCCAAAGATCCTGATCGTGGATGACGAGCCTCGCATGTGTGAGAGCCTAAGGCTCCTTTTAACGGAACAGGGTTATGAGATTGCCACGGCCAATTCGGGACGTGAGGCCTTGGAGCTTGTATCTCGTGATTCCTTTGACCTGGCCCTGCTGGACATAGTGATCCCGGACATGGACGGCCACCAGCTCATGGACCACATCTGCTGCCAGAGGCCTGATACCTACGTGATAATCATCACGGGCCACGCCTCTGTTGAATCAGCAGTAATTGCCCTCAGAAAAGGTGCTTACGATTATTTACGAAAGCCCTTTGAGTACGAAGAGCTCTTGAAAACCGTTCAAAACGCCCTTACCCAAAAGAGGCTCAAGACGGAAAAGGACCTGATAAACGGAAAACTGGAGCTTACCGAGGAACGATACCGTTACCTGGTGGAAAACTCTCCTGACATTATCTATACCCTGGACGAGAACGGTAATTTCACTTTTGTAAGCAATGCAGTGGAGAGGCTCTTGGGGTTCAGGCCTGAAGAACTCTTGGGCAAACATTACACCAGCATCATCCATCAGGAAGACCACCAAAAGGCCAGGTGGTTTTTCAACGAAAGGAGGACCGGGAAAAGGGCCACTGCAGGTATTGAGTTGAAGCTGAGGTGCCAGCAAGACAAAGCCGAAAAGGATTCAGAACAACCCTCCTACATTACAGTGGAGTTAAAATCCACCGGTATGTGGGATCGGGATGTGAATGATCCTGATAAGAAGTTCCTTGGAACCCATGGTGTGGCAAGGGACATAAGCGAAAGAAAGCGCTTGGAGGCCCAACTCCACCAAGCGCAGAAGATGGAGGCCGTGGGGACCCTGGCAGGTGGCATAGCCCATGACTTCAATAATCTATTGATGGCCATCCAGGGTTACACCTCTTTGATGCTCCTCAAGCTTGAACCATCCCACCCCCATTACGAAAAGCTGAAAAGCATTGAAAAATATGTCCAGAGTGGCGCTGAACTTACCAAGCAGTTGCTTGGATTTGCCAGGGGCGGCAAGTATGATGTAAAGCCCTTGGACCTCAATGACATGCTGGCCCAGACCTCCAGGATGTTCGGAAGGACCAAGAAGGAGATAATAATCCATTGCAGTCTTCAGGAGGATCTATGGCCGGTGGAGGCCGACAGGGGCCAGTTGGAACAGGTCTTCTTGAATCTCTATGTGAATGCGTGGCAGGCAATGCCCGGAGGGGGCGAGCTCACCATAAAGACCGAGAACCTGGAACTCCAAGAGCTATCCCACAAGCCTTATAATCTGGCTCCTGGGAGATATGTAAAGGTCACCGTGTCTGATACCGGGGTTGGGATGGACGAAAAGACTCAAGAGAGGATCTTTGAACCCTTTTTTACCACCAAGAAGATGGGCAGGGGAACCGGACTGGGGCTTGCCTCTGTCTACGGCATCATAAAAAATCACAACGGCGCAATCGAAGTGAAAAGCACAAAAGGTGAGGGGACCACATTTATCATATATCTTCCAGCCTCAGGCAAGACCCTGGAGCCCTCTCAAGAGGGTTCAGAAGAGATCCTCCACGGGCCGGAGACCATCCTGCTGGTGGATGACGAAGAAATGATACTTGAGGTGGGCTCCGAGATCTTAAGGGCCATGGGTTACCAGGTCTTCTCTGCAAAGAGCGGCAAGGAAGCGGTCCGGATCTATCAGGAGCACAAGGGCGAAATCGATCTCGTGATCCTGGATATGATCATGCCGGGTATGAGCGGGGGCCAGACCTATGACAGACTCAAGGAACTGGATCCCTCGGTGAAAGTCTTGCTCTCGAGCGGCTACAGCATCGATGGAGAGGCCTCAGAAATCCTGAAGAGGGGCTGCGACGGCTTTATCCAAAAACCGTTCAATATAAAGGCCCTGTCAAAGAAGATCAGAGATCTGATGGACGGATCTCGCCACTCCAGTTAATGGCGGCCAGGTCTCACAAAAAATAGCGCCGAACTAGCTGATATCTGCCCCAAAAAGCTTCAATTATATGACCGTCCAGGCACCTGGACGGTCTCTCCACCTTGTAGTATCCCAGGGGGCTGGCTCACGAAAATTTATTCCAAGACAACCTTGTGTAGGTGGCTCACAAGCTTGCGCCCGGGCAAATTTATTCTTCAGTCTAATCAGCACGATACGATATTAATAGATATTATATGTGAACAGATACCTGCTCCGAGAGACAAGATCCGACTCAGAAGCACATGAGCAAATGAACATTGAGGTTAGAAATGGAGAGGATTAAGAGTCAGAAGTGTGAGCAGTTAAGCATTTTTCTTTTTGTATTGAAGCTTGGTATCATCCTCTATCCCTTGTTCTACCTGTTGGACTGGATATATTTTCCAGAGTCCAGAGCCCAAACGCTGGCGGTCCGACTCTGTGTCACTTTATACCTGGTATTTGTCTATCTCCTTGCCAGGAAGGTTGAGGAAAGATTCCACTTCTTCTTGATTCTGTCGGCCTTCGAAGCCGCTGCCTTGGGTATCTCGCTCATATGCTACTTGACTGGTGAGGGATTTGCCTCACCGCACTATACTGGATTGTTGCAGGTCATTTTATTTACAACCCCTTTCCATAATATTTCTCCCAGAAGATATATTCTGACAATTGGACTGATAGTGATCCAGCATTTTGTGATTCAAATGGCGCTCCCATGGACCTTCAAATACTTTATTACTAACTTACTGGCAATAGGCATAATCGCCGTCGCAGCCGTGTTCCTTCATAATTTCATCCACGGGCTTGTTCGGGAAAACCGAACGCTGCGAGGTCTCCTGCCCATATGCTCCAACTGCAAAAAAATAAGGGATGAGAAAGGCTCCTGGCACCATGTGGAAGCATATATCACACATCGCTCTGAGGTGGAATTTACACACGGCATATGCCCCGAGTGTGCAAAACAACTTTATCCCCAGTACGTCCCCGGAGCTTGATACCCGTACTCCATGCAGTAAAATAAGCTATGAAAGACTTGGCCATAAATTCCTCCAAGCAATTTATCTCTGCGTTCCGGCTACTCCCCTCCTATCATATGAAAACCCTGCTTTCTAAGATTATCTTGACCTAAAGAGTCATGCTAATTATTGACTTAGCCCTCCAAAAGTGCTTTTTTCCTCCGTATATATGGAAGGACAAGGAGGAATAATATGAAGTCCTTTAGAAAGGAGCTGTGGTTCAATGTGCCCGCGCGTATGGATTTCATAAACATTACGCCCCAGGTGCAGCAATGCGTCAAAGAAAGCGGCATTAAAGAAGGCCTTGTGCTTTGTAATGCCATGCACATAACGGCCTCGGTCTTCATAAATGATGACGAATCCGGGCTGCACCACGACTACAAGGTGTGGCTCGAGAAACTGGCTCCCCATGAGCCGGTCTCCCAGTATCGCCACAATGTGGGTGAGGACAATGCAGATGCCCACATGAAGCGCCAGATCATGGGCAGAGAGGTCGTGGTGGCCATCACAGACGGCGAGCTGGACCTGGGCCCTTGGGAGCAGATATTTTACGGTGAGTTCGACGGCAGGCGGAAAAAAAGGGTCTTGATAAAGATAATAGGAGAGTAGCAAGGGGAGAGCATTGAGAATATCCATGGAAGACGAAATGACACAGAGTTTCAATACTGATCAGCACAATCTCTGGGTCAAAAGGCTTCGTATAAAGATGGAGCCTCCCAGTTTGAAAGACAATACGGGTGATGCAGACCGGCTGGCCCGGGCCATAAAAAAGGAGCTTGGGACCGAGAAGATAATAATTCCCTACTCGCTTATCGGAAGCCTGCCGCACAGGCTGCGGGACCTCCACTATGATTGTTCCGTGGCTATCTACGAATATGGCCACACCTGGAACACTATAGACATCTTTTCTCCAGATGTTGGCGACCGAGCCCACGGTATAGCCATGGACCTTGGAAGCTCCACCGTGGTTGCCCGGCTCGTGGTCCTTACAGAGGCAAAGGTTTTAGAGGAAATATCATTTCGGAACCCCCAGGTGGAGCTAGGCGCCGACATCCTCACACGGATCCACCACGCTGCCCAGCCCGGAGGCCTTAAGGAGTTGAATGGAATCCTGATTCGAGAAATCAATCAACAAATTGCTAGGCTGTGTGTTGAACAAAATGTGAACCCAGACGAGATCGTGGCATCCTGTGTGGCAGGGAACACCACCATGACCCACTTTTTTCTGAACCTTGACCCTTATTGGATTTGCAGAGAGCCGTATATTCCGGTGATAAACACGCCCGGGGTGGTTGAGGCCGGGGCTCTGGGCCTGGGAATCAATCCCAGGGCGCCGGTCTTTGTCTTTCCCAATGTGGGAAGCTACTTTGGGGGGGATCTCATAGCCGGAATCATTTCCTCTGGAATGGCACGCAACGATGACATCTCCTTGTTGGTGGATGTTGGGACAAATGCTGAGGTTGTAATTGGTTGCAGAGACTGGCTCATGGGGTGTGCAGGAGCTGCTGGCCCGGCCCTTGAGGGAGGAGTGGCGGCCATGGGCATGATGGCAGGCCCCGGGGCAATTGACAGGATCGAGATCGACCCTGCAACCTCCACCATCAAGTACCACACCATTGATGAAAAACCTCCTGAGGGGATATGTGGTTCCGGATTCATAGACCTAGTGGCTCAACTATATCTTGCCGGCATGGTGGATATGAGGGGTAAGTTCGTGGCATCGCGCTGTGGTTCGAGGCTGATACATGTGGACGGATTACCTCACCTTGTGGTGGTGGAGGCAGAGGAGAGCGCAACCGGACAGCCCATAATGGTTAGCCAGCCTGACATCGACTCACTGCTCCGCTCCAAAGCTGCCATGTATACCATCCTCACCACACTCACCAAGACGGTGGGCATCGGTTTTGCAGATATAAGCCGCTTTTATGTGGCAGGCACCTTCGGGTCTTACATAAACCCCAGATCAGCCATCACCATTGGCATGCTTCCTGATCTACCCCTAGAAAAGTATCAGGTCCTTGGTAATACCTCCCTTGAGGGCGTCACCCTGGCCTTGAGCTCAAAGGACACCAGGGACCAGGCCACAAGGGTCCGGGACCAGATCACATACCTGGAGCTGAACGTCAATCAGGAATTCATGAATCTATTCAGCGCTGCAAAGTTCATCCCTCATACCGACCCTTCCCTTTTTCCTTCGGTGCCCCCACCTGTTTCTCAATAGCCCAATATTGGGGCCATTGCCCGTAGTTTCCCGCTTAAACGGGTGGAAAGGAGGAGGGAAGTTGTGTTAAATTAAGCAATCTTGCAGCGGCATATTCTGGTTATCATACTTGGATGTAAATCTTTAACGGAACAGGAGCGTGATTGAGATGGCTGGAAAAAAGGGCAAAGAGAAAAAAGAAAAAAAGAGGATTGCTGTCTATGTTGGTTTGGCACTATTGATTTTCACTTGCTGGGTCCTGGTGGTAATGTATATCAATTCCAGGAAACCCGACTTTGTGGAGCCATCTGATTATGACCCAAAGGTCAAGGGTGCGGCCTTTGTAAGAGTAAACCAGGCACTGATAAAACAAATGTATGAGAACTGGCTGCCCAACGATATCTTCTGGCCGACCGTGCTTTTGGACAACACGCCTAATTTCCAGTTGGGTCAGTTGGAGGTGGTGAGATACAATGTGCGGGTGTTGAGGGACAACCTCTCCCGCATGCGCACCACTGACAAGCTTGATCCCCTGGCAGAAGGAGCATTCACAGCGCTTGCCAACGATCCATACAAATGGTGGTTCCCCTCTGCTGAGAGCAAGTGGAAAAAGGCCTATAAAGACCTGGAGGCCTATTACCAAAATCTGGTGTCGGGCATGTCCTCTTTTTACCCCAGGGCCGATAATCTCATCGAATTGCTGAGTCAGTATGTATCTCTCATGGGGGGAGTAAATACCAGGCTCATCAATGCCCCTAGAGACGTCTTTATGGTGACCGCCCAGGATGAAAAAGAACAAAGGCCTGAATCTGAAAAGGTGAAGGTGGACATCCCCTGGTACAAGATAGATGACAACTTCTATTACGCCCAAGGCGTGGCCCATGCCCTGTATTCCTCATTCAAGGCGATCCGGGTGGATTTTATCGAGGTATTGAAAGACAAGAACTCGCTTAAGTTGGTGGATATCATCCTGGAGGACCTGAGCCGCTGCAATTTTGAACCGTTGGTTGTATGCAATGGGGACCCCGGAAGCATCTTTGCAAATCACTCCCTGAATCTGTCCGGAATATTCAATGATGCGAGACAGAAGACCAACTCGCTCATCATTGCCCTGAGGGAAGGATGATTCCTACCTCGCGGCCCAGGCCAATCAGGGAGTGAATGTCTGATGCACGAAATGTCCATTGCCCAAAGCCTGGTGGAGATCATCCAGGAGGAGATGTCAAGACACAATGCCTCCACCCTAAGATCTGTCACACTTCACATAGGTAAGATGTCTGCCATTGTGCCTGACTCCCTCTCGTTTTGCTTCCAGGTCATTACCACCGGGACTCCTCTGGAAGGTGCACGACTCATAATGGAGGTCATCCCTTTGAGGGGGAGGTGCCGTTCGTGCAGCCAGGCCTTTGAGATTAAAGATTATGTGTTTGTATGCCCGACTTGCCGAAGCCCGGACATAGAAGTTACATCAGGTCAAGATCTTTCCATCGTGGAGATTGAGGTGGACTGAAGGTTGGTGAACGGACCGAACAAAACTGACAAGATCCCATGAGAGGAGGAGAGGTTTAATGAAGATCTCAGTGGTAAAGAACATCCTTGAGGCAAATGAACGCATAGCCCAGCAAAACCGCCAGCTCTTTGATCAAAAGGGTGTGGTGGTCATGAATCTCATGAGTTCCCCTGGGGCCGGCAAGACTTCGCTCCTGGAAAGAACCATAGAGGGGCTAAAGGATGAAGTAAAAATGGGGGTGATCGAGGGCGACATCCAATCTTCAAAAGATGCAGAGCGGATAGCCGGGAAGGGCATTCCTGTTGTGCAGATAAATACCGGTGGGGCATGTCATCTGGACGGTAACATGATCAGGGACACCTTTGACCAATTTGATTTTGATCAGTTGGACCTCCTGATGGTGGAAAATGTGGGCAACCTGGTATGTCCTGCAGAGTTTCATGTGGGAGAGGACTTCAAGGCCATGATACTCAGCGTCACAGAAGGGGACGACAAGCCCTCTAAGTACCCCTTGATGTTTAGAGAGTCTAAGGTGCTCCTGATAAACAAGATAGACCTCCTTCCCCATGTGGACTGCAGTGTGGAAAGGATAAGGGAAGAGGCGCTAAGGATTAATCCACACCTGGAGATCTTTGAGGTCTCCTGCAAGAGCGGCGAGGGTTTGGAGGCCTGGTTCCAGTGGCTTAAAGAGTTTGTGGCCCAGAGGAGGGCGGGGTTCCAGGCATCATGATCAAGCGGGCCAGAGGCCGGGTGAAAGGGATTGTCCAGGGAGTGGGTTTCAGGCCCTTTGTGTACAAGATCGCAACCCGTCTAGGTCTTGGGGGCCATGTGGCCAACACCCCTGAGGGGGTGGATATAGAAATTGAGGGAAGCCCGGGAAGTATCCAGTCGTTTTACAAGGCCTTGGTGGAAGAAAGCCCCCCTCTTGCCCATATCGCCTCGGTCCATTGGGAAGAGATCCCTCCCAAACGTGACACCCGATTCCACATACTCAAGAGTAACTCCAGGGGCGAGCGCACCACCCTCATCTCGCCTGATGTGAGCGTGTGCGAGGATTGCCTGAGGGAAATGAGGGACCCTGCTGATCGGAGATACCGCTATCCTTTCATAAACTGCACCAACTGCGGGCCCCGATATACCATCATCATTGACATCCCCTATGATCGTGCCGCCACCACCATGAAGAAATTCCTCATGTGCCAGGACTGCCAGGAGGAATACCATGACCCTTCCAACAGGCGCTTTCACGCCCAACCCAATGCGTGTTGGGAGTGCGGCCCCAGGGTCACGCTTCACGACAGCAGGGGCCGACTCATCCCGGCAGAGGACCCCATATCCGAGGCGGGCCAATTATTGGCCCAGGGCTACATCCTGGCCGTAAAAGGGCTTGGAGGATTCCATCTGGCCGTTGATGCACGCAATCACAAGGCAGTGGTCAGGCTCAGGAGGAGGAAGCACAGGGAGGAAAAACCCTTGGCCGTGATGGTCCAGGACATGGATAAGGCCAAGGGCCTCGCCCATGTGGATGAGGCCGAGGCCTCCCTGCTCAGCTCACCTGAGCGGCCCATAGTTCTCTTGAAAAAACGGCGCTTCCACGGCCTCTCCCCTCAGGTCTCTCCCAGGAATAAGAACCTGGGAGTCATGCTCCCTTACACCCCCCTCCACCATCTCCTGCTGGAGCACTCCCCTGATGTCCTGGTAATGACCAGCGGAAACATGAGCGATGAGCCCATAAATATCCATAACGAGGCGGCATTCAAGAATCTCTCCCACATTGCAGATTTCTTCCTGGTCCACGACCGTGACATATATCTTCGGAGCGATGATTCCGTAACCAGGGTGGTAGATGGAAAGGTGCGGCACATAAGGCGTTCCAGGGGCTATGTGCCGAGGCCCGTATTCTTGGCAGACTATGCGGCCCAGATGCCCCAGGTGCTGGCTGTTGGCGCAGAACTGAAAAATACCGTGTGCCTTACCAAGAGGGGGCTTGCCTTTCCCAGTCAGCACATAGGAGACATGGAGAACCTGGAGACCTACGAGTTTTTCCTCTTGACTATAAAGCATCTCCAAAGGATCCTCGAGATCACGCCCCAGGTGCTTGCCCACGACCTCCATCCCGACTATCTCAGCACCCGCTATGCCACGGAACAAACTGGTTTTCCCTTGGAGCCCGTCCAGCACCACCACGCCCATATCGTCTCATGCATGGCAGAGCACGGTCTGGAGGGCCCTGTCATAGGCCTTGCCATGGACGGGACAGGCCTTGGCTCGGACGGGAAGATATGGGGGTGTGAATTCCTGGTGGCAGATCTCGTCTCGTTCACCCGGGTTGGCCACTTGCGCTACATCCCCCTCCCTGGGGGTGACCTGGCAGCCAAGTTTCCATGGCGCATGGCCCTGATCTATCTTTACCAGGCCTTCGGCCCTGAGCTGTTTCGCCTTCCCCTCCCTTTGTTGAAAAAAATAGACCAGGAAGAGGCCAGGGTGATATTGAGTGCCGCCACCACCGGCCTAAGCAGTCCCTTGAGTTCCAGCTGCGGGAGGCTCTTTGATGCAGTGGCAGCCCTCTTGAACCTGAGACTTCATAATGCCTACGAGGGGCAGGCGGCAATGGAGCTGGAAATGGCCCAGAGCCAAAGGGTAAAGGGGGGCTATCCCTTTGAGGTAAAACAAGAAGACGGGTGCTGGGTGCTTGACCCCCTGCCCATGATAAGGGCCGTTGTGGGCGATATCCTGGAAGGTGAGAGCAAAGGGAGCATCAGTTCCAAGTTTCACAATTCCCTGATACGCCATTTTGCCGACTTAACCCTCAAGATCTCCGAGCACACCGGGATAAAGAGGGTGGTAATGAGCGGGGGTTGCTTTCAAAACGCCACCCTCTTGAGCGGGCTTACCCGCACGTTGGCCTCTTATGGCCTTGAAACTTACAGTCACCAGGTGGTCCCTGCCAATGACGGAGGGCTTTCACTGGGGCAAGCGGTCTGTGCTGGTTTGAGGAAAAGTGGTATGAAAGGAAATTTCTCGGAAGGGGGCCCTGGGGATGAAACACATGGATGAATATCGAGATCCTGTAATTGCCAAGGCGCTGGTTGAAAAAATACAGGAGATACACCAAAGGCCGGTTCGGTTAATGGAGATTTGTGGGACCCATACCATGGCAATATTTCGCCACGGGATCAGGTCTCTCATCCCCGATACCATAGAACTGGTATCCGGGCCGGGTTGTCCGGTCTGTGTGACCGCAATAGAGGAACTGGATCGGGCCATAAAACTTGCCCGCCAAAGAAATGTCATAGTTACCACTTTCGGAGACATGATCAGGGTCCCTGGAAGTGAATCCTCACTTCAGGAGGAATCCGCCCGGGGGGCTGACATCCGCATGGTCTATTCCACCTTCGATGCCCTTAAAATTGCCCAGGATAACCCCACAAAAGAGGTAGTCTTTCTGGGCGTGGGATTCGAGACCACGGCCCCCACCGTGGCTGCCGCCATAAAGAGCGCAGAGGCTCAAGGCATAGGTAATTTTTCAGTACTGAGTTGCCACAAGTTGCTCCCTCCGGCCATGAACGCCCTCCTGGAGGGCGGGGAGCTTCATATCGACGGCTTTATTGCCCCTGGTCACGTGAGCACCATAATCGGGATCTCCCCGTATGAAAAGGTGGCGGCCAGGTTCGGCACTCCCTGTGTCGTGGTGGGATTTGAGCCGGTGGATATCCTTCAGGGGATCTTGATGCTGTGCCAGTTGATCCAGGAAAACAGGCCCGAGGCCAGGATTCAATATGTAAGGGTGGTGAGGCCTGAAGGGAACCCAAATGCCCTAAAGCTCTTGGATGAAGTATTTGAGCCCTGCGACAGCGCATGGCGGGGACTGGGCTTGGTCCCCATGAGTGGATTGGCGATCAGGCAAGAGTATGCCGGGCTGGATGCCAGGAAGCGTTTTGACCTGGAGGTTCCGCCTGCCCAGGAGCCGCCCGGGTGCAGGTGCGCAGAGATCCTGAGAGGGGCCTGCAAGCCCCCTGATTGCAAGCTATTCCGAAGTGTCTGCAACCCGTCAAATCCAGTGGGGGCATGCATGGTCTCTAGCGAAGGCACTTGTGCTGCCTATTTCAAGTACCATTCAGACTGAGGAAACCGCATCCTTGGGCACACTCCAGAGAAAAACCCTATCCGCTCTCACGCTGGACAGACTCTACCAGGACTGTGTTAGGGTGCTTCGCCATGCCTCAAACACCAGGCCTGCCATCCTGCTCATGGAAATCGATGGAAAAAAGGTGCTGGTAAAGGACTTCAGCCGAAACCGGGCCTTTTATGCCAAGACCATCGGCAGGTTTTTGGTCTGGCGGGAGGCAAAGGCCTATTGCCGCCTCCAGGGGCTGAGGGGGATCCCCAGGTTCTACGGTGTCATCGACTCCCTGGCAATCGCCATGGAATATGTGGATGCCCCCACCTTAAAGGAGGAAGGCAAGAAGAGGAGACTCGGTTCTGATTTCTTCCATCGCCTGGAGGAGTTGATAGCAAGCATCCACGCCAGGGGCATGGCTCACTGCGATCTGAAAAAGGCCCCAAATATCCTGGTGGCCCCGGGAGATGAGCCATACCTGGTTGACTGGGGGGCCTCCATTTCAGAACGAGAGTTCAGGCCCCTTCCCCTTTCTTGGATCTACAAGAGATTTGTGGCTGACGACTTCATGGCCGTTATCAAGATGAAGCTCAGATTCGCCCCAGAACTTGTCACTGCCCAGGAACGATCAAGCTACCAAAGGCGCTCCCTCCCGGAGAAGGCCATAAGGAAAATCAGGGACAAGGCAAGAGAACTATTGCAGAGACTTGTCTAGGGCCATGCATGTCTCAGGCAGGGTCTTTACATTCCGGGAGGGCTTGTTTCTCTGCAGGTGAAACCATTATCTTCTGGGCAAGGCCCCTTCCCAATGCAATACGACTGCAGTCCCTTGCCACGATCAGCCTGCCCTCTCCATTGTTGCTAACCACTTCGAGCACTTCGCCAGGCCTAAGCCCAAGGGATATCAACCTCTCCTTGGCACCCATTCCACCTGTGATCTCCTTTATCACCACTGCCTCGCCCGTCTTTGCCATGGCAAGGGGCAAAACGGGCTTTCTCTGGGCCAGACACAGGGAGCAGAGGCCATAGATTTCCATCTTGTGTTGCAGCATCTGGAATCCATGGCGCGAGGCAATGCGCTGCTGCAGGGCCTCCATCTCAGGGTCTTCAAACTCTTCGATCTTTCCACACTTGGTGCATATAAGATGGTCGTGGTGTCTACCCAGGTGCCTGTGCTCATAACGGACAGGCTGGCCTTCAAACGTCTTTCGTTGTGCAAATCCCAGGTCCACTGCCCGGCTCATACAATGGCGGACGAATTCAGGGTCAAATTCATATCCTTTTTGCCTTAAGAGCCCCTGGAGCTCTTCAAGGGTTACATGCTTTTCCGTCTCAAGAAAGGTGTCCACCACCTTCAGCCGGTCTTCCACCCGGTCTACCTTGTCTGTCTCCAGCAGTCTTCGAAAGTTTTCCTTTTCTTGATAGTTCAACCTGCCTTTATCATTGTTATTCTTCTGGCTCATATGAAATCCTCTTTTAAACCTGCCCTGATAAATCCTACTTAAACTCTAGTCTATTTTTAAATTTAAGTGACTCCTGCTCCCTTTTCAAGGCAAAAATTTTTCCCTAGAGATTGTTCTCTTTGAAGAAACCCACAAACCCTTTCACAGCGTTCATGATAAATGTGCGCTCTCTGGCCTGACACTCGGGGCTCATATACTGAAATGACCCGAGTTCTGGATCTCTCTCCAACAAGATTTCAAGACACCTCAACAACAAGTCCTGTTCTCCTTTTTGGTATTCTTTCCATATAATCTCCTTCCATCTGAACAATTGTTCCTTGAATCTCTCCAATAGGTGTCTTGAGCTGGACGCCTGACCAAAGTGTGCATAACAGATGGTTTGATCCTGTAAGGCCATGAGTCTGTTTACGCTCTCCACAAAAACTTGAAAAAAGAATCTTGGGGGGGTTGCAGGCCGCAGATATTCTTTTCCATTGACCATCAGGTAATTCCCGGCAGCCTCTCCTGAAAAAAGTCTCCCCCCATATGAAAAGGAGAGATGATGCGGGGCGTGGCCCGGAGTTTCTATGATCTCCAGCCCTGGTATCACGCTCTCCGTGTGCGGGATCAGTCTCCGGGGATCCACTGGTTCAGGTCTTCCGTACATTACTGCCAGATCTCCAAGCACCTTCTGGCTCCCTGCCCACAGCTTTGAGGGATCTGCCAAGTGATTCAGTCCTTTTTGATGAGACACCACCTGTGCCATGGGAAAACGATCCAGCAAAGGGGCAAGGGCCCCTGCGTGATCGATATGTATGTGGGTGAGGAGGATGTATTCAATCTCTTCAATACCCATGGCATCCAGTGAGGTGATCAAACTTCGGGATGTGTTGATAGGCCCCACATCTATGAGAAGGTGAATTGGCCCTCTGCAGAGCCAACTTCCCACAAATCCCTCAAAACCCGCTTTTTCCTGTTTGATTTCAATCAAGGTGGTCTCCATCTCCAATAAGGGCCTCCTTTCAGTAGAAAATCAGATCTCATTCTTGGCCTATTTTATGGACTGTTGTGTATTTTGCGTTAAATAACTTCAACATTCCATTAAAAACTTTCTGCCGTTTTTCCGATATAGGTTTTAGGCCGCCCGGGCGGCCTTCACATCCTCAAGATATCTTCTAGAGATAAAAAAACAGGTAACAGGGTGGCAAATCATATCATAAACAGCATCCTGATAGTGGACGACGAGGAGATGATCCTCTCGGCAGTCAGCCGCTTTCTTGAGAGGTGCGGTTATCAGTGCCGCACCGCCACCTCTGGGGATGAGGCCTGGGAGATCTTACAGGAACACGACTACGATCTGGTGGTGGCAGACATCACCATGCCCGGGATGGACGGCATCCAGTTGATGAAAAGGGCCAAAGAGAAATTCCCAGATCTCAACTTCATCATGATGACAGGACATGTGGATGAGTATTCATTTGCCCAGCTCATAGAGGAAGGGGCCTCAGACTTCCTCACCAAGCCGTTTGATATGAGAGAACTGAAGGCCAAGGTGGAGCGCATTGACAAGGAAGCTAAAATACTGAAGGAGCTGAGAGAGACCAACGACCAGCTTGAGGCCGCCATTGAAAGGGCAAACTCCATGGCAGTAAAGGCAGAGTTGGCCTCCCTTGCCAAGAGCGAATTCCTGGCCAACATGAGCCATGAGATCCGCACCCCGCTCAACGGCGTGATCGGATTTACTGACATGCTCCTGGAGACCGATCTCACCGAAGAGCAGTCAGATTACGCAAAGACCATAAAGCGAAGCGGAGAGGCGCTCCTCTCCCTCATCAACGACATCCTGGACTTTTCCAAGATAGAAGCAGGCCAGATGCACCTCGAAGAGATTGAGTTTGACCCTGAGGTACTCTGCTATGACGTGTGTGAATTGATCAGGCCGCGCATCTCCGGAAGGCCCGTGGAACTGCTGTGCAGGATTGGGGATCAGGTGCCGTCAAAGATCAAGGGAGATCCACACAGGTTCCGACAGGTCTTGATGAACCTCCTGGGCAATGCGGCAAAGTTTACCGAGTCAGGAGAAATAGAACTGGCCCTGGACGTGGATGAAGAAAGTGAGGGTCGGGTCAAACTCCACGCCATGGTCAGGGATACTGGAATCGGTATCCCCAACGACAAACTTTCGGTCATATTCGAGCCCTTTCAGCAGGCAGACGGCTCCACCACCAGGAAGTACGGTGGAACCGGGCTGGGATTGCCCATTTGCAAAAAGATTGCCTCGCTGATGGAAGGAGATGTGTGGGCCGAAAGCACACCGGGGGAGGGCAGCGTGTTTCACTTTACCGCGTGGGTGGGCGCAGTAGAGGAACGATCCGAGGAAAAGATTCTTAGGCCTGTTTCCCTCAAGGACAAAAGGGCCTTGGTGGTGGACGACAATCCCACCAACCTTGAGATAATCCAGCACACACTGGAAAAAGCCGGCATGAGGGTTGAGGCCCTCTTGGATTCCACCGAGGTTTTGGACAAGATAAGGGAGGGTGTAGAAGGAGGGAACCCATTCCACATATGCATCCTTGACATAGTCATGCCCGCCCAAGACGGTTTTGAGGTGGCCAGCCAAATCAGGAACCTACCGCCCCCAGGGGGAAATATTCCCCTTCTGGCATTTTCATCAACCACGGCAGGGGGGGCAAAGCGCTCCAGGGAGGCGGGATTTGACGGCTTTCTCACCAAGCCCGTGAGAAGGGATAAGCTCATCAAGATGATTGAAGGTCTCCTGGCTGGAAAGACCGATAAAGCAGAGGAGCGGGCCTCGGGCGAGATCATGACCCAATACTCTGTGGAAGAGGCCCTGAAGCGCTCTGTCAGGATCTTGCTAGCAGAGGACAACCCGGTGAACCAGAAACTGGCAAAGCTCATGCTCACCAAAGGTGGGTATCTGGTAGAGGTGGCCAACAACGGCAAAGAGGCCCTGGAAAAGTTCAGGGAGAGGGCTGATGACCTTGACATTATATTTATGGATGTCCAGATGCCGGAAATGGATGGCCTCAGTGCCACCCATGAAATCCGCAAGGCAGAGCAAAATGGCCTAAGGACACAGCGCGGCCCCATCCCAATCGTTGCCATGACCGCCAATGCCATGAAAGGGGACAGGGAGAGGTGCCTGGAGGCTGGCATGAATGACTATATAAGCAAACCAATAAAGCGAGAGGTGGTATTTCAAATCTTGAACAAGTGGGTAATAAACAAGGAGGGATCATGAATCTTGAAGAATTGAGCGCTAATCTGGGCCTTGAAAAGGACGAATACCTTGAACTCCTGGAGATCATGGTGGACTCTGGCAGCCAGGACATGGAGCGGCTGAAACAAGCAGTGGACTCTGGAAACGCAGAGGAGGCTGCCAAAGCTGCCCACTCCTTGAAGGGTGCGGCCGCCAACCTGGGCCTAATGGAGCTTTCCAGCGTGGCCAAGGAGATGGAGGAAAAGGCCAAGGCAGGAGAAATTCAAGAGTTGTCTGCCAGACTCCAGGTTTTGGCAGATAAATTGCATGAAGTTTCCTCTTTGGTAGGTTAGCCGCTCCCTGGCGTTTTACAAACAGGTCTTTTTGGGTTGCTTGATGGAGGCTCCATATCTTGGACTCTACATTTCCAATCCTGGTGGTTGAAGACAATCCTGTAACCAGGAGGCTCTTGCAGAAGACACTCAAGAGGTCCGGCTACCATGTGGTTGCCGTGGAGAATGGTCGCCAGGCACTGGAAGTATTCAGGAAGCAGTTCTTTCCCATAGTCATTACCGACTGGGTCATGCCTGAAATGGACGGCCTGGAGCTCTGCCGGACCATAAGGGAAATGGAGCTCCCCGGTTATGTGGTCATCATACTTCTTACGGCCAAGGATTCCAAGGACGACATTATCCGGGGGCTGGATGCCGGGGCTGACGACTATCTCACCAAACCCTTCAACCACCCGGAACTGGTGGCAAGGCTCAGGGCTGGCATACGGATCCTCAACCTGGAAAAGTCGCTCAAGGAGGCCAATGAAGAAATCAGGATACTTTCCATCACGGATCCACTAACCGGCTGTTATAATAGAGGTTTTTTGACCGAACGACTTAACCAGGAAATCAAACGGGCAAGGAGATATGGGAGGGCACTCTCTTTGTGTCTCTGTGATATTGACCACTTCAAACGAATCAATGATACCTTTGGCCACCAGACGGGAGACTTGGTGCTCAAAGAATTCGTGAAGATCATTGAGGAATCCATAAGAAAGGATGTGGACTGGGTGGCAAGATACGGGGGCGAAGAGTTCGTGGTGATCCTGCCAGAGACAGATCTTCAGGGAGGCATCTGTATGGCCGAGAGGCTTAGGGCCTCTGTAGAGGCCTCCACCATCGAAATCCCTGCCGCAGATTCAATCAAGATAACGGCAAGTTTTGGGGTGACAGCCTTCGGGCCAGAGACCCCTGAGGCTGTGATCTCGCCAGAAGCCATGATAAATACGGCCGATCAACTTATGTACCAAGCCAAGAAGGAAGGACGAAACCGGATCAAGGGTGCCCCCCTCGAAGCGGAACGCTCCTTGCTCCAGCCGGTTGAGAGTCTCGTCTCACGCTCTGTTGGCTAGGGGTGAACCCCCTGTCCTCCCTTTCCCTGAGACCTCGTAGATGTAGACAGGATCCTTTCGCCCACCTGGCCTCAGGACCACTGAGGGTCTCCAATCCGGCATGGGAAAGTTACAGCTCACCACCCTTGTGCCAGGTCTCAACTCTTGGGCCAACTTGGCCGAAAGGCGGGCCATCACATCCGGGAACAGGTAGCAGAACACCACATCAGCCTGGCCCAAGTCAGCACCCCAAAAATTCTTGTATCTTACCTCAACTCCCTTGTGGACCAGACACCGAATCCGGGCCATGAGATAGGCCACGGGATTTATCTCGAACCCCAGGGCCCTTGCCCCAAAACCCTTGCTCGCCTCCACCAGCACCCTGCCGTCACCGCAGCCAAGGTCCACCAGGGTCTGTCCAGTGCCTAGCCTTGCAGCCTCCAGTGCCTCACGGATGGGACCACGGGGTGTGGTGACAAACAGGGCCCCTTGGGTCTTGGGGAGCGTGAGCCCCACCCCGATAACATAGACAATCTTCAAAAGGGCCAGTAGCAAAATAGAGCCCAACAGCAAGACAGTCCAGACTTCCACCCCTAAAAGCCTCCAGCAAGGTATTCCGGGCGTATCACCCAAGGCCTTTTTTGCTCATTCCTCAAGGGTGCCTATTAATTCCTCCACAGATCCAAGGCCATGGCGGCTCAAGTACTCCCTGATCCCTTCCACTATCTTCAAAGTGGCTCTCGGGTCCACGAAATTGGCCGTCCCCACCTGGACCGCCTTTGCGCCGGCAATGAGAAACTCCAGGGCATCCCTTGCCTCCAAGATCCCGCCGATACCCATGACCGGGATGGTCACAGACCTTACCACCCTGTAAACCATGTACAGGGCCACGGGCCTGATGGCAGGCCCTGATAACCCTCCCCACTTATTGGCCAGCCTCGGCCTCCTGCTCTCCACATCAATGGTCATGCCGGTCAGGGTATTTATGAGGGAGAGGGCGTGGGCCCCTGCTGACTCTACCGCCTTGGCTATCTCCGTGATGTCGGTGACATTGGGGGTAAGCTTCACTATCACGGGCTTGTCAGTATGTTCCAGGACCAGTTCCGTGACCCTGGCGGCACTCAAGGGATCGGTCCCAAATGCTATACCCCCCTTTTCCACATTTGGACACGAAATGTTCACCTCAAGGGCATCTACACCATCTACGCCCCTCAAGGCAGAGGCAATAGCGCCGTATTCTTTCAATCTATGGCCGTAGATGTTCACGATTATGGTGGTATCCAGTCCCCTGAGCCAGGGCAGCTTTTCCTCCAAAAATACTTCCACCCCCACATTGGCAAGGCCTATGGCATTGAGCATACCGCTGGGGGTCTCCACTATCCTGGGAGGGGGATTGCCAGGTTTTGGGTGCAATGATATCCCCTTGACCACCAGCCCTCCCAAGAGGTTTGGGTTTATTATGGGGGAATATTCGCGGCCATAGCCAAAGGTGCCAGAGGCAGCAACCACCGGGTTCTTTAATCTTAAGAAGCCCAGGTCCACGGAAAGATCAGGTCTCATCATACCTCCCAGGCTATCTCTGATGCATGGAATACCGGGCCGTGGGTGCATACATGGTAATATACATCATCCTTCCCGGCAGAGCCCCTCACCGCACACCCCTGGCACGCCCCCATCCCGCAGGCCATGGCTGATTCCAGGGAGACCTCACACCTGACACCCTTTTCCCGGCATATGGCCGCAGTTCGCTTTAGCATCTCCCATGGTCCACACGCATACACTATGGGATTCAATGAAATTTTCTTGGCCAGTTCTATTTCTAGAAGCCCTGTGACCTGTCCATGATAACCCACTGTGCCATCCTCTGTGGCAACCATTTGCCCCACCTCATCCAATCCCAGGGAGGCCAAATCCACCACCTCATCCCCCGTGCGATACCCTGCAAGCAACAGCAAATTGGCCTGTTTGGCCCGAGAGGCAAGAAAGATGAGGGGGGCCAGCCCGATACCTCCAGCAACCAGAATGGCTGTAGATGCAGGATCATTAAGGGTAAAGCCGTTTCCAAGGGGTCCCAGGAGATCGAGTCCATCCCCCCTCTTCATTGCTGCCATCAGCCTTGTGGCCTTGCCCACAACACGGTATAGGATTCTAAGGACATTGTCCCCCTTAATGGAGCAGATGGAAAAGGCCCGCCGCAACAAAGGGTCTGTGCCCTGAAATGCCCGAAGCATGACAAATTGTCCGGGCACGGCACGAAAGAGGTCAGTAGCCAGCTCAAGGTCCATGAGATATGTGTGCCGGGCCACCGCCTTGTTGGCAACAATTCTTGCCCTCAACTCATTCACATCAGATCCCACTGTAGACCTCGCCGAAGTTCCTGCCAGGGTTCTCAATTCCTCTTGCACAAGTCAAACACATGAATACCTCAAAGCCCCTGGCAAAGCAACCTGCCATTTATTCCACACAAAAGCCCTTGAAATTTAGCCCAGGATGTCAGATAGTTGGCTTAGGGGAGGAAGCACTGTGATAGGCCAGGAGATTGGGAACTACAAGATCATTGACCTCATCGGCAAGGGCGGCATGGCAGTGGTCTACCTGGGCCAGCACAAGGCGCTCACCAGGCGCACCGTTGCCATAAAGATGCTCTCTGCCTCCCTTGAAAGCGACTCTGCCTTTAACGAGCGCTTTTTCCGAGAAGCAGAGGTCATGGACAGGTTGACCCACCCCAACATCGTCACCCTCTACGATTTTATCGAGCACCAAGGCCGCTACTTCATTGTAATGGAATACATATCCGGCCCCACCCTGGCCCACCTCATACAGGAAAGGGGAGGCCCCTTGCCATTGGAAGAGGTCTCCAGCATCTTCAAACAGGTCCTGGATGCCATCGGCTATGCCCATGGCCTGGGTATTGTCCACAGAGACCTAAAGCCCAGTAACATTATGATAGACCAGGGCGGCCAAGTAAAGATTACGGATTTTGGGATTGCCAGGCTACTGGGAACAGGATTTGAGGCCACACTCACCACCACCGGCATGGGCATGGGCTCGCCTTTTTACATGTCCCCTGAACAGGTCCTGGCCTCCAAGGAGCATCCCATTACAGCGGCATCAGACATCTACTCCCTTGGGATAACACTATACCAGGCAGTCACCGGCAAGGTGCCCTTCAACGGTGGAGACAGCCTCTTTACCATCATGCAGGCCCACCTGAAAGAACCACCTCCCTCGCCCAGGGAGTTTGCACCCCATGTAAGCCCCCAGCTTGAAAGGGTTATCCTCAAGGCCATTGAAAAACGCCCTGAAGACAGGTGGAAAGACTGTGCCGAGTTCTGGGAAAACCTACACAGGGCAATCACAGAGACCTTGGCCCGGGCCCCTGCCGAACCATCACCCCTAAAGGACAGGCCCGCCCAAGAAGAGCTTGCCACAGCCACCATGGGGCCTACGGTTACCACGCCGCTGGGGGCTGAGGCCAAGGGTGAACCTGAAACTTCTAAAAGGCCCATTGCCCTAATCCTTGCCTTGGTCCTGGTGCTCCTGGCCGGAGGAGCCGGGGCAGCTTACTACTTTCTAGTCCACAAAGGGGCAGAGGCCCCACCACCCCGGGCCACCCTGGAAGGACCTTCCGGCCCTGTGGCTGAAAGGGCTGAAAAGGTGATAAAAGAGCCCCCAGGACAGGCCCAATCCTTGGCTCTGGCCATAAAGGAAGCCCGCCGGCTACTGGAGGCAGACGACTACGATGGGGCACTGGATAAGGTAAAAGAAGTCCTGGCTGTTCAGCCAGACAATGAAGATGCCCTCCTGATCCAGTCCCTTGCCTTTAAGGCAAAAAAGGTCAAGCTGGTCCAAGAAAGGCTCCTCAAGGGTGAAGCGGCCTATGCTGCTGGCAACTATCGGGCTGCCCTTCAGAATGCTGATGCCGCACTGGATCTTGACCCAGACGATCCAAAAGCAAAGGAGTTGGCCCGCAGAGCCAGGACCAAATTGCAGGAACTGGAAAAGAAGAAGAAAGAGATTGCGGTGATGCTGGCAAAGGCAGAGGCATATCTGGATTCGGGCTCCTTAGGAAAGGCCGAGGAAGAGGCCAGAAGGGTCCTTGCCAATGCCCCTGATCACCCCAGGGCAAAAGAGATCCTGCGAAAGGCCAGGCAGGGGAAGAAAAGACAGGCGGTTGAAAGAAAATTGAAAGAAGCGACAGCCCTCATGGACGCAGGCAAATTTCACCTTGCCATTTCAAAGCTGGACCAGGCCCTGAGGCTCGAGCCAAACAATCCCCGTGCAAAAAGCCTGAAAAGGGAGGCCCTGGCCCGCCTCAAGGCAAAGCCTGACAAGCAAAAGATTATTGAACGAAGGCTTGCCCTTGCAGAAGATCTCATTTCGGCTCAACAATACGAAAAGGCAAAGATCATACTTAACAAGATCCTTGACGAAGACCCTGACAACAAAAGGGCTCAAGACCTCCTGGAGCTGGCAGAGCAGGGCCAGCAGCGAAAACTCTTGCAACAATTCCTGCCCACACTTTTACCGGGCTCTAGCCCCCAAGACCTCAATGTGCCTGGACTTGGCCAGCCTGGCCAATAAAAAAGGCGCCCCGGCCATATCAGCCCAAGCGCCTTTTTTTGTTGTTCTGGATATTGGGGTTATAACTTTCTTACATTTACGGCTTGCCGACCTTTGGGTGTCTCTTTGATCTCAAAGGTGACCAGTTCCAGCTCGTGCAGGGTGCGAAAACCAGAGCCTTCTATACCGGTGTAATGTACAAACACATCACCGTGGGTGTCAGACTCAATAAAGCCGTAACCCTTTTTTTCGTTGAACCACTTTACCCGACCTTCCACCATAAGCGACCTCCTTTCTACCTTGAATCTCTCCGCTCCTTAGGCTCGCTCATCCACTGACTTTGAAACCAGGCCGCTCCATGGTGAAAAGACCGATTCCAAAACAGATACAACCAACCTAATTTGCGAATCCCAACTGACTGGCGACAGGCCCAAACCTCTCGGCCCTCCCAGTTCAACACCACTATATATTTGTGTTCCCCCATAGGCAAGGGAAAAATCATCCCATACATATCAGTGTCCCAAAGCGCCCTGTAGTCCCTTGAGCCCTGTAAGAATAAAAAAGGGCGGTACTGCATCTGGTACATATTGCTGAAACCTCTATGTTTTTCTCCCTTATTCCTGCCTGAGTGAGTTGCCAGCAACTTACCGCCCACATATCAAAGTAATTCTCCCTCACCATGAATGGTCTAAACTCCTTTGGAAAGATCTCCCTATACCCTTTGAATTCGCCGCAGCACGGGCCCAAGGATGGCCCGATGGCGACCATCAGGTGTTCGGGGCGCGTGCCAAAGACCTGTTCCATCTCGCGGATCACCTTTTCCAATATGTTCTTTACGGCCCCCCTCCATCCGCAGTGAACAGCAGCCCAAGCCCTCTTTTCTGGATCAAGAAATAGAACCCCCTGGCAATCAGCGGTCCTAACCAAAAGTCCCACGCCCGGGATATCAGATATCAGGGCATCGCAGCGGTATTGGCCCATCAGTGCCTTGGGAGGGCCTTTCATGACGGCCACACGATCCGAGTGTGTTTGGTTCATCAGGGCAAGAGACCTGATTCCTGTTGCCTCAATTATCGTCCCGAGGTTTTTCCTCACCACTTCTCTGTCCTCTCCCACCCCAAAGCCCAGATTCAACCACCTGAACGGCCCAGAACTGGCCCCACCCTTCCGCGTGAACACAGACTGAATCACGCCCCGGCATCTTCCCAAGGCGGGAAAACTGAACCGCATGGGGCCCTCCACATGCCATATGAGCTGTGCAGAGTTGAGGAAAGAGACCTCAGGGAAGATTTCAGGTATCAAGCTGGCAGGACTTTTGGGAAAACCTTGGTCGTGCATCCTCTGTCGAGCCGTAACCGGTGCGTCTCAGTGGTGTGAAGCAATGGGATAGAAAAACATCACGACACAGGCTCTCTTGCTTACCGCTGCTTCCTTCCGGACCTGACGGGGTTCGCAAGCGCCTGTCACGTGAGTTCCATCCCTTCTCCATCACCATCTGGAGGACCGCCCGGTCCTAAGCTCTCAAGAGGACCTTCGACCCCGCATAAGCGGATTTCGGGTTACAGGGCACCGCTAGCTCCCCGTCTAGCACGACCAAGGCCACTGAAAGGACTATTGGAGATCCACCCTTTCCTTGAGCTCTTTGCCCACCTTGAAGAAAGGGAGTTTCTTTGGGGCCACGTCTATGATCTCCCCGGTCTTGGGGTTGCGCCCTTTGTAGCCGTCGTAATGTTTTACCTTGAAGCTACCAAGGCCCCGGATCTCTATCCGCTCCCCATTTATAAGGGCCTTTTCCATCTCTCCAAAGACGGTGTTGACCACCTCTTCGGCCTTTTTGAGGGGCAGGTTTTCTGCTTTTGCCAAGGCCTCAACCAGTTGCGACTTATTCATGGACACCCTCTCTCTTTCGCAAACCCATGCCACCAATGCTCTCAAATGCTAGAAAAAATAATAGATTCCACCACGCAAGTCAAGCGCTATAATTGGAAACAAACCCTCCTTTACTTTGTGGAATCTTTGGGATATAAGCCAATCGCTAAAAATAACAGCCAGGGAGAGAACGGTTTCATGAATAAGCTGATCCATCAAGGTATTGAAGAGTTGGTCCCCTACCCACCGGGCAAACCCATTGAGGAGCTGGAAAGGGAGCTTGGTATCAAGGGGAGCATCAAACTGGCATCCAATGAAAACCCTTTGGGCCCGTCGCCAAAGGCCCTGGAGGCCATAAGGGCCAGGCTGTCCACCCTTCACCGATACCCTGACGGAAGCGGCTATTACCTCAAGGAAAAACTGAGCCAAAAACTGGGGGTGAACCCTGAGCAGTTGATACTGGGAAACGGTTCAAACGAGATCATAGAGCTCTCGGTGAGGACATTTCTCCTGCCTGGTGAGGAGGCGCTCCAGGCCTTTCCCACTTTTCTGGTCTACGAGAAGGTGGTAAAGGCCGCTGGCGGGACAATGATATCAGTGCCGCTTCAAGACCTATCAGTAAACCTTGAAAGGGTCCTGGAATCTCTTACAGAGAAGGTCAAAATTATTTTCTTGTGCAATCCCAACAATCCCACTGGTTCAGCCTTTACCCTGGATCAACTCCAATGGTTCATGGACCAAGTCCCAAAAAATGTCCTGGTCCTGGTGGATGAAGCATACATTGAGTTTTCAACCATACCTGGCCAACATACGGCCGAGCCTCCTATAAAGTCTGCCCTGGGCCTGGTGAATCGAAATGAAAACCTCCTCGTATTGAGGACATTTTCAAAACTCTACGGCCTTGCAGGCTTGAGGATAGGTTACGGGATAGGGCCAAGCACCTTGGTGGACTACATGAACAGGGTGAGACAACCCTTCAATGCCAATACCCTTGCCCAGGCAGCAGCCACCGCTGCCCTTGACGATGATGAGTTCGTGGCCCAGACCCTTTCACTCACCAGGGAAGGCCTGAGCTTCCTCAAGGGTGAACTGGACAAAATGGGCTTGGAGCATTTCCCCACCCGGGCCAACTTCTTTCTCATAAAAACGCCCATCGGGGGCAGGGAGACCTATGAGCGCATGTTGAGAAAAGGTGTCATAGTGCGATCAATGGAGTCCTTTGGACTCCCTGAATTCATTCGGATCAGTGTGGGGCTCCCAAACGAAAACCAGCGCTTTATCCAAGCTCTCAGAGAGGTCCTGGGGCTATGACCAGAGACACCCACCGAGTAATCACCATTGACGGCCCTGCAGGGGCAGGGAAAAGCACCATTGCAAGATTGCTGGCCCACCGATTGGGTTACCTCTACCTGGATACCGGTGCCATGTACAGGGCGGTTGCCCTTGCTGCCAAGGACAAAGGCCTGGACAAAGAAGACAGAGAGCTGGTGGGCCAACTGGCCAACTCGGTCTCCATTGCTTTTGTTGGCGACCCGGATAATCCAAAGATACTCCTTTGGGGGAAAGATGTGACCGATAAGATCCGAGTCCCTGAAATAGACATGCTCTCCTCTGCCATCTCTGCCATCCCAGAGGTGAGAGAGGCCATGGTAAGGCTCCAAAGGGAGATGGCCCAAGGCCGTGACTTGGTGGCAGAGGGTAGAGACATGGGCACCGTGGTCTTTCCCTGGGCAAGACCCAAGTTTTTCCTTACGGCATCTTTGGATGTAAGGGCCGAAAGGAGGCTCAAGGAGAGGCAAGAGAGGGGTCAAAAGGCCTCTTTGGTGGAGGTGCGACAAGAGATGGAAAAAAGGGACTCACAGGACCAAAGTCGAGCTGTGGCCCCCCTGAGGCCAGCCCCTGATGCCGTGGTAATAGACACATCTCATATGTCCATTGAAGAGGTCCTGGCCGAGATCCTGGTGATGATAAAGGGCATGGATTGAACCCTGAGGGCCTTTTTTAGGCGTATTCAGAAGGAAATAAAAGGTTGAAAGTAATTTGTTGCTATGATAATTGTGCAATTTTAAGCCTCTTGAAAGAGGAAATTACATTGGGGGGTACGTAGTTTTGATGGAAAAAGGAACAGACGAAATGAACCAACAGAATTTAGACCAGGAGCCAACTGAAACCCAGCAAACAGTCCAATCCAGCCAACCCGCAGTCACCCAACCCGATCCTTCATCTGATCAAGCTCCAGAGGATCCCCAGGAAACAGAAAATTTCATGGAGCTTTACGAGGAAAGCCTCAAGACAATTCAGGAAGGGGATGTGGTAACCGGCCAGATCGTCCACATCGACAAGGAATATGTGTTGGTGGACATCGGGTATAAGTCCGAGGGACAAATCCCCATAAGCGAATTCCTGGACGAAGAAGGCAATCTCACGGCCAAGGTGGGAGACAAGGTGGACGTATTGTTGGAGAGGAAGGAAGACGACGAGGGGATCATCTTCCTTTCCAAGGAAAAGGCCTCCAAGATAAAGGTCTGGGACAAGATAAAGGAAATTTATGAGCAGGATGGGACCATTAAAGGGACCATCGTCTCAAGGGTCAAGGGGGGCCTCTCTGTTGACGTGGGCCTTCCAGCCTTCCTACCAGGCTCCCAGGTGGACCTGAGACCCGTAAGGGACATGGACGCCCTTGTGGGAACGGAGCACGAATTCAAGATTGTCAAATACAACAGGCGTCGGGGCAACATCGTGTTGTCACGGAGGGCCATACTTGAAGCAGAGCGCATGGCCTTGAGGGAGAAGACCCTGGCAATCTTGGAAGAAGGCGCAGTGCTTGAGGGCACTGTGAAAAATATCACGGATTATGGATTGTTCATAGACCTGGGCGGCATTGATGGCCTGGTGCACATAACTGATATGTCATGGGGAAGGGTGGGACACCCTTCTGAGCTTTACAAGATTGGAGACCGGATTACAGTAAAGGTGCTCCAGTTTGATAGAGAAAGGGAAAGGGTTTCCCTTGGCATAAAGCAGCTTACACCTGATCCCTGGCTTAACGCTGATGAAAAATACCCCATAGGTACCAAGCTGGTTGGTCGGGTGGTGAGTCTCACCGACTATGGTGCATTTGTGGAAGTGGAGCCAGGTGTGGAAGGGCTCATACATGTGTCAGAGATGTCGTGGACCAGGAGAATTCGTCATCCATCCCAGATATTGAAGGTTGGTGACGAGGTGGAGGTCATGGTCCTCAACATCGATGTGGAGAAAAAGCGCATTTCCCTGGGCATGAAACAGGTAAAGCCCAACCCCTGGGACGTCATTGCAGAGAAATACCCGGTGGGCACTACCATTGAAGGCAAGATAAAGAACATAACCGACTTTGGAATCTTCATAGGGATCGATGAAGGGATCGACGGCCTGGTACACATTTCAGACATCTCCTGGACCAAGAGGATCAAGCACCCATCAGAACTTTACAAAAAGGGCCAGGAGGTCCAGGCAATCGTCCTCAACATTGACAAGGAAAACGAAAGGTTCTCCCTGGGGATCAAACAACTCACGCCTGATCCATGGTTGGAAATCCCCAACAAATACAAGCCGGGCACCAGGGTGACCGGGACCATCACCAACATCACCGACTTTGGCATATTCGTGGAACTGGAAGAGGGCATAGAAGGCCTGATCCATGTCTCAGAGGTCCCGAGGGACAAAAGAGGCAATCCCCTTTCCAAGTACCAGATTGACGACGTGATCCAGGCCCAGGTGATCCATGTGTCTCCTGAAGAAAAGAAGATAGGTCTCTCACTCAAGAAACTAGAGTCCCCCTCTGACAAGGATAGCTTCCGCAGCTATCTTAACACCCGCAGGGAAGCCACTTCAAATCTGGGTGAACTGCTCCGCGAAGAGATGATGAATTTGCAAAAGCAATTACAGAGTCAAGGGAAGGACTCTCAGGAAGAGCCAGATGGCGCTGATCCCGCCTCTTCACCAGGTCTCGCCCTGGAATCCTCGCCCGAGAGCCCCTCTGGAGCAGTCGAGGCCACGGGAGAAGAGGCCGCTGAAGGGAGCAACAAAGAGCCAGAATAAAGAGACGCCATGGCCCAGAAAAGACGCCCCTTGCTCACTGCCTTTATCATCCTGATATTGGTGGGAGTCTTTTTGGGGACCCTTTCCATCATCGCCCTCAAATTCATGGGGCCTTCCAAAAAGATCGCATTTGGCGAAAAGATCGGTGTAATCCCTATAGAGGGCCCCATCGTCAACCCCGAACCCGTTTTGGATCAACTCATTAGATTCAGGAAAGATCGATCCATCAAGGCCATCATCCTGAGGATAAACAGCCCGGGAGGAGGGGTGGGTCCGTCCCAAGAAGTTTACAAAGAAGTTCGTAAGACCACTAAGCACAAGAAGGTGGTGGCCTCCTTGGGAGGTGTGGCGGCCTCTGGCGGCTACTACATTGCCTCTGCAGCAGACAGGATTGTGGCCAATCCCGGGACCCTTACAGGAAGTATCGGTGTGATAATGCAATTTGTGGGTTTCCAGGAACTCCTGAAGAAATTGGGGATAAACATGGAGGTGGTGAAAAGCGGGGAGTTTAAGGACATCGGATCACCCCACAGGTCACTTACAAAGAAAGAGAAGGAATTGCTCCAGGAATTGATCTCAGATATTCAGGATCAATTTGTAAAGGCCGTGGCCCAAGGAAGAAAACTTCCGGAAGAACAGGTGCGAAAGATAGCAGATGGCCGAATACTTTCAGGGGCCCAGGCCAAGGAACTGGGGCTGGTGGATGAGCTCGGCAATTTTCGTGACGCAGTGGAGCTGGCCAAACAAATGGCAGGGCTCAAGGGTGAAGTCTCTCTGGTATATCCCAAGGCAAGGGAGGCAGGGTTTTGGGATCTGCTGTTTGAGAGCATGATCCAGGCCCTCCTCAGGGCAGTCAAGAATTCAGGCGTGGAATTTCAATTCATGCATTTGCCCTCTCCTCCCAGGATTTAACGAAACATACTTACATCCCCTTTGCCTTCCCTTATTATCACCGGCTCATCGTCAATGAGTGAAATCACAGAAGATGGGCTTGGGAAGAGCGGGCCACCGTCCACCACCAGGTCCAGGTAGTTGCCATAGGCCTCTCTTATGGATTCTGGATCGTCATGGCCGGCACTGGTGCTTATTATGGGCCTCCCCAGAGTCTTCACTATGGCAAGGCATATCTTGTTGTCAGGCACTCTGATGCCCACGGTCTTTCGTTTTGTGAGCATGATCTTGGGCACAAGGCGGGTGCCTTCAAGGACAAAGGTGTAAGGGCCAGGAAGCAGCCTCTTCATGGTCTTATATGCATAGTTGCTCACTTTTGCATAGCGGCTTATCTCTTTCAGGCTGTCGCATACAAAAGAGAAGGGTTTCTTTAGAGGCCGGTTTTTCAGCCGATATATCATCTGGATACCCTTTTTGTTGTAAAGGTCACACCCTATGCCGTAAAAGGTATCCGTGGGATAAGCAATAATACCCCCTTGGGCAAGCACCTCGCATACCCTTCTTATGAGGCGTTGCTGAGGGTTTTGCGGATTTATGATTAGTATAGGAGGCTTTTTGTTGCCCTTCATTTTCAGAGCTTTTGAGCTTGGGGAAAAATTATGAACCAAGTTGCCTTAATGCCCTTCTTTGCCTTCTTATTCGGATTGGCGCTGGGCTCCTTTGCCAATGTGTGCATATGGCGGATTCCTTTGGGCAAATCATTGGTCTCACCGCCCTCGGCCTGTCCACACTGCCAAACGCCCATCAAGTTTTACGATAACATCCCCATTTTGAGCTATCTGGTGCTCAGGGGCAAATGCAGACACTGTAAGGGGCCCATCTCCCTTCAATATCCAGTGGTTGAAGCGGTAATGGGCCTCCTGAGCCTTGTCCTCTTTATCAGATACGGGCCCAGGCATC
Source organism: Desulfobacterales bacterium (assembly GCA_027027005.1). Classification (GTDB taxonomy): domain Bacteria; phylum Desulfobacterota; class DSM-4660; order Desulfatiglandales; family Desulfatiglandaceae; genus JALVMN01. The sequence goes on along the minus strand of JALVMN010000159.1, from coordinate 9,466 downwards.
AATATATCATTTACCTGATCTTTCACGCATCACTATTGATTATCACATTTATCGATCTCCACCACAAGATCATCCCTGATGTGATATCTCTTCCAGGTATTGCAGTGGGATTCCTGTATTCCTTGTTACCAGGGCCTCCTTCATGGATGGATTCTGCCATCGGCATATTGGCCGGCGGCCTGGGCCTCATGGCAGTGGCCATGGCCTTTGAGCTGATCACAGGAAAGGAGGGCATGGGTGGGGGAGACATCAAGCTGCTGGCCATGATAGGTGCATGGCTTGGTTGGAAGGCCCTTCCTTTCGTGGTCTTGATCTCCTCTGTGGCTGGCACCATCATCGGCGGCGGGGCCCTTTTGATAACGAAGAAGGAGCTGGGCGCCCGCATACCCTTTGGACCCTTTCTGGCCCTGGGTGCAGTGGTTTACTTCTTTTTCGGCCACGCCCTGATCTCATTTTACCTGGGCCTTTTGGGAGGGGGTTGAGAGCTTGGGCAGTCCGTTTTCCAGCCTGAGGGTTGTCATACTCATCTATCTGGCGGTCCTCATCACCTCAGCAATGCTTCTCATCAATGCCGTGATGCTGAGGTTTGCAGAAAAAGATCTCCTGGAAGAGAGGATAAGGGCTGGCAAAGCCCTTGCAATGTCCATGACTCAAGTCTTGTCCCGGGCCTCTTATGATAATGAGGCGCTGAGTGGTCTTATCCACGACCACATGTTTAAATCTGATCTCAAGAAACTTGCCGCCAAGGCCAACTTTTCTGACATCCTTTTGGTGGATGGGAGGGGAAGAGAGACTGAAGTTTCCGGCACATGGGGGCAGGCAAAAGGGGAGGCCGTGCTTCTGGCCAGACAGAGCAGTGCACTTGGGCAAGAGTCATCCAAGTTGTCAGGTAGCACCTGGGGCGTCATATGGTTTTCTCCAGAATACCTGCTGGTCTCAGCTCCCATCCCTGGGAAATCAGGTGCGCTTGGAGCCATTACGATACGCTCACACCTGGAAGATATCTACACCAGATTGAGGCGCTCAGAGCGAGTGGTCCTCCTCTACACCCTTCTAAACAGCATAGTGCTGCTTGCCTTCGGTTCCTATCTCCTCTCAAGAAGCGTCATCCGTCCCATAAATAAACTGCTCAAGATAACGGATGAGTTTCACCTCAAAGAGACCTTCTCCTTGCCACCGGAGCCCTTGCACAACGAAATGGGCCGCCTGTATCGCTCCCTGAACATGATGCTGAAGAGGCTGGAGGAGAACAAAACAAAGCTGAAATCCCACATAAAAACTCTGGAACGCACCAACCAAGAGTTAAAAAAGGCCCAGGAGGAGATCATCCGCTCGGAAAAGATGGCCTCGGTGGGAAGACTTGCCACGGGCATAGCCCATGAAATTGGTAATCCCATAGGAATAGTGTTGGGATACCTAGATCTCTTGAAGCGGGGTGGACTTGAGGAGTCAGAGTCCAGGGACTTCCTTGAAAGGATGGAGTCCGAGGTCTCCAGGATAAACAGCATCATCAGGCAATTGCTGGATTTTTCCAGGCCCACAGACGGAAAGAAAAAGGCAGTAAAGGTGAATTCCCTGCTTCAGGAGACAGTGGAGATCATGAAACCGCAGCCCATGATGCGAGGCATCTCCGTGACCACCAGCTTGGATGCCCCAATGGATACGGTCCTGGCTGACCCAAACCAACTCAAACAGGTTTTCCTAAACATAATAATGAATGCAGCCGATGCAATCAACGAATCCTTTGGCCCTGATGACAAAGGGGTTGAAGGGTCCATATCCATTGAAACGAAAAACGATTCAGGTTACATAGAGATAAGGGTTCGCGACAATGGGCCCGGCTTACCTGAAGAGGCCATTTCCCATGTATTCGATCCCTTTTTTACCACAAAGGAGCCGGGAAAGGGCACGGGCCTGGGGCTTTCTGTCTCTTATAGCATCGTAGATGCTGCGGGGGGCTCCATAGAGGCACGCAACCACCACCAGGGTGCCGAGGTCATCATAAGGTTACCGCTCCATGGAGATCAACAATAATAAATCAGTCCTCATTGTGGATGATGAAAAAAATATGCGCCACATGCTCAAGGTGATGTTGAGCAAGGCAGGCTATGAGGTGGCCACTGCCCGTGACGGCGTAGAGGCGCTCCGGTTAATGGAGGCCCAGGACTTCCATTTCGTGCTCTGTGACATCAGGATGCCAAGGATGGATGGCATGGAATTCCTGAGACGGGCCCAAGAGAGATTCCCTGAGAAGACCTACATCATGATGTCGGCTTACGGGACCATTGATACTGCCCTGGAGGCCATGAAGCAAGGGGCATATGATTACATATCCAAGCCATTCAAGACCGACGAGGTCCTGCTCACCCTCAAAAAGGCAGAGGAGCGCGAAAGGCTTAAAAGAGAAAACATATCTCTCAAGCAAGAAATCCAGAAAATCAGGATGCGATACTCCTTCAACAACATTATTGCCAGAAGTGAGGCCATGGCAAAGGTCTTTGAGTTGGTGGAAAAGGTGGCGGCTCACAAGACCACTGTGCTGATCACGGGCGAAAGCGGAACTGGCAAGGAATTGGTGGCAAAGGCGATACACCTGAACAGTCCCAGGGCCCAAGGCCCCCTTGTCAGCATAAACTGTGGGGGGATCCCCGACAGCCTCCTGGAAAGTGAGCTTTTCGGTTACAAAAAAGGGGCCTTTACTGATGCGACTCGCGACAAGGTGGGTCGCTTTGAGGAGGCAAACGGGGGCACCATCTTCCTGGACGAGATAGGGGACCTGCCTCTTGGCTTGCAGGTCAAGCTCCTTCGTGTGCTCCAGGAAGAAGAGATAACCCCACTGGGTGATCTCGGGAGTAAGAAGATAGATGTAAGGGTGATAGCTGCTACATCCAAAGACTTGGAGCAGGAAGTAAAAAGGGGGAGATTCAGGGAGGATCTCTTTTACAGGATAAATGTCATGACCATCCACCTGCCTCCGTTACGAGAGCGCCGCGGCGACATCCCCCTGCTGGTGGGCTACTTTATTGATCTGTTCAACAAGAAGCTGCACAAAAAGATCGAAGGGCTTTCCTCAGAGGCCATGCCCATTCTCATGGGATATTCGTGGCCGGGAAATGTGCGGGAACTGGAAAACGTTATAGAACGGGCAGTGCTCCTGGCCTCCGGGAGGTGGATAACCCCGGCAGACCTCCCACCTCACATGACCACTTCTGCAGAACCTCACCCCCTCTATAAGCCCCTTGAGACCCTCTCTCTTAAAAAGGCCTCAAAGGCCTTGGAAAAGGAGTTGATACAAAAGGCATTGAAACTCACCAAGGGAAACAAATCCCAGGCCGCCAGGATCTTGGAAATCAGCAGGCCCGTACTGCTTTCAAAAATAAAGCAGTACCACATAAATCTCTAAGAATTATAATTCTTCCTCTTCAGAGCCAAATGCGCTGGCAGGAAGGGCGTCCACATCCACTTGGCTGGCAAGGGCCATACCTGCGTTGAAGGCCTTGATGTTCATCTCCACAAAGGCGGGGGGGACCTTTTGAGATAGGGTTTCTTCTACAATATCAGGCCTCACGATCTGAGACAGACGCACCACGGCCCCCAGGGCCACCATGTTTGCCACCAGTTCCTTGCCCACCTCTTTCCTGGCAGTATCTGTAAAAGGCAGGGCCACTGCCCTGCTGGTGGGAATCTGTTTGACCAGGGTGGAATCCACAACCAGCAGTCCGTAGGGTTTGAGGTCTGAGAAGTAGGCATCACACGATGTCTGGTTCATGGCCAAGAGCAGATCAGGATTCATGGTCTTCGGGTAGTCTATGGTCTCATAGCTTATGACTATCTCTGCCTTGCTAGCTCCACCCCTAGCCTCAGGGCCATAGCTTTGGGTCTGGCACACATATTTATCTCCCCCTGCGCTGATGGCCTCTGCAAGCACTCTGGCTGCCGTGATTATACCCTGGCCCCCAGAGCCTGCCAAGCGAATCTCATATCGGCTGGGTTTGAGGGAGAGACGTCCTTTTTTAGACCGTTGCCTTTTGCTTGATTTTCTCATACTCCTCCGTATAGACGGGCTTTTCCACATCAGCCAGGATGCCGATGGTAAACTTGTCTTTCAACTCATCTGGGCTCATCTTTTCTGCCTTGTCAACCTTGACTGCATGATCCTTCATCCACTTCATCATGCTAACAGGATCAGACATACGGTTGCGCCTGCCGAACTGCACATGGCAGTTGGACATCACCTCCACCACACTGAAGCCCCTCTTGACTATGGACTGCTCGATTACATCGTCGAGCAGTTTTGTGTGATAGACACTCCCCCTTGCCACAAACGGCGCCCCGGCAGTGACGGCCAGCTCTGCTATTGAGAAGGCATGCTCTATGTGGCCGTAGGTGGCCGTGGTGGCAATGCACCCGTATGGAGTGGTGGGAGAATACTGGCCGCCTGTCATGCCGTAAATCTGATTGTTCACTATGATAGTGGCCAGATCAATGTTTCGTCTTGCTGCGTGTATGAAGTGATTGCCCCCGATGGCCGTGGCATCACCATCTCCCATCACCACAATCACTGTGAGATGCGGTTTGACCAGCTTGATCCCTGTGGCAAAGGTCAATGCCCTGCCATGAGTGGTGTGAAGGGTGTTGAAATCCACATACACGGGCATCCTCCCCGAACACCCGATACCTGAGACCATTACTATGTCGTCCTTCTTGAGCCCCAGCTTGTCGATAACCCTCACCAGAGAGCCAAGCACTATACCGTTTCCACAACCAGGGCACCATACATGGGGGAATTTCTTGTCATGTCGCAGGTACTTGTGAATCAGTTTTGTCACTTCGCGGGGCATAAGCGCACCCTCCTGTTATTGACACAAATCAGCTCCAGCAATTGTTCTTCAAACTCTTAGCAATGTCAACCACGTTTGCTCACTCATAAATCAAAAAATCCCTCCTTGCCTTCTCAAAAGACAAGGAGGGATAAGTAGAACTCTCTAGATAGTATTACTTCTTGGGGCCAAAAAGAACAGGCTCTTCCTCGCTCTTCTTGGAGGTGTATTTTTCCACAAATGACTTTGGCATTGGCTCTTGGGTCTTTACCAGCTCCATGGGAATTCGAATAATCTGCCCCTTTCTCATGCGTCTTGGATTTATCTCTGGATTGGCCTTTACCAAGGCCTTCCAGTTGCTGAACTTTCCGGTATACCACTTGGAGATGAGGGAAAAGGACTCTCCGCTCCATCTCACCACGTGTTCAAGATATTGTGGAACCTTTGGTTCCTCCTTTTTCAACTCCGGCTCAAGGGCTGGCTTGGGGGAAGGTGGAGGAGGAAGGGGAGGCTTTTCCTCCACCACGGGTTGTGGCGCAGGTGGAGGTGTTGGTGGCGGCTCAGGGGCCTTCTTCCCCATAGTGATACACCCGCCCATCAGGAACATGCCTGCCAGAAATATTATCGCCTTACGGGGCCAGACCTTTTTCATACCTTTCCTCCTGCACTATTTGCCCGTCATCTTTTTTAGATACTTCTTGGCCAGCTTGTTGTCAGGATTCACTATGATGGCCCTCTTCAGGTTCTGGATGCATGCCTCTCTTTTTCCCAGCCTTTTTTGGACCATGGCCAGGTTAAAGAGGGCTTCGTCCAGGTATGGGGGCGCAAGGTTAACCACTTCTTTGTATGCCTTCTCAGCGTTTTCATAATCCCTTCTCACCGCATAGATATATCCCAGGTTGAAGTAGGCATCTGCATATTGAGGGTCTAGCTGCACCACCCTCTTATATTCATCAATGGCCATGGAGAATTTCTTTTGGTCTCCATGGAGGAGGCCAAGGTGAAAGTGGGCCTCCACATTTTCGGGATTGAGGGAAACGGCCTCTTTGAGGAGTGCCGTGGCCCTCTTGGGCTGCTTGTCCAGGATGGTTTTGGCCTTGGCCTCCAGTGCCTGGGAGTATGGAATTGAAAGGTCCTCTTTTAATTCCGGGTATTTTGATGCAACCGCCTTGAATATGGATATGGCCTTATCATATTGGCCTTGGGCGAGGGCCTCCACCCCCTTCTGGAGCTCCAGTCGGCCGGGATCGGGCGGGGGTTGTTTTTCTGGGGTATCCGGGGGCGCCTCCTTTTTAGGTGCGCCTTCCTGGACCGTGTCGGGTGCCTGAGGCCTCTCAACAGAGGCCTTGCCCTGGGTGGGAGGAGCAGGGCTATCCACACTGCCCTTGCTGGCTGTAATCCCTGGGGCACCTGGTGTAGCAAACCCCTCTTCCTCGTCCCCGCGGCTAAAGAGGAAAAAAGCAGCAAGGCCCAGCACCAAGAGTGCTGCAATGCCTCCAAGGAGGAGCTTCTTTGTTGCAGCCGCCCTTGAATCCGGCTTTGGCACACTGGCTGCCTCTGGCCTCTGCTCGGGGGCTTCTTGGCCTTCCTCTACCTCTTCTTGTTGATCCGCCTTTTTTGCTGCCTCCACCTTGGGAAAGAGTTCAACGATAAGGTCTGCCACCTCTTCACCGGAGGGTTTGGCAGCAAGGTTCTTTACCACCCTCTTTATCTCTTCAAACATTATGGTGGGCGAGAGATACCTTTTGGCAGGGTCTCTAGCAAGGGCACGCCTGAGGATGTCCCGGAGCCCTTGGGGAAGATCCTCTGGTACTTGGCTTGCGGGGTCAAACCCCTGGTCTTTTAATGCAGAAAGGGCCCTTTTAGGGTCACCGCCGAGCCAGGGTTGTCCGGTGAGCAACTCGCAAAACAAGACCCCAGCACAAAAGATGTCAGTCTTTACATTTATCAGGCCTTGGGTCACGAATTCTGGACTCAAATAAGGGGCAGACTTCTCCAGGGTCTCAGGGTCATCACCCATACCCTCCAGGGCAGCCCTTGAGATGGAAAAATCGCTTACCTTTACCTCCCCCCTGCGTGAGACCAGGACGTTTTGAGGAGAAAGCCCCCCGTGAATCAGGTCCTGTTTGTGTGCAAAATCCAGTGCTTCAGCTATTTTTTCAATGATATAAACAGCTTGGTCCAATCCCAAGGCGCGACCTCTCTGGCGGATGGCAGCCATAAAGGCCCCTAGGTCCTTTCCCTCCACATACTCCTGGGCTACATAGGGGGTGCCCTCAATGGCCCCATAGTCATATATCCTCACGATGCTTTCGTGACGAAGCCCCACCACCCGCTTGGCCTCGCCGAGGAATATGTCAACCACCCCTTTCTTGGTACTCAGGTGCGGGAGCAGCCTCTTTATCACAAGGTATTGCTCCATGCCCTTAATGCCCGTGATCTGTGCCTTCCAGACCTGTGCCACCTTGCCAACGGCTATCTGCTCTATAAGATGGTATTTTCCGAATTTAGCAGTTTCCATGATCCCAATCCCAACTCCAGGTTATTCCTACTGTTACCACGCCATATCGAGCCTGATCTCCTCATTTGAAGGCAGGACCTTCCGAGAGGGCCTGAGTGTCACTGACAACTGTCCTCCTCTTTTTCCTTCGGTCCCAAAGGCCGAGACCTGAAGCATTTCAAGGGGTATCCTTGCGGTTTTTTCCCAATACTTGGATATTATCCTGCTCACCTCCTGCTCCAGCAAAGTGCCTTCCAAATCTCCTGGGAGATGCTCTTTACACCATAGCAAGATCTGGACCACCCTGCTCAGGACCAGTTGATATGCCAGGGAGCCACCCCCCAAGGTCCTTTCAAAGGGGAAAAAGGCCTGATCCCTTTTCCTGACCGGACAAAGGGGTACGAGCCCTGCACTGACCAGTTGCTCCACCCGCTCCGAGGTGGGAGAAAATTCAGTGCAGAGCACGTCGTCAGGGCCACTTCCCAGCAGCCCCAGGTCTTCCAGAGAGGCCTGGGAAGAGCCTGTAAAGAGGGCAGGCCAGCCGGTCCTTGCAAGTGAAGTGCAAATCAGGGCCGCCAGCCCCCATACCGGGCTCACCCAGGGTGGGGTCGGCTCTTGAAACATAACCTCCCTGGACGGATAAGAGGTCCCATATGGGAATCTTGCCAGAAACCGGTTGCATGTGACCACCATCCATTGGGAAACAGGCTTGTTTTTCAAGGAGTTCCACTTCCCATAGACGGCCCGGTCAAGATAATGTGGGATAAAACCTATGCTTTCAATCTCAGACCAATCACCCAAATGAAAAAATCCAGGGCCAATCCAGACCAGTACCGGGACCATCAAGGTCTCTGCCAAATTGCCTAACCTTTCCAACAGGTTCATGGATCTGGAAGAAGCATCAAATGGGTAGTCCACCACCACGAGATTGGGTAGGTCGGTCACCAGGCGTCCCACCAGGGAGTCAATCAGATCATACAGCCCTTCGGCGCTTATTGGTAAGATCCCCAGTTCAATCTCTGCCTCACTGCCGTATTTGGCCAAAAGGTCCAGTCCCTGCCAACCGGCTTCCATGGCCTTGAAGGTGGTATCTGCAAATATCTCCCTGAGCGCCTTGGAAAGAAATGCTTCCAACTGGCCGCTGGTGGTATCACCTGCCTTGTCAGGGCCTGAGTGTTCTCCTGGGAGGGCCACCATTTTGAGTATCTCGTCAATACCACTGGACGACTCGGTGGCTCTCTTGTCTTGTTGAGGTATCTCAAACTTGATGGGAGGAAGACCTGGCCAGGACCTCAAGCGCTCCAAAATCTCGGAGTAACCAATCTTCTTCTTTTTGGCCTCCAGCACATAGTCTCTGGCCTCCAGGACATTTTTCAGCAAAGGATTGGCCCTCAGAATCCTCTCGGGCCTAAAATCCGTGATCCTTTGAAACCGAAGGTCCAGATACTCATCGGGCGTTATCTCCTTGGAAACACGCACTGCCACAGTGGCCCCAACCTTTGATGGTGCCTGGGGCAAGTCTTCTGGGTTGAGCCACAATATATTGGAATCACTGTCACTCTTGGCGTTGAAAGGCCCCAAGGAGAGGATGCGGAATGTGGATGCGGGTAGATTCATGGAACAGCCTCTTTGAGTTTGAAGATTGGTGGAGTCTTAGCGTTTAAGGTATTTTGAAAAAAAGGACCTGGCCTTTTTCGATGTGCTTTTCTTTTCTTCGGCCTGTGTTGCAGGCTTTTCTTTTTCCTGGGCCTCTGGAGGAGTCCCCGCCTCAGGGGGCCTCGGCTCCAACTCCACCTCCAACAATCTTCCTCCACCCAGGAACTTGAAGGCCGGACCCTCTGGGGTTAGGGCCACGATATCGTCTGGATTGAGAGGGGCGCCCAGGTCGATGGGATTACCGTTTATCATTACCACGTGGCGGCCGGTGAGGTCCTTTACCCAATATTGGCCTTCCACATAAAATATCTCTGCGTGGCGGTCCAGGAGTGCGGGGTGATCCAACCGAAATTGGCACCCAGGGCCCTTCCCAAGGGTTACAGGGACCTTGTCGTAAGACCTGAGGGTGGGGCCGTATTGAATGACCAAGTTTGCCTTGGTGTCCCTGTAAGAGACCTGGGAAGTGTCCTTGACAGGAGTGGGGTCAGGA
>JALVMN010000158.1 GCA_027027005.1 Desulfobacterales bacterium | reverse complement strand
TGGTGAGGGAGACAGCAGAGACATTCGGCAGGACCAAAAAGGAGATTGAGATCCACTTGGATCTCGCCCAGGATCTCTTGCCCATAGAGGGGGACAGATCACAGCTTGAGCAAGTGTTGTTCAACCTCTATGTAAACGCATGGCAGGCCATGCCATCAGGTGGAGAACTCTTTATCGCCACGAGGAATATCACCCATGAAGATATGGGTGGCCGGCTATACAAGCCGAAAAAAGGAAGCTATGTGCTGCTAACTGTGAGGGATACCGGTGTTGGTATGGACAAAGAGATCCAGGATCGCATATTCGAGCCCTTTTTTACCACCAAGGAGATGGGGCATGGCACGGGCCTTGGGCTTGCCTCTGCTTATGGGATCGTCAAGGGGCACGGCGGGTACATTGATGTGGAATCTGAAAAGGGAAAGGGCAGCACCTTTAAAATATATCTGCCAGCGTCCAAGAGGCCGTTGGAAAAAAAATCCATGGTCTCATCAGTTCTCAAGGGGGGCAAGGGGACCGTATTGTTGGTGGATGATGAAGATCACATAATCCAGATTGGAAAGGACCTCCTTACAGCAATGGGCTACGAGGTCTTTGTGGCTTCCAGCGGTCCTGAGGCCATAGAGAGTTATAAACAAAACCGTGATAAGATTGACCTCGTGATCCTTGACATGATCATGCCCAAGGTTACCGGAAAAGAGGTCTATCAACGTTTGAAAGAGATAGATCCGGATGTAAAGGTGCTGCTTTCAAGCGGGTACAGCCTTGATGGCGAAGCCCAGGAAATCCTTGACCAGGGCTGTGACGGCTTCATACAGAAACCATATAGGATGAAGGAATTGATGAAGGCCATTGAGAGAATTCTGTGGCCTTCAGAGCGATGAAGTGCCTGCAGCCCCAACCAGCTTTGATAACACGCCTTCCAATCTTGAGGCCTCTTCCAGAATAATCTTTATATATTTGGCTTCCTGGGATCCAGGCTCAATGGAGGCCGCAAGCCGCCTTGCAAACCCGCCCACTGCCACCAGGGGATTCCTTATCTCGTGGGCCACTGCCTGGAGTGCATTTTCAATTTTCTTGTCCCTTTGAGGTAAAGATGTAAGCGAAGGTAGCTTCTCCGCGCCGTAGCCGTGCACCTGTTCAGATATCTGGCTGAGTGCAATGTTGGCCTTTTCCATTAAGGCCATGAGATCCCTTTCCCTGTCAAACTCCACATTTAGCTGTCGGGCCACGTCTTCCACCAGTCCAAATGCGTTTACAATGGTCTGGCTCAACTGCTCATGACCCAATCCGAGCAATTGTCTCCCTTCTTGGTAAAGGGTGTGAAGGCCCGTGGAGTCAAGAAATAGGATCTGTGAAGACCTCCTTGCCATGTATAGAACTGTCTGGAGAAGGGTGTAGTCTTCCTGGCCTCCTGCCTCTTGTCTCGGCCCATCAACCACGATATTCACTACATCCTGACTGGAAAGGATCGGTTCCGGGAATTTCCAGTGCTCCAACATGATCCTCCCCACATCCCTATGGTCCATTCCGAACTCCTGCCTCTCCCACGAGAGCAGATCTTCCAAAGGCTCCAGCTCAAGGCTCACTTCCTTGCCGCTATCTTTTATGAATAGATCAAAGAATACCAGGAGCCCTATTTCCATGAGGAGGCCAGAGACAAACGCCTCTTCGGGGTCCACCTCCCTCACGTGGTTGGCAAGTATCCTGGCAATCACTGCACGATAAAGCGAGATCTTCCAAAATTTCTCATAGTCCATGGGACCCACCCTGCCCATGGGAAAGGTATCCCTGAGGGAGATGGAAAGGGCCATTATCCGCAACCTGGTAAACCCAATCCTGACCACAGCCTGTTCCAGGGTTCGTGCAGGGGAAAGGGTCCGCAGAAATGCGCTATTGGCGAGCTTTAAGAGCCTGGCAGACAGTGATGGGTCTTTTTCAATGATGCGGACCAGATCCGCTGCTGATGCTGTGGGATTCGTGGCCACCTCCACCAGCTTGATTGCCACCGGTGAGAGGGAAGGGAGCCCGTAGCCACTTTCCAGCCGGGCCAGAATCCAGGCAGTGTTGTCTTTCATGGTGCCCCCCTGAAGCTAGGCTATCTGGGAGGAAAAGATGCAAAATAGATGCCAGACACTCTACCATGCAGCCCCCCAACCGATGCCGGGGAGGGAGGGATCATGAGCCTGCGTATCTCGCCTTCAGTGCCTTCTTATAAATCTTGCCTGACCCGGTCTTGGGTAGCTCTTGGACGAAATCCACGCTCTTGGGGGCCTTGTAGCGGGCCATCCGCTCCTTGCAATAGGCTATGATCTCTTCCTCGGTGGCCTGGTGACCTGATTTTAGCACCACCACTGCCTTGACCGCGTCGCCCCACTTGGGGTCAGGGACTCCGATGACCGCTGCCTCCAGGATGGCCGGATGGGTATAGAGCACGTTTTCCACTTCAACTGAATAAACATTCTCCCCGCCTGTGATGATCATGTCTTTTTTTCTGTCCACGATGTTTACATACCCTTCCTCGTCCACTACGGCCATATCTCCTGTATAGAGCCAGCCGTCCTTGAAGGCCTTGGCGGTTTCTTCAGGCCTTTTCCAGTAGCCGGGGGTGACTATGTCTCCCTTCACTATGATCTCACCCACTTCTCGGCCATCGGGTTTTACCTCTGTGCCGTCTTCCCGCACCACTTTGAGGAGCACCCCAAGGAAGGGACGACCTGTCTTGGCCTTAAACTGAAACTGCTCTTGGGGAGGTAGTGTGGCGAGTTTTTCCTTTAGTATGGAAACCGTAAGGTAAGGGCTTGTCTCTGTCATTCCATAGGTCTGGATATAGTCGCACTTGAAGGTATCCATTATTTTTTTTACAACCTCTGGGGCGATGGGGGCCCCACCGCTCAATATGACCCTGAGGGAAGAAAGGTCGTATTTTTCCACTCCAGGGGTATTTACCAACATGTTGAGCATGGTAGGAATCATGTTTGTTATGGTGACCCTTTCGCGCTCCATGGCGGCCAGGACCTCCCTGGGTTCGAAATCGCCAACCGTCACGTGCCTTCCTCCCACCCAGGTCACTGAAAAGGTGGCCCAGGCATCGGCCAGATGAAAGAGGGGGGCCACGTGTATCCACACGTCGGCATCGGTTATCTTGAGCTCTGCAATGGCAGCCAGGGCGTGAAATACCACATTTCTGTGGGTAAGGGGCACGCCCTTTGGTAAACCTGTTGTGCCACTCGTGTAATAGAGGTGGGCAATGTCATCATCTTTGGCCGCCCGGGGGGCGAGGGGAGAGTCATCTTCTCCGTTGATGGCCTCCTCGTAAGAAAACGCACCCGCAGGAAGCCCCTCAGAAGGTTGCCCGGTAACCAGCAGGCCCTTGAATTTTTTACCCTCGGATCGGATCTGTTCCAGCAATGGGGTGAAGCGGGAGGCAACAATCATGTGCTCAGCCATGGAGTCGTTCAATATGTAATTTATCTCTCTAGCAGAGAGCCTGAAGTTCAGCGGGTTCAGGATGGCGCCCAGTAGGGCTACTGCAAAGTAGGCCTCCAGAAATTCGTGGCTGTTGTGGTGGAGGATGGCCACACAGTCGCCTTTACCCACGCCGGCGCTTCGTAAATGCCTGGCAAGCCGATAGCAGCGACTGGCAAATTGACCGTATGTGAATCTTTTCTCACTCGAGACAACTGCTTCTTTGTCTTCATAAAGGCTCAGGGCCTTTTCCAGGATGAATGCTATATCCATGGCTCTATTTCACTCCTTTTGCTATGCAGGCTGGAACGAATCCGCCCGATATCATAGGATAAAATGATTGTAAAGCCTTTTGGCAGAAATATCTATGGGTTGCATGCAGTGTAAAGGGTGACCAGCCCCAGGGTAAGGGGGCTGGCTTCAACCCCGTGGAAGCCGGCCCTTGAGAGGAGCCTACAGACATGGGAGGGAGGCGGGAACTTATAAATGCTATCCACCAGGTACTGGTAGGCCTCCCGGTCCCCGGTGAGAAGCCCCCCCACATTGACCAGGAAGTATCTAAGGTAGATCCTGTAAAGCCCAGAGAAGAGGGGAAGAGTCGGCCTTGAAAACTCCACTATGGCGAGCCTCCCGCCCGGCCTCAACACACGCTGCATCTCTTTGAAGGCCCGGGGCATGTGAGAGAGATTCCTTATTCCAAAGGCCACCACGACTCCATCCACGCTGCTCTCAGCCAAGGGGATCGCCTCCCCGTCCGCACAAAGAAGAAATAGCTTGTGCCGCCACCACCTTGCACGCTTGAGGCCGGTTGCCAGCATCTGCATGCTTATGTCCACTGCCACCACCCGGGGAGCCCCTGCCCGAAGGGCGCAGAGGGCCAGGGGTAGGGTCCCTGCGCAAAGATCCAGCAAGGTCCCCTTGAGACGTGGGCCCAGGGCCTTGATGGTCTTGTATCTCCAGTAGCGGTCCAGGAGCAGGCTTGTAATGGAGTTGACCAGATCGTAGTCTGGAGCGATGCCTGAAAAGGTCCTGGTTACAAAACGCTTCTTGTGGTCCTGCGAGATATGGAGAGCTTTGTCTTGACTCATGATGGCCCTTGATGGCCCCCAGTGGCACCGGGTTATGATTCTTGCACAGGGTCTAACCCCAGTTTTTTCACCGCAGCCATCCCCCCTTGCAGATTAAAGGTTTTCCTTATGCCTGCCTGATCAAGGGTTATCTGGGCCTCGTATGAGCGCACCCCAGTGTTGCAGATCAGGGCAATGGACTTGTCGCGGGGTACTTCATCAAGCCGGTATCTCAGTTCATCCTGGGGGATATGCTTCCAGGAATCCGGGTATTTCTCCACGTAGGGCTGGGCATTACCCCAACCGCGGCAGTCCAGAAAATATGTGTCTCCCTTCTCCCGATCCTCCCACCACCTCACGAACTCGTCGGGGTCCACCACCCTGTTTCGACCCTGGAGCAGGTTTTGAGCGGTGTTTCCCAGGGCATTGACTATGTCCATTGCAGCAGAGAATGGGGGAGAGTAGGGGAGTTCCAGGTTCCCGATATCTTCTACAGTGGGACAGTATTTGAGTATGGGGGCAACAGCGCACAGCCTTGCAAACATGCCATCGCCCTTATTGCCCAACCCCTGCATACCCAGCACCCGGCCCGTGCCCTTTTCCACGGTGAGTTCAAGGTACATGAGGTCCTTGTCGGGATAAAAGTGGGCCCTGTCAAGCTGGATCACCAGGGTATTGACGGAATCAAAGCCCTCGGCCCGCGCCTTGGCAAGGGAGAGGCCCACGCTTCCAACGGAAATCTCAAACAGCTTCACCACGAATGTGCCCACTGCACCCTCAAACCTGGCATTGCCTCCGGCAAGGTTGGTCCCAATCACCCTGCCCTGGCGGTTGGCAAGGGCCCCAGAGGGATGATAGAAGTGTTTTGCGGTGATCAGATTTTTTATCACCACACAGTCTCCACCTGCATAGATGTTAGGGTCAGATGTCTGCATGTACTCGTTGACCACGATCCCACCCTGAGGTGCCACATCAAGTCCTGCCTTTAGCGCCAGTTCATGGTTCGGGACTACACCGGTGGCAACTATGACAATGTCGGCGTCCAGGTCTCCTCGGTCAGTTACCACCCTTTCAACTCTTCCCTGCCCCTCAAGCCTCAGCACACGGGTGGAGAGATAAAACTTGACCTCATTTTCCTCCATGTGGCGTTGGGCCATCTTTGCCAGATTCCTGCTGATCAATCCCGGCAGGATCTGGTCTTCAATCTCCACCACTGTGGTATCAATGCCCCAGAGATCTGTCATGGCCTCTGCCATCTCAAGTCCAATGGCCCCAGCGCCCACAATCACGGCAGATCCAACGCCGCCGGAAGCAACCTCATTTTTTATGTGGACAGCATCCTGGAGATTGGAGACCGTGTAAACCCCTTTCAGCTCAACTCCCTCGAAGGGAGGGATTTTGGGCCTGCTTCCCGTGGCAATGACCAGCTTGTCGTAGGACAAATCCTCAATCTTCCCTGAGGCCGTGTCTTCCATCACCACCACCTTTTTCTCTCTATCCACCTGGATGGCCCTTTTTCCGGTGAGGACCTCAATGTCCTTTGCATCTTTAAAAAATTTCTTGTCCCTCAGCATGTGAAAACTGGTGGACTGGAGCTCTTCGGCAGAGCTCACATCGCCCGAGATAAAGTAGGGAATTCCACACCCCCCGTAGGAGATGAGATCAGTCTGATCAATCATGGTGACCCTTGACTCTGGCTCAAGTCGCTTGAACCTGCAGGCTGCCTTGGGCCCCAGGGCCACTGCCCCGATGATCACTACATGTTGAGCCATGGTTCAAGTCCCTCCTGTGATTCAACCTGATTGCTGCGCACCAAAAGGGACATTACGGTTTATGTGCTAGTATGTCAACTGATCAGGGGAGTTGCCATTTTTAGTTGTGTTGGTGAAGCCTGATGTGCAATCTTATGAATTGGGGAGGGATGTTTCATGGAACAGCTAAATGTGCTCGAGCTCCGGAATAATCTCTACCAGATACTGGATCGCCTGGAAAAGACCGGAAAGCCTATTCTCATCTCCAAGGGAAAAAGGATTCGTGCCGTATTGATTACACCAGTAGACTTTGATCGCCATTTTCTGCATATAAAGGCTCACGAAGAAAAACAATGTTTTCTGAATAACGTCAAATCCCTTAGGAGAAAAAGTAAAGAAAAAATCAGCAGCATCCATGTGTTGCGGAAGCTCAGGAGGAATGGGTTGTAGCATCTAGTTTCTCAAGGGAGGCCCAAAGGATGGAGTTAGCGTTGAAAAGGCATTCAAGGTTTTTAGGCCGGAGAGGCCCGCTGTTGTTGATCATAATGGATGGAATCGGGCTTGGCCCTCAAGACGAAAGAAACGCAGTATTTATGGCCAACACCCCAACGCTGGACAAGCTCTTCAACTCGAGGCTGTTCTGCACTCTCCAGGCCCACGGAACGGCAGTGGGCCTTCCCAGTGACAAGGACATGGGAAACAGCGAGGTGGGCCACAATGCCCTTGGTGCCGGCCGAGTGTTCGACCAGGGGGCCAGGCTGGTAAATAAAGCTATTGAGACAGGCAGGATATTTGAAACTGATCTGTGGCACCAGATCGTAGAGAGGGGCGAGAAAGGGGGCACCATCCATTTCATAGGTTTGCTGTCTGATGGAAACGTCCATTCACATATTGACCACCTCTACAGACTTATAGAGAAGTGCGCTGAGTTGGGGATCAAGCGGGTGAGGGTGCATGCCCTATTGGACGGGCGCGATGTTGGGGAGAGGTCTGCCCTCAACTATGTGGTACCTACTGAAGAGATGCTTGCGAGGATATCCAGGGAAAAGGGCCTGGATTACCGCATTGCATCTGGCGGGGGACGAATGAGGGTCACCATGGACCGCTATGAGGCCGACTGGAACATAGTAAAGCGCGGTTGGGAGGCCCATGTATTGGGAAAGGGTAGGCCTTTTCGTTCTGCCAGGGAAGCAGTGGAGACCTTTTATAAAGAAGACCCTGATATCACTGACCAGTACATGGATGCATTCGTGATAGTGGACGAGGAGGGGAATCCCGTAGGACCCATAAGGGACGGGGATGCCGTGATAAACTTCAATTTCCGCGGGGACAGGGCCATAGAGATCTCAAGGGCATTTACGGAAAAAAATTTTGAGGAATTTGACAGAGGGCCCCTTCCCGATGTGATCTATGCGGGCATGATGGAGTATGACGGCGACCTTCACATACCACCAAATTATCTGGTTGCCCCGCCTGCCATTGATAGAACCATAAGCGAATATCTCTGCGCCCAAGGTATCACCTCCTTTGCCATCTCAGAGACCCAGAAGTACGGCCATGTCACCTATTTCTGGAACGGGAACCGCTCGGGATACATAGACGAGCGCCTTGAGACCTACGTGGAAATCCCGTCTGACAAGGTGCGATTCGACCAGGCCCCTCAGATGAAGGCCCCCGAGATAACGGAAAAAACCATTGAGCTCCTCAGGAGCGGCAGATACCGTTTCGGCAGGCTCAACTTTGCAAACGGCGACATGGTGGGCCATACCGGGGTCATGGAGGCCGCCATTACTGCTGTTGAGACCGTGGACTCCTGTGTCAAACGCCTCGTGGAAGAGGTCATGAGACTTGAGGGGATTGTGGTGGTCACCGCAGATCACGGAAATGCAGACGAGATGTTTACCATCGATGCCCAGGGCAAACACAGGCCCAAGACGGCTCACACACTTAATCCTGTTCCTTTTGTAATCGTTGACTCAGGCTACGGCGGAGAATACGAGATGGCAGAGCTTCCCAAGAGGGGGCTCACCAATGTTGCAGCCACCCTCCTAAACCTACTGGGCTACGAAAAGGTGGAAGATTATGACCCTTCCCTGATCAGGTTTTGAAAATGATCATCCAGCCTTTGCCGCCAATCAGGCGCGCAATCCTGGCCATAAATCCCCTCTCGGGGCGATTCAGGCCAGACATCCTGCTAGAGGTGGAGAGATTTTTCAAGGACAACGGACTTGAGATCAAGGTGGTGGCAAATTTTTCAGCCCTCAAGGACATGGACTTCTCTGACCAAGACGCCATGGCAGTCATTGGGGGAGATGGCTCCTTGAACCTTATGATAAATATTATTGGCCCGGGAACGGCGCCCATCTGTATCATCCCTAGTGGCACCGGAAATGCGCTGGCCGCTGAGCTTGGAATCAAACCAGGTAACCCTCTAAGGGCCGCCTCTTTGCTGTTTGAGGGAGCCCTTAGAACAGTGGATCTAGGCCGACTGGACGGAAGATATTTTCTTCTGGTGGCAGGGATTGGGTTTGACGGTGCAGTAGCTGCAAGGATTACCTACACCCAGAAAAAGAGATTTAAGCTGGGGGGATATGCCCTTGGGGCAATCTCTGAAATCTTTAGATACATCCCCAGCCCCATTGAGGTGAGGACGGCCCATGGTATTTACAGCGGTGAGACCGTTCTGTTTTGTAACACAAAGGTCTATGGAGGGCCGCTCAGCTTTGCAAAAGCGGCCCTACTGGATGACGGAAAACTGGATGTAGTTGTTTTCAAGAAGATTAGCCTGCTTACGGGCCTCCTTTACTTGATGATGGGCCTTGGCTTTCCGCATAGGTGGACAGGCAAGTATTTGGAGAATTTTAAGAGTCCTCAGGTAGAGTTGAGGTATCAGAGGCCGGTGCCATACCAAATGGATGGGGACTACTATGGGGTATCACCCCGCTGGGTGGAGGTGGTCCCCAGGGCCCAGCAGTTTTTCGTGTCAGTCACCTGAGCAGCAACGGCTAGTTAGCACTCCTTTTGACTTCCAGGACCAGCCTGAATCCCACGGTCCTGTAACGGCTTGCCGGGTGGCTGTAATTCCTGTTGGCAGACCTGCAGAACCAGGCATGCTTGAACCAGCTTCCACCCCTTCGAACCTTTTTGTTTCCGTCCTTCGGCCCCTTGGGGTCGATCACAAGGGAGGTGGGGTAGGGGGCATACCAGTCCTGGCACCATTCCCACACATTTCCGTGCATATCATAGAGGCCCCAGGGATTGGGCGGAAAGCTGGCCACTGGGGCCGGACTGTTTGGCATTAATCCGCGCTTTTTCACCACTCCCACACACTTGGGGCACTTCCTGGTATTGTTGCAAAACATTGCTTGGGTGCAAGAGAGCCTTGGACCAAAGGAATAGGCCGTGGTGGTGCCGGCCCTGCAGGCATATTCCCATTCCGCCTCTGTCGGCAGCCTGTAACGCCTTTGCTCGAGGCGGTTTAGCTCTTGGATGAATTTCATGCAATCGTACCACGACACCCGCACCACGGGCAGGTTGCCCCTGCCCCTTTTGCCGAAAAAACCACCTCCCATCACCTTGCGCCACTGGCGGTTGGTGACCTCTGTGGTTTGGAGATAAAAGGGCCTGGAGATGGTCACCTGGTGCTGTAGTTCGTCCCTGTTTCGATGATGCTCATCTGGCGGGCTTCCCATGACAAAGGTCCCCGAAGGTATGAGAACGAAACGCATACCCAGTGAATTTGTAATGTATTTTTCAAGAGTGAGTCCGGGGGATGGGACAAAAAGGAGCAAAAATAGGGTCAAAAGGCATGGTTCAAGTAATTTTCCCAAAGGCCTCTTCGCTATTTTCATCCTTATCCTCCTCTGATACAAGCTCACCATGCACGATATTACCTTACATGGGAGAGCCAGGTGTGTCAAAGTAATCAGTATTTCTTGACTCTTCCATCCTCTCCATATAACTTTGGGGTGAAAAGAAAGAGGGGGGTAAAAGATGGATATTTTTGAGGCAATAAGGGGGAGACGAAGTTGCAGGGATTTTCTCGAGGAACCAATAGAGAGGGAGGTCATTGAAAGGATTTTGGAGGCGGCTACATGGGCTCCTTCACCTCTCAATGCCCAACCCTGGGAATTTGTGGTGATCACTGATGCCGAGATCAAGGAAAAGATCTTTCAGGAAGGTAATAGTTGCAAGCACTGGGGGCTGGAGGCCAGCGGCTGGAAATGGCTTGGGAAATATCAAGTGGAGTTTCTGAAGACGGCCCCAGTGCTCATCGTGGTGATCGGAGATCCTGCCAAGACAGGCCTGGATGCTTACATGGAAGGCGGAAGGATGGGATACCAGCACGGGTGTGCGGCCGCCATCCAGAACATGCATCTGGCCGCCCATGCCTTGGGCCTGGGGAGCCTCTGGTACACCTTGTATCGTAAAGACAGGATCCGCGAAATCCTGGACATCCCCAAGGAAAAAGACCCCCTCGCCATAATAGTGCTTGGCAAACCGAAGAAGCAACCCCCTGCCCCCCCCAGAAAGGAGCTTGACAAGAAGGTACGCTTCATCGGATAGGACCCCAACGGAGTGGTCATGAAGCAAAAGGTCTTGATAGTTGATGATGAGAGGGCCGTAACAGAGCTACTCCAGGATGTGCTTTCCACCGAGCCGTATGAATTGATGAGCGCCTCGTCTGCGGAAGAGGCCCTGGCTATGCTGGAACAGGAACAGATCGACGTGGTTATCTCAGATGAAAAGATGCCCGGCATATCAGGGACAGAATTCCTGGCCATTGTGCGGGAGCGATACCCTGACACCATCCGCATGATCTTGACCGGCCACGCAAGTCTTGATACCGCCATCAAGGCCATCAATCAGGGCGAAATCTACCGATTCTTCACCAAGCCGTGCAATGTGTTCGACCTGGCGATAACCATCCGGCAGGCCTTGCAACAAAGGGCCCTAATGAGGGAGGCCAAGCGTCTCCTGGAAATGGCCAAGGAGCAAAACACCATCCTGGAGGAACTGGAGAGCAAGTATCCTGGTATTACCATGGTCAAGAGGGGAAGAGGGGGCGAAGTTATCATGGAAGAGGGGTGGGCCGAAGAGGGAGAAAAAGACTTGATCCGTGAGATACAGGCCCTTTTGGAAAAGGCGAGAGAAAGACTTCTCAAGACACGTTAAGATTCCTCCACTTTTATCAATACCTTCAATGGTTCCTTGATGGCAGAGATTCGAGAAAAGTTTTTCAACCTCTCGATCAGGGCCTGAGTGATTTCCTGCCCCTTTGTGACCAACAGCCTGCCCTTTAATGACCGGATATCTTCCCCTATTATCATTCCGGTTCGAAGCTGGCCAACGGTTACTAGCTTAAGTTCGTATTTCACCTGGAGCCCCAGGGTCATTTCCAGGGCCTTGAGCACCTCAGGGTCATAATATCCGTTTCTAGAATTCAGTTCGGAGATGCACTCTGAGGGGGAGTTGCCGGATGACTGGAGGGAGTCGTAGTCCAGTGCCACCTTCAATATGCGAGCTCCGAGTGGAATCTTTTCTCCCCCAGGGTGATCCAGCGGCAGGCCTGAACCATTGAACAGTTTTTCCTGAAAAGCTATTATCTCGGCCACACCTTCCAGCCTTGGTATATTCTTGATAAGATCAGAAGAAATGAGGGAGTGCATTTGGAAAAGCTGGAGTTCCTCTCCTGTCAATTCTTCGTTTTTGTAGATCTTATAAAGGGTCTCCTCGGGAATGGTTATAAACCCGATATGAGAAAGAAGTGCTGCAGTCTCTATCTGCCAGGTATCACCTATGCCCATGTATGCTGCAACCTTTTTTGAAAGTTCTCTTACCCTTGAAGACCTTCCAAAGGCCTCAGGATTTGCAATTGCTAGAAGATCAGTGAGCACCTTGATACTACCCTTCAAGGTGTTTTCAAGTAGTTCCTTTTCCGAGCGTATCAGGCGATATTGTTCCAGGCCTGCAGTGAGCGCCTTGGATAGGCTGTCAACAGGGCAGGGCTTGGTAAGGAAGCGGAAGATGTTGCCCTCGTTTACCGCTTCCATGGCATTGTTCAGGTCTCCGTGGCCTGTGAGCATGATCCGAACGGTATCAGGGGCCATTTCTTTTACCTTGGAGAGGAATTCTATGCCGTTCATCTTTGGCATCTTGAGGTCTGATACCACCACGGCATACGGTCCCTTCTTTGATACCGACAAAAGACCTTCTTCTGGACCAAGGGCGGTATCAAAGTGAAACCGCTTTCTCAGTTGGCGCTTGAAGGCATCCAGTACATTTACCTCATCGTCCACGAATAATATCTTGTCATCCATTCTCTTAACTTCCCTTCTGTGATTGTCCCGCGCAAAGTGACTCCCACTGCTCAAGCCTTTCCTCAAGTCCCAGCCGGCACAGATGCTCTCGGGATATCTCTTCTCCATAGTCGATCTCTGAACTGCCCTGGTGTTCAAGGGCGCTTGCCACATGCACGGCGATCAGGGGAACGAACCGTTCCACAGGGCACTCGTTCGGGACATGATGGAAGGCAATGGCCTCTACCATGTTATCAGGGAGCCCCCACAAACCCATAAGATACGCACCCACTTGGGCGTGCGTGGTGCCGAATACCTCTTGTTCCTTGTGCCTTATGGGTATTTTCTGCGCTGCTACCTCCTTTATTATGGCCTGATATTTTTCAGGAAAACTTTCTGCAAGTATCAGTTTTCCGATATCATGGAGGAGTGCTGCCATATAAGCGTCATCGGCGGTTTCCTTATCCACCTCTTCGCACTTGAGGATTACTCTCACCAGACTTCCCGTGGCCATGCTGTGCTTCCACAGGGAGTCCATGAATTTCCGGGGAATTTTCTTGCCGTCAAATTGAGAAAAGACCTGAACTGATAGCACCAGGGCCTTTACGGTTTCAAGGCCCAGGAGGGCGACGGCCTGCTGGGGGCTGCTTATGTGTCTTGGGAGGCCAAAGAATGCGGAATTTACCATCTGGAGAATCTTTGCAGTCATGCCCACATCCTTTTCGATGATTCTTCCTATATTTTGAATGGAAGGGTCTCCGGACTGAAGCTCCTCCATGATCTCCTGGTAGAGTTCCGGTAGGCTGGGCAGGGTTTCGATGCCGGATATGACGGCCTTGAGCGACTCATTGGCAAGGATATCCCTCAGGGCACAGGCCCTTTCTATGGTTGATTTCAGGCTCTCGGCATCACACGGCTTTGACAGGTACTGCTGGGCAGACCTCACTGAGCGCAGGATCATCTCCTTGTCGGAATGTCCTGAGAGGATGATTCTCACCACCTCAGGATACTGCTCCTTCACCTTAGTCAACAACTCAGCGCCATCCATCTCTGGCATTTTCATGTCTGAGATGATCACGTCAAATGGGTCTTTACTCAGTCGCTCCAGGGCCTGCGCACCGTTTTCCACAAAGACCATGTCCCACTCCCTGCGCATTCCACGAAGCATCCGCCTCAACCCGCTCAGCACATTGGGCTCATCGTCAACGAATAATATCCTCTTTTTCCCGTTGCTTTGGGTCACTGAGTTTATCCTCCAACGGCAGCCGGATTATAAATGTAGTGCCTTTTCCCACCTCTGTTTCCACCTCAATGGTCCCATCATGCTTGCCGACAATCATGGACCTGGCAATGGCAAGGCCCTGGCCTGTGCCCTTGCCCACCTCTTTGGTTGTGAAAAATGGGTCAAAGATGCGCTCGCGGATCTCTCCTGGAATCCCGGTGCCGGTGTCGCTGATCCTGATCTCCACATGACCATCAGCCCGACTGGTGGTGATGGTAATCTTTCCCTTGCCTCCTTGGGCTTCCACCACGTCTGATATTGCATGAGCTGCGTTTATTATCATGTTGAGGATCACTTGGTTGAACTCTCCTGGCAGACATGGAACCGCGGGAAGGCTGGGGTCCAGATTGGTCTCCATCTCGGCCACATACTTCCATTCATTCTTGGTAACAGTGATGGTATTTTCAATGGCCTTGTTTATATCCAAGAATGTCTTCTCTCCTGTCCCAGGGTGAGAGAATTCCTTCATAGCTCTTACTATCTTTGCGATCCTCTTGACACCCTCGATACTCTGCTCAATGGCCTTTGGGATTTCTTCCATGAGAAAGGGTAGGTCTATCTCTTTTTCCAATCCTCTTATTTCTTGGATTATCTCTCCTGGAGTTGCTTCCTTTTCAAACGTCTCTAAGAGTTGCTTGTATTTCTCAAAGAGGCCTCTCAGGTCTTCAAAGGATTCCTGGAGGAACTGGATGTTGTCACCAACAAACTGGGTAGGGGTGTTTATCTCGTGGGCGATGCCGGCTGCCAACTGACCCACAGATTCCAGCTTTTGGGCCTGGAGAAGCTGGGTTTCGAGATTTCTTCTCTCGGTTATGTCCGAGGCCAATATAATAAAACCACTGATTTGTCCTTGCTCATTCATCTTGGGTGTGATGGTCATTCCCAAAAATCCTCTTGTCCCGTCCTGTCTTCCAAAAGGGATGTCATGAATCCTTTGAGCTTCGGCCTTGGTTCTACACTCCCGCAATCCGTCCAGTATCATGTCAAGCTCCCAAGTCACAGGTAAGGCTTTGATATTCATACCAACAGCCTTGCCTTCAACGAGGCCAAAGACCTTTTCTGCAACCTTATTCCATCTCTTGACTGCCCACTCTGGGGTCAATTCTATGAGGATTGACGAGAGCGACCTTATGAGGTCTTCCAGTTCCCTGTGGGCGATGTGAAATTCCTCTTCTGCAAGCCTTCGCTCCGTCACATCAGTGAGGAAGTTCAGGGTGGCAGGTTTCCCATCCCACTCAATTACCACGCCGCGGATTTCAACCCAACGGATCTCTCCGTCCTTGGTGAGGATTCTGATGGAATACACATTAGGGACCTCTTTTCCCTGAATGCGATTCAGGTGGTGTCGCTTTGCCACTTCTCTGTCTTCTGAATAGATGAATTCTATCCATGGAGTTGAGAGCAATTCTGTTTCAGTGTATCCGCTGATCCTGGTCATGGCAGGGTTTACAAACTTCAGTATGCCTTCCTGGCCCACCACGATACCTTCGTTCAGGTTTTCGACCAGTTGACGGTACCTCTCTTCTGACTTTTTCAGGGCTTGCTCCGCCCGTTTTCTTTCCGTGATATCCCTTACGATTGATACATATCCTGAGATGTTACCTTCCCTATCCATTATGGCCGATGTGGTGGTTTCGGTGGGGAAGATGGTTCCATCGCTTTTCTTGAATTCCCATTCTATCCGGGTGTAGCCTCTCATTTTGATTTCTGAGTAAACCCTTTTTCCAAAGGAGTGGAAGCTCTCTTCTGAGACATGCACCAATGAGATGGATTGCCCTATGGCCTCTTCACGCTTGAGGCCGAACATCTTCAGGAATGCCTCGTTACATGAGATGATGTTGCGCTCAAGGTCCAGGTGCAGGATTGCATCCCTGGTGCTCTCCACGAGGCTTCTATATGCCTCCTCGCTCCTTCTGAGCGCCTCTTCCATCTTTCTTCGCTCGCTGACATCGCGGACATTTATAAGCACCAATTCTTTGTCCTCATATGTGACCATGGAGGCCGATATCTCAACGAATAAAGGAGTGCCGTCCTTTTTGAGCGCGTTTATCTCGTATTGCGATTCCACATCATGGCCTTGTCTTCTGGCCTCATTCATAGCGTAAACCTTTCCCACATCATCGGGATGTATGACCTTGGAGATGGGCTGGCCAATCAACTCGGAGGGAGCCTTGTAGCCCAGCATATTTGCATATCTCTTGTTCACATAGTAGTGGGTAGTCTCTTCTATCAATGCTATTCCATCATTGGAATTTTCAATGAGAATACAAAACTGTTCCTCTGAATCCTTGATGGCCTTTTCGAGGGTTTTTTGTTTTCTGAGATCCACGAAGCTTGAAAGATAATACAGCTCTCCATGGAGATAAACCGGGACAACAGACTTTAGCACCGGGATATGTTTACCTGAGGCATCAATTATTCTCGTCTCTGAATCCAGGAGCTTGCCATCGGAATCCTTTAAAGGGCATTTGCCCTTTTGGGCGGGGCAAACCAGCTCGTAACAAACCTTTCCTATAATCTGTTCCTTTGGAAGACCGATGAGCTCGGTTGCATATTTGTTGACCTCGACGATGGTGTGCGTATTTGCATTGACCAGCATGAGGCCCGCGTGCACAGTGTCAAAAAGAGTTTGAAATACTTTTTCCCTTTCATGGTTCTTTTTCTTGGCATCTTTGAGTTCGTCTAACGCTTCTTCCAATGAACGTGCCTTGTTGGCGATTTGCTCATGGAGCTCTTTGTGGTGGGACTCTGCACGAAGCTGTTCTCTCCTCCGGTAGAGGGCATTATGGAGTTGTGCAATCAAATTGTTTTGATCTACGGGTTTTGCGATAAATGCATCCGCTCCGGCGCGCAGGGCCTTGTCCACAAGGCTGGAGTCGTCAATTCCGGTTATAACTACAATTGCCGTGTCCGGCTTCTGGCTTCTTATCTTTTTGCAAAGGTCCAGTCCATTGCCATCTGGCATAAATATGTCACAGAGGACTAAGTCCACAAAATGCGAGTCCAGTTCTCTTTCAGCCTGCTCAAGGGTGGAGGCCACCATGCAATCATATCCATGAGCCCCGAGTGTCTGGCCTAGCATCTCAAGGATGTTTTCTTCATCGTCCACCACTAGGACCCTCTTTGCCTGAGAATCCATATAAAAACCTCCAGTGAAATTAATGAAAGTTCGATGTGAAAATTAAGAGGGTTTCTATCCAAATTATTCGGCAACCTCTTGCCATTACATAAAATTTTTCTTTGAATAAATAGGGAGTGGATCCAAGAGGGACTTACGCTTGGAGGTGAGCAACAAAGAATTCGAAGCCGGCTTTCCTTTGCTTATGAAATTGCCTTATTTGCGCCAAAACTCTGGTGTGAGCAATACTATTACCGTATAAATTTCGAGCCGGCCCAGCAGCATGCAGAAGATGAGTATCCATTTGCCTGCTGTGGGCACGGCAGCGTAATTCTTTACCGGACCCACCAATCCCAGTCCTGGTCCAATGTTGCCCATTGAGGCGGCCACAGAGGCAAAAGATGAGATGAGATCCAGGCCCAGGGATGCCATGGCAAGGGTTGCCATCACAAAGAGTCCAATAAAGAGGATGAAAAAGCCCCAGATACCGCGTAAAACTTCATCTGGAATCGGTGTGCCGCCAAGCTTTACCACTGTGACGGCATGGGGATGGATGATCCTGAAGATCTCACGGTAGCCGTGTTTGACGAGAAGCATGGTGCGCATGACCTTCATGCCTCCACCGGTTGAGCCAGCCATGGCGCCGATGAACATGCATCCCAAGAGTATGTGCCGGGAAAGGGCAGGCCACTGGTCAAAGTCTGCGGTCACAAATCCTGTGGTGGTAATGATGGAGGCTACCTGAAAGATTCCATGCCTTACTGCCTCACCAAGAGAGGTAAATACGGTGTTATAGGTGTCCAACACGATGAGGGTGCTGAATATGAAAACCAGGGCAATGAAGACCTTGAATTCAGAATCTCGCCAAAACGCGCCCCTGTCCCCTGCGAGCAGCTTGTAGTGGAGCGAGAAATTGATTCCGGCCAAGAGCATGAAGACGACTATTACCACATGAATATAGAGGCTGGGAAAGTGGGCAATGCTAGCGTTCTTGGTGGAAAATCCTCCTGTGGGCATGGTGCAGAAGGCATGGCATACGGCGTCAAAGAGAGACATGCCGCCAAAGAGAAGTAGCACCACTTCGGCTGCCGTGATCAAGATATACACCTTCCACAAGACCTTGGCAGTCTCTGAGATCCTTGGCTTGAGTTTGTCTACCACCGGGCTGGGAATCTCTGCCTTGTAGAGCTGCATGCCTCCCACGCCCAGAAAGGGCAGGATTGCTATGGAAAGCACAATAATCCCCATGCCCCCAAACCACTGGGTAAGGCTCCTCCAAAAAAGGATCTCCTTTGGGATGGATTCTATGTCGGAGAGGATAGAGGCCCCGGTGGTGGTAAAGCCTGACATGGATTCAAAAAAGGCGTTGGTGAGATCAGAGATGGCACCGGTTAGAAGATAGGGGAGAGCACCAAAGAGGGCTGCAGCTACCCAGCCAAAGGTCACGATGGCCACCCCGTCCTTGTGATTGAGGTGGTTGTCATCCTTTTTCCTGCTCAGTAGAAATAAGACTAGACCGGATGTAAAAGTGACCATAGCAGAGACCAAAAGCCCTTTCGTCTCACCGTCTTCGTAAAGATACGACAGGAGGAGGGAGGGAATCATTGAAATCCCCAGAAATATGACCAGTATCCCTATGAAACGAGCTAGGATGTGAAAGTGCATCTAGAAGTATTCCAGTTTCACTGTGAGTAGTTTTTCGAGCTTTGGAACCGCCCCCTTGAGGGCGAATATGACCAGCCTGTCCCCTGGCCTGACGACCGTATCGCCCTTGGGGATAATCACCTCATCATCTCTGACAATCCCTCCCAGGATGGCACCCTTTGGGAACTTCACCTTGGAGAGTGGGGAGCCCACTATGTCAGATGTTTCAAGTGCTTCAGCCTCAATTGCCTCTGCATGTTCACCTTTGATGGGGGTTACTGATATGATCTTGCCCTTTCTTATGTATTGCAAAATGGCCTTTACCGCTGAAAGTCTGGTGCTTACCACCGTGTCAATGCCGATGGCGGTAAGGATTGGGATATAGCCCAGCTTGCTTACCCTCGTGATGGTCCTCTTTGCCCCAAGCCCTTTGGCCAGCAGTGAAATGAGAATATTGTCTTCTTCATCTCCGGTCAACACCACCAGAAAATCTGTCTCACTGATGGCCTCTTCTTGGAGAAGAGCCTTGTCCGTGCCATCGCCATGTATGACTATTACCTTGTCCAGCTCCTCTGCCAGGCTCTCGCAAACGGATGCATCCTTCTCAATTATCTTGGTATGGATTTTCTTGCTGTCCAATATTCTCGCAAGGGCCCTGCCGGTCTGGCCAGCCCCCACAATCACCACCCTTCTGAGGGCCTCCACATGAAGGTTGAACTTGGCAAGCGTATAGTCCACCTGCTCTTCGCTGGTGACAACATAGACGATATCATCCGGCTCTATGGTATCTTCGCCTCCAGGCACTATCACTTTATCTTCGCGAACTATTGCACCCACCAGGATCTTGCTTTCCCCTCTTGCAAGAGATCGTAGCCTTTGGCCCGCAAGGGGAGACTCCGGAGTCACCGAAAAACCGATGAGCTTGACCTTGCCATTTGCAAAATCTATTACCTCCACTGCCCCAGGGACTTCCATTAGTCCGAGGATGGTCTCCACCATGGCTGACTGGGGATTGATGATGTGGTCTATACCCAGGACCTCAGGGTGAAAGATCTCTCGGTGTTCCAGGTATTCCTCGTTACGAATTCTAGCCACCTTGTGCATCAACTGGTTCATGTTCTGGGCAAGCAGGCAGGCGATGATGTTCACCTCGTCGCTGTCAGTGGCGGCAATCAAAAGGTCGGCATCCTTGATACCCGATTCTCTGAGTATTTTTGGGCTGGTGCCTGAGCCCAGGAGGGTTTGGACATCCAGTTCGTCTGCAATCCTCTTTATCTTCTCGGGATCCTTGTCTATGAGGATGACGTCCTGGGCCTCTTCAGACAGCTTCTGGGCAATGTTAAAACCCACCTCGCCAGCACCGATTATTATGATCTTCATTTTCTGCGCACCCAATCCAAAAAAAGTGTAGTAGCTAAGGCCTGATCTGAGAGTTGACCTTTTGGCCGGTTATGTCTGGCTGGGCTGCAACTGCCAGACCACTGCCGTTCTGTTTACCCAAGATGTTCTCTTTTGCCAAGGGTAAATTCTCGACAAAAGTCTAAATGGGGACTTCTTTGAGATGCCCGCCTCACCGGGAGGCAGGCCAGGAGAAGGTGGGTGGTAGAGCTTTGATATGATTTGAGTTGAATTTTCTCGAGTTCTCCCCTAAGTAATCCAATTATATTTGAAATTGAATGGGTTGGCTCAACATTATATCGCCCCCCATTTTCGGCAAGAGCAAATCAAGGGACAACCGGAAAGCCATGGAAGCCAGAGAGATTCTCAAGGAACTGAGGAAGAGACAGAAGTACCTGGAAGCGATTTTTTCAAGCGTCCCAGATGCCATCGTCACAACGGACGCGGCCCATGGTGTGGTGGAATGGAATCCTGCTGCAGAGAGGATTTTCGGATACACCCAGGAGGAGGCAAAAGGAAAGAACCTAGACGACCTTGTGGCCAAAGGTGATGTGGAAGGCGAGGCCAGGGGCTTCAGAAAACAGGTCTTTTCGGGAGAGCCGCTTCCACCTGTTGAAACAGTAAGGTATCGGAAGGACGGCACCAGAGTCAATGTAATAGCCTCCGGGGCGCCGATAGTGATAGATAACAGGCTCGAGGGAGTGGTTACGGTCTTGAGGGAGAAGCGAGCAAGCTTATGGCCAAGGGTTGCGACGACTTTATCCAAAAGCCCTTTATGCTCAAGACCATAAAGGAGAAACTTGAAAAACTACTTGCAAGTTAAGGGGCTTGCTTAGCGCGGGCAAAAAAATGGTGGGCGGTGCGAGATTTGAACTCGCGACTTCCACCGTGTGAGGATGGCACTCTCCCGCTGAGTTAACCGCCCACTTCCAAATAAGACTTTTACAATAACCAGGTTGAGGATGCAAACAAAAAATCAACCTTTTCGCTTAACCGATCCAGGGGTTGAGGACTTGAGGCCTATGGCCTTGTTGACCATCTCCACCTCCTCCTTTTCCAGGTACCTGTACTCACCCACCTTGAGGTCGCCCAGTTCCAGCGGTCCGTATCCGGTTCGGATGAGGTGAACCACGCGGTAGCCCGAGGCTTCCAGCATCCTTCGGATCTGCCTGGTTATGCCCTGGGTGATGGTCATCCTGAGGAGGGTCTGGCGTGGCCCCCGCGATAATAGCTTCACCTTGGCCCTGACCACAGGCCCCCCTGGCAGTTTGACCCCTTGGCGAAGCATCTGGATGGCTGTATCAGGCATTGCGCCTGCCACCGTGACCTTATATGTCCTGGGGACCTTGTAACGGGGATGGGTGAGGCGGTTTGCCCACTGGCCGTCATTGGTAAGTAAGAGCAACCCCAGGGTATCAAAGTCCAGGCGGCCCACCGGATAGACACGCTCCTTCACATTATCAAGAAGGTCTGTCACAAGGGGCCTTCCCTCGGGATCTCTCAGGGAGCAAATGTAGCCAAACGGCTTGTTTAGCATGATATAGACCGGCGACCTGGGGCCAGGGAGCTCCTGGTCATCCACATGGACCTTGTCAACTCCCCACTGAACCCTCACCCAAGGGTCCCGGACCACCTTGCCATTGATCCTCACCCTGCCGTCCCTGATGAGTTGATCGGCCTTTCGCCTGGAAGTAATCCCGGCAAGTGAGAGAAGGCGATTCAATCTGATGGGCTCTGCCGCCTCAGGTTCCACCCTGGGGGGCTTTTTCTTCCCCTTTTGTTTCTTCATGGCTACTGTCGGCAGGTGGGGCGGTGCCTTCCTCCTCTTTTGCTGTGAGCTCTCTTATCTCTTTCAAGCGGGGCAGTGAGTTGATGTCCTTTAGATCAAAGACCTCCAGAAACCTCTTTGTAGTCCCATAGATGAGGGGTTTTCCAGGAAGATTTTTCCTGCCCACGATCTTTATGAGCCCTTTTTCCAGGAGCGATCGCAAGATCCCGCCCACATCCACGCCCCTCAATTGCTCTATCTCGTGTCGGAGGATGGGTTGTTTGTAAGCAATAATTGCCAGGGTCTCCAGGGCTGCCCTTGAAAGCCTGGTGGGAGTGGTCTTTAGCATCTTTAAAATATATGGCGCGTACTCTGATCTGCTCCTGAATTGATACCCCCCTGCCACCTCCTTCAGCAGAAAGCTTCGTCCCATTTCGTCGTATTCCTTCTTTAACTCCTCAAGGGCAGCTTTTATCTCCGTAACACTGCTCTCTGTGACCCACCCGTGAATGTCGCGGGGGGCCAGGGGGCGCTCAGAGGAAAACAGTAATGCCTCAACGATCAACTTCAAGGGCCTTGCTTCCATCTCCAGTCTCGTTCTCCTTCAAAAACGTGGCCTTCAGTCTGATGTCGCTATCCGGAGTTGGTTGGTAGACCTTTACAACGCCCGTGTGCACCAGCTCAAGGAGGGCCAGAAAGGTCACGATGAATTCCGATATGTCTTCCAGGATGTCAAACAGCTCCTTGAAATTGAGGCTTTCGCTTTCACGGAGCCGGGAGAGTATGTAAGAGGATTTTTCCTTCACCGACCACTTAATCGGTTTGAAGCTGAGCCTGGTATCAAATGAGCCTTGCTCCACTACGGCCTTGAATGCCTCCATGAGCTGGAATATGTTTACCTCCAGTTCAGGGGCCTGCCCCTCCACCTCTTTATAAATAGCCGGATCGGGTGCCCTCGGAAACACATCCCTCTCCAGGATTTCTCTTTGGTAAAGCTCTTGGGCAGCCTTCTTGAGGTGCATGTATTGGAGCAGCGGCCTGGTTATCTGGACCCTGGGGTCTTCGCCTTCTTCGTCATCAGGCTCGCCAGGGAGGAGCATCTTGGACTTTATGTGGAGCAGGGTGGAAGCCATGACCAGAAAATCTGCGGCCACATTAATGTTCAGGGCCTCCAGCATCTCCAGGTATTGAAGGTATTGATCCGTAATGGTGGCAATGGGGATGTCGAAGATATCCACTTCGTTTTTGTGTATGAGGTGGATCAAGAGGTCCAGTGGCCCTTCAAATATTTCAAGCTGAACCTGGTATTCCATGTCCTGTCCCATACCCATATCGTTCAGTCTGCCACTATCTTTATGGCCCTTCTCACCTCGTCCATGGTGGAGCGGGCGATCTCCCTGGCTCTTGAATTGCCCTCAGCCGTTATCTCCCTGACCTTTTCCATGTGGGCTGCCAGCTCCCGCCTCCTCTCCCTGATGGGGTCAAGGCCCTTGTTCAGGCTTTCGGCCATTTTTTTCTTGCACTCCACACAGCCTATCTCGGCACTCCTGCAACTGGAGGCTATCTCTGAGACCTCCTGGGGGTCAGAGTAGATTTCATGGTAAAAATAGACGTTACAGACCTCAGGGTCTCCTGGATCGTTTCTCCGCTTGCGCTGGGGATCAGTAATCATCTGGGAGACCTTTTCCTGGACCTCTGATGGCGTGTCAGTGAGATAAATGGCATTGCCATAGCTCTTACTCATCTTCCTGCGATCAATGCCCAAGAGCTTGGAGGTGGGAGTGAGGATCAATTGCGGCACTGGAAATGTCTTGGTCTGGTAGAGGTGGTTGAAGCGTCTTGCAATCTCGCGGGTCAGCTCCACGTGGGGGGCCTGATCCTCGCCCACAGGCACCCCATTGGCCTTGTACATGAGGATGTCGGCAGCCTGGAGCACGGGATATCCCAGGAAACCATAGGTATAGAGATCCCTTTGGCTCAGCTCTTTGAGCTGTTCCTTGTAAGTGGGGTTGCGCTCCAGCCATGGAAGCGGGGTGATCATGGAGAGGATAAGGTGGAGTTCGGCGTGTTCCTTTATCTCGGACTGTATGAAGAAGGTGCACTTCTCAGGATCCAGGCCCACTGCTATCCAGTCTGCTATAATCTCATAGGTGCTCTGCCCGATGATCTCAGGGTTGGCGTATTCGCTGGTAAGGGCGTGCCAGTCTGCTATGAAAAAAAAGCAGTCCCATTCGTCCTGAAGCGCCTTCCAGTTGAGCAGGGCGCCGTGGAGATGCCCAAGATGCATTCTCCCAGTGGGCCTCATCCCGCTTACAATTCGCTTCTTGGCCATGGTTGAAGACTCCACCTCCTTAAAGATATCTCTCTTTCACAAAGTTTATCTCATCTTCACGGCTCTTCAGCCCAAGGTTGAGTTTTGCCTTCAGCAATTCCTGAAATATCTCTTTGAACTTGGGCCCTGGCTCAAGACCAAGCTGAATAAGGTCTCTTCCCCCTAGTTCCACTTTAGTCCCCTTGAGCCGGGTGAAGTAAAGTGAGATGAGTCGTTTGACCTTTTCAGCCTCCCTCTTTCTTGGCTGAAGGGCCCTTCCGTGTATTCCGGCCCTTGCCATGACATAGAGAAGAATCTCTGTATCATAAGGGCTCAATAATGTATAGAGGTCATAGTCTGTGCCCTGAAAATTATAAAGCTCAAAGAGGAGGTTCAGCACTTCCTCCCTCTGGGACAGCATGCGCTTGCTCTGGGCATCGCTCATGCCCAGGCGCTCGGCCAGGCCTTTCAGTTCTCTTGCATCAAGGCCAGAGGTGAGCCCATGCCAGTACACCCACCAAGGCTCAAAGGGTTCGTCAAGATAGAGCAGCCTGAACCAGGAGATTATCTCCTTTATTTCGCCGAGGACGCGGCGGAGTTGGGCATCCAATCTTATCCCGGGGCAAATGAGGTGGAGGAGGTCAAATTCATTCATCCTCTCAATGGCCTTCACTGGATCGCTTTCCTGTAAGATCAACTTCAACTCCACAAATAGCCTGTGGCCTGAAACATCTTTGAAGCAGTTGGTTCGCACGGCATTCTTCATGAGCGAAAGGGTGAGCTTCCCGATCCTGAACCCGAAACGCTGCTCAAAACGAATGGCCCTCAGGACCCGGGTGGGGTCTTCCACGAAGCTTAGGTTATGAAGCACCCTTATGACCCTTTCCTTGATATCACGCTGGCCGCCAAAGTAGTCCACCAGGGTGCCGTAATCCCTCTTGTTGAGCTTGACGGCCAGGGTATTGATGGTAAAGTCCCGGCGGTATAAATCCATTTTAAGAGAAGATGTGCGCACAATGGGAGAGGCCCCCGGGGCCTCATAGTACTCCATCCTGGCAGTGGCCACATCCACCTTGAATCCATCAGGGAAGATCAAGACCGCCGTGCCGAACTTCTTGTGGCTCCGCACCCTGGCCTCAAAGTGTCTTGCAAACTCATGGGCGAACTCGATCCCATCCCCTTCCACCACCACATCAACATCGCCTCCCGCAATCCCTTGCTCCGGGAGGGCCAAGTTGTTTTGCTTCATCAAGATGTCCCTTACCAGGCCACCGACTAAGTATATGTTATACCCTAACATATCAGCTACTTGACCGATATCTTTCAAGCGCTTTATTAATGTTCTTGGAAGCCTTTCCTTGAGGAGCCCTGCTATGTTTTTGCCTCTTGAGCCCTGGGCTCTGCCCTTTTCCTCGTAGAGGAGGTCCGGCACTATGGGTTCCCCCACCAGGATATTGAGGAGGTCTGTTCGGGTTATGACACCAACCACCTTATGGGCTTCCAGCACGGGGAGGACCCTCAGCTTGGTCCTGATAATCAGGTCCTGGAC
The DNA here is from genome assembly GCA_027027005.1 of Desulfobacterales bacterium. Taxonomy (GTDB): domain Bacteria; phylum Desulfobacterota; class DSM-4660; order Desulfatiglandales; family Desulfatiglandaceae; genus JALVMN01. The sequence continues at coordinate 13,060 of JALVMN010000158.1, read as the reverse complement.
TTCCTGCAAGGGGCTCTCAGGAGTCACGGTGGAAAATTCGATGTTCATGTACTCCGAGACCCTTGCCTGCTCCAGGCCCAGAAAAATGGCCTTTTCCACTATCTGGCGTGTAATGAATCCAAGGAGGCTTTCCCCCTGATCTTGCTCATCTGTTACCAGAAGAACATTGATGTTGTATCTTGTCATGAGGTTGGCCGCTTCCTTCATGGTGGCTCCAGGGGTGATGGTTATCACCGGCGAAGACATTACCTCCCTGGCCTTTACCACGGGCCTGATGCGATTCCTCAGCAGGGCATTTAGGGATCTCTCCACCTGGGCCATGGTCTTGCCCTTGATGGTTGCAGAGGCGGCCTGGGGGTGGCCACCCCCTCCCAGGGCAGTGGCAATGGAGCCCACATCCACCTCTGGGATCCTGCTCCTTGCCACCAGATAGATCCTGTCCTCCATCTGGGCAAGGGCAAACACCACGTTGAGATTTTCCATCTCCATGAATTTGTGCACAAGCATGGCAAAGTCGCCCACATAGTGGTCCCTGATCACCTTTGTCACCACTATTTCTATGCCATTGATATTCTTGGTGACCGCTGACCTGGTAAGATCATTGAGCAACCACACCTGCTCGGCGGTAAGCTCTCTGGTGAGCATGTCGGCCACCACATTATGGTTGGCTCCCTGGGTGGCCAGCCAGGCAGCCGCCTCGTAGTCTTCGGCCGTGGTGGAGGAGAAGGTAAATGAACCCGTGTCCTCGTGGATCCCCAGGGTCATGATGGTTGCCTCATCAGGGGTCAATTGGATTCCCTTATCCCTCAAAATCCTTACCAGTATGGCGGTGGTGGAACCTGTGGGTCTGACGATTTCAAGGTCTCCTGGGATATCGTCTTCTGATGGCGGATGGTGGTCATAGATGTGGATCTCCAGCCCTGGTCTTTCCACGATGCTTGAAAATCTACCGATTCTGCTTTTCTGCCTGGTGTCCACCAGCACGAGTTTTTTTACCCTATCTAGGTCTATGTCCTTTAGCTTTGAAATATCGAACACATAGGATGCAGAGTGCAAAAAGAAATTCCTGAGACTACTCTCCTGGGCCCCTGGAAAAACCAATACGGCCTGGGGGTAGAGTTTCTTGGCGGCTATCATGGAGGCAAGGGCGTCAAAGTCGGCGTTTATGTGGGTGGTAATCACCTCTATTTGGGTTTCCTTGCCATTGGAGTTGGGTGGGGCCGTGGAGCTATTCATGATATTTGCATCATAGCACAATGGGGGTGGGGCTACAAAGCGACTCTCACCCGGGGATAGGACTCAGAAAAAAGGGAGGGGCGTAAGGGGCGCTCAGATGCCTCGGAGCTTTTCCTCCATCTCCTGCTTTTTCTTGCAATCGATGCAGAGGGTGGTAACGGGCCGGGCCTTGAGGCGGTTTTCCGAAATCTCCTCGCCACAGGCCTCGCATATACCGTAAGTGCCCTCTTCGATTCTCTCCAAGGCCTCTTTTATCTTGCCTATGAGCTTGCGCTCCCTGTCTCGAATGCGCAGCGTGAAATTCCTGTCAGACTCAAGGGCTGCCCTGTCAGTGGGGTCAGGGAAATTGTCGCCCTGATCAGTCATCCCGCTCACGGTCCTGTTGGCTTCTTCCAGTAATTCGTCCAGGCGCCTTGTAAGAAGATCTTTGAAATACTTCTTTTTTTTCTCGCTCAACATGGCCTAAAAAGTACTCCATTTCTAAGAAAGAATTTTCACTAATATCATCAACGGCCAGCCGTGTAAAGCCCTTGAATCAAAATCATGGTTTTATACATATGTGGATTGGCAGTTGGGGCCTCATGCTAATGCCTTAATTTTTTCCAAAATGATTTTGACTTTTTTCTGCCAGGATTTATTTTCACCCCTTCGGTGCTTGCAAAGGCTTCCAACAACTCCCTTTGCCGCTCAGAGAGCTTTTCAGGTATTTTTACCTGGATTTTCACAAAGAGGTCGCCCCTTCCCCTGCCGTTGAGCCTGGGCATTCCCTTGCCAGGGATCCGCAAGATTTGTTCAGGCTGAGTGCCAGGAGGGATTTCAATTTCCACCTCCTCATCATCCAAACCGGGGACGGTGATTACATCTCCAAGGGCGGCCTGCACAAATGAGATGGGCAGTTGGCAGATCAGATCATCTCCTTCCCTACCGAAAAACTCGTGCTCTTTGACGTGTATCACCACGAAGAGGTCGCCCGGGGGGCCACCGAATTCCCCTGGCTCTCCCTCGCCCCTGAGGCGTAGCTGCGACCCGGTATCCACGCCTGCAGGGATTTTTACCGTGATGCGCCTCTCTGTGTGCACCTTTCCCTGGCCACGGCAATCGCGACACGGATTGGGAATGACCTGCCCCTCACCCCTGCAGGTGGGGCAGGTGGTGCTGATCTGGAAGAAACCCTGAGACCTGATTATCTGGCCCCGGCCCTGGCAGGACGGGCAAACTTCGGGCTGGGTGCCGGGCTCCAGACCACTGCCCTCACAGGTGTGGCAGAGGGTGAGCCTCGTAAATACGATCTCCTCTTCCTTGCCATGGTAGGCCTCCTCGAGGCTCAACTCCAGGTCATAGCGCAGGCTCTTGCCCTGAACAGGTCTCGGAGCGCGCCTCCGCCTTCCCGTGCTGAATCCAAAGAACTCCTCAAATATGTCACCAAAGCTGGAAAATATGTCTTCAAACCCGCTGAAACCGGTAAATCCCCTGCCTTCCAGCCCTTCGTGGCCATAACGATCATATATCTCTCTCTTTTCAGGATCCCTTAGGACCTCGTAGGCCTCAGCAGCCTCTTTGAATCTCTCTTCTGCCTCTTTATTGCCGGGATTCCGATCAGGATGGTATTTGAGAGCAAGTTTGCGGTATGCCCTCTTTATCTCCTCTTCAGTGGCGTTGGGCGAGACTCCCAAGACCTCGTAATAATCTCTCTTATACATGGCTACTGCTCATCGGAAGTGGAAGCCTCCTCCGAAGCCTTCGCTGTGTCTTTTGGAGGTTCAGTGAGCTGGCCGAGGGGCTGGGATTCAACACCTTGTGTAATTTGAGCTTGCTCATTTTTTGGAATGGGATATATTTTACCTGCAGCAATCTCTCTTAGGGCAATAACAACGTCCCTGTTCTTTGCCTTGACCAGGGGTTCTGCACCTTTTCGCAATTGTCTGACTCTCTTTGCAGCCAAATGAATCAGGGCAAAACGGTTGTCTACCTTTCTGAGACAGTCTTCCACGGTGATCCGTGCCATGAGCCTTCCCTCTCTTCCTTTGGGGGTGCCTGTGGGATAACAAATACAAACTTTACTTTATATCAAAATCCGTGATAACTGTAAACAATATAATTCCATGTAATGGCGCGCAGTCCCCTAACTCGTCACACCTCATGCGTGATAAAAGACAATACAAATGCTTGCAAAGATCCTGAGCGCTGCAGTGGTTGGAATAGACGGCTACCTCGTGGAAGTTGAGGTGGACATCTCCCCAGGGCTTCCCGCCTTCTCCACGGTGGGGCTCCCCGAAGGGGCCGTAAAGGAGAGCAAGGAACGGGTAAAGGCAGCCATCAAGAACTCAGGTTACCCGTTTCCTTCCGACAGGATCACGGTGAACCTCGCCCCTGCTGACGTAAAAAAGGAGGGTTCGGCCTTTGACCTACCAATTGCCTTGGGCATCCTTGCAGCCACCGGGGTCCTTGCACCCCACTCTCATGTGGATTACCTCTTTTTGGGGGAACTCTCCCTTGACGGGGGCATCAGGCCCGTAAAAGGAGTATTGCCCATTGCGGTCAAGGCCAAGGAAGAGGCCGTAAGGGGGATCTTTGTGCCCAAGGCCAATGCACCAGAGGCGGCCGTGGTGCAGGGTATTCCCATATTTGCAGCCTCAAGCCTCTGTGATGTGGTTGACCACCTAACGGGTTCGGCTGAAATCAATCCCTTTGAAGTGGATCTCCACCAGATCTTCCATCCCCCTGTATATGAGGAGGACTTCCTGGACGTATTGGGCCAGGAGAGCGCAAAGAGGGCCCTGGAGATAGCTGCGGCAGGCGGGCATAACCTGGTCATGATAGGGCCACCAGGTTCCGGGAAGACCATGCTGGCAAAACGCCTCCCCTCCATCTTGCCTCCCCTTACATTCACAGAGGCGCTCGAGACCTCCAAAATCTACAGCGTCATGGGGTTGATGCCCGAAGGGGAGGGGCTCATCACCCAGCGGCCGTTTCGCTCCCCCCATCACACCATCTCAGATGCAGGCCTCATTGGTGGAGGACAAAACCCAAGGCCGGGTGAAGTCAGTCTTGCCAATAACGGGGTCTTGTTCCTGGACGAGCTGCCCGAGTTCAGAAAGAATGTGCTGGAGGTCTTGCGCCAGCCGATGGAAGATGGAAAAGTCACCATTTCAAGGGCCTCGGCCAGGATCACTTATCCTGCCCGCTTTATGCTGGTGGCAGCCATGAATCCTTGCCCTTGCGGGTTTCTTGGAGACCAGAAGAGGCAGTGTAGATGCTCCATCCAGCAAATCCACCGCTACAGGGCAAAGATCTCCGGCCCCCTCATGGACCGGATAGACATACACCTGGAAGTGCCTGCCGTGCCTTACAGGGATCTGGCAGGCCAAAGCAGGGGTGCTTCCACGCAGGATATGAGGGCTAGGGTGATGGAGGCCCGTAAACGCCAAGGGCGCAGATTCAAGGGGCGGCCTTTTAAGAGCAATGCAGGGATGCGCTCTTCAGACCTCAAGAAGTACTGTCCTGTAGATGAGGCCTCGAGCAGATTGTTGGAAAGGGCGGTGGATAAATTGGGGCTGAGTGCCAGGGCCCATGCCAGGATCCTCAAGGTTGCAAGGACCATCGCAGATCTGGAGGGCTCGGAAGCCATAACTTCAGCCCACATTGCTGAGGCCATCCAGTACAGGACACTTGACAGGGAGACCAGGCTCTACTAGCCCACACCCTCCAATCCTGCCAAGATATGCAGGCTGTTATTGGTTTTTCCTATTCTTTTTGGTGAGATACCTCGGAAATTCCATCTTGAAAAACTCCTCCCAACCGCTTAATTTGACGGTCGATAGGATTTTAGGAGGTAGAGGGATGAGCATGGAGCTGGACTGCAGGGGGCTGGCTTGTCCTGCCCCGGTTCTCAAGGCAAAAGAGACAATAGAGGCGAAAGGGCTGAGCGAGATAACCGTATTGGTTGACAACAAGGCTGCCAAGGAAAACGTATCGAGATTCTTGGGCTCTCAAGGGTTCCAGGTGGTAGTGGAGGAGGATGGAAATGAATTCAGGGTAAAGGGGAGTAAGGGATCTGAAGGCGAGACCTGCCAGGTGATGAGCGCTGCCGAGCTTGCAGGTGAAAAAAAGAGGATAATGGTGATGGTCACAACAGACAGGGTGGGGCACGGCGACCAGGAATTGGGCAGAAAGCTCATGATGAGCTTCCTTTCGACCCTTCCCGAGATGGGGGGCGAGCTTTGGAGGATAGTGTTTTTAAATAACGGGGTGAAGCTCACGGTTAGGGGGTCAGAGGCACTGGACATACTTAAGGATATCGAGGCAAAAGGGACTCAGTTGATGGTGTGCGGCACATGTCTCACCCATTTTGGCCTGCTTGACCAAAAGGAGGTGGGAGAGACCACCAACATGCTCGACATTGTCACCTCCATGCAAGTGGCAGACACTATCATTAATATCTAGAATCAGTACTGATCCAGCAAGTCGGCCCAATTTTGATCATCGCTATAATTCAGAAAATCAGGTTGTCAATTTGAACTACTTTGGCAGGGAAACGGCACATTCCCTACGCTACGCTCGCTGCGCCGTCCATGGCTGCGCTCACTGCGGATTCGAGCCCTTCCGCTGTCCTGCTCCAGGGCTGTAATGACGCCGCTTCGGGAACATACCGTTCCCCTGCTGTTGCCAAAGAACCGATTTTGGACAGGAATGATTTAGAATATCTAGAGTTACTGACAGTGAAACTCTAAGCCGGTCTCCCGTAACAGTTAACCCCTTTGAACCTCTCCCTGTAGCTTCGAAGCAGGGGGGTGAGCTGCCTTTCAGGTGGCTTCACCTCTTGGAGCCTCCTTGATATCTCCTCCTGTGAAAGGCGGACATTGAGGCTCCTTTGGTCAATGTCGATCTCAATTATGTCTCCCTCCCTCACGGCCGCCAACGGACCCCTATTGTAAGCCTCCATTTCCACATGCCCGATGCAAGGTCCGGTGGTTGCACCTGAAAATCGCCCGTCAGTGATGAGCGCCACCCTCTCATAACCCGCGCCCTTGAGGGCATCGGTGGGGGTGAGCATCTCGGGCATGCCAGGGGCCCCGGCAGGCCCTTGAAACGGGAGCACCACCACCTCACCCTCCCTCAGCTTCTTGGACTCTATGGCCTTCAGCAGAGCAGCCTCTGAGTGAAACACCCTGGCAGGCCCCTCAAGCCTTCGGAGGGATTCCTGAACTGCTGTCTGCTTTATGACGGCACTGGCTGCAATGTTTCCCTTGAGCACAGCGATACCCCCCTCTGGGTGAAACGGGTCTTCAAGGGGCCTGATTACCTCATGGTCATGCACCCTGCCCTTGGCGGCAATCTCAAGAATCGAGACCCCGTTGACCGTGGGGGAATCATTAATAAAACCCCTGAGGCGGTTCAACACCCCAGGCACACCGCCAGCGCGGTGAAAATCAGCCATTTCATAGGGGCCTGCAGGGATTATGGAGCATAGATTGGGGGTTTGGCGTGAGATCTTGTCAAAGATGTCAACATCCAGGTTTATGCCCGCCTCCCTTGCTATGGCAGGGATGTGGAGGACTGCGTTGGTGGACCCTCCCATGGCCATATCCACCCTGATGGCATTGTGGAATGCGGCCTCTGTCATGATCTCCCTGGGCCTAATGCCTTGGCGCACAAGTTCCACGACCCTTCTGCCGGACTCATATGCCTGTCTCTTTTTTTCAAGGTCCAGGGCAGGTGTGCTGGCACACCCGGCGACAGACATGCCCAGGGTCTCAGTAACCACTGCCATGGTATTGGCGGTATAGAGCCCTACACAGGAGCCCGGCCCGCAGGCCATCTCGCTTAGCTCTCTGTTTGCCTCCTCTATGGAGAGCTTGCCGGCCTTTACCTGGCCCACCATGGCAAACCCTTCGATGGGATGACGCCTTCGCCCTTGCACAACATTTGCTTTCATGGGGCCGCCCGTAACCAGTATTGCAGGGATGTCCAGCCGCGCTGCAGCCATCAACATGCCAGGGGTTATCTTATCGCAATTGGTTATCCCCACCCACCCGTCCATGGAATGGGATAGGACCATGATCTCCACATTGTCTGCGATATGCTCCCTGCTGGGCAGACTGAGCCGCATTTCCACAAACATGGCGATACCGTCGCACACCCCAGGGACTCCCCACTCAAAAGGGATTCCGCCGGCATCCTGAATCCCTCTTTTAACTTCTTCGGCCAGCTCCCTCAAGTGGACATGTCCTGGAATAATGTTGTTATAGCTGTTGGCAATTCCTATGAATGGCTTGCCTGAATCCAGGTCGGCTTTCTTGATACCTGCACACATGAGCAATGCCCTGTGGGGAAGGGTTTCCACGGCCTTTTTCAAGATGTCTGATCGCATTGCTTTGACCTCCTGGCTGGTCTCGAACTCTCAATTTGTTCTATGAACTAGGAAACTGTTTCAGTATTGTGCAAAATAGGATTGAACCCAGTAAATTGGCTCAATATTGTCAATAGGTTATAAACTCAGCACCATAATCCAGAAAATCAGGTTTTCAATTTGAAGCTACTTTGGCAGGGAAACGGCACATTCCCCTCGCTACGCTCGCTACGCCGTCCATGGCTCCGCTCACTGCGGATTCCAGCCCTTCCGCTGTCCTGCTCCAGGGCTGTAATGACGCCGCTCCGGGAACATCCCGTTCCCCTGCTGTTGGCCCTATAAGAGATTTTGGACAGGCATGAAACTGTTTATACTTGAACAGATGGAGCAATGAAACCAAAAATTCTTGGGAAAAGGAGAACATGATTCGCTCCAAACCTTGAAAATGACGGGGGGAAGCGTTGGGCAGGAAGGGGCTAGTTAGTTATGATCAAATAGACCTCCCATTGAACCACAGCCGTCAAGGCCAGGACTGAGATGGCAAAAAAGATGGAGCTATAAATCTCCACCCTTTTGGTAAAGAGTTCAATCACAGATAGGGTCAAGAAGAGGGAAGTGGCGGTAAGGAAATACTTTACACAGAAGAAGGCCAAGGTGCCCTGGGCCAGGTAAAAATTCATGACCGGATTCAATTCCCGGGCCCCTTTGCTCACTAGATAAATGGTAAAGTAGGCATCCAGGATACTCAATATGGCAATGGCCAAGACCATGGTGGTGGTGAGCGATCCATATTTATGCCTTGAAAGGGCCACTCCCATTTGCCCCCCCTCTCGCCAATATTAGGCCTCTTCAACGTGGACTGAAAAAAGAAAGCATATTGATATGACTCAAATAGCGTGCCAAAAAACAGGATAAAAATTTTGATAGTAAATCCAGATAGATATAATATTATCCCGGATGATAACCCTCATAGGTATGAGCCGTTTTTCCCAGTCAGTGTGAAATCCATTACCACTGGTGGCAAGAAACTACACAGTCTTGCTCACATTGTCCATTGAGGGATCGTGAGAGTCATTTGTCCTTGACACTCCCATGTATATGGCATATACTCGCTCGCCGATTGGGAATTTACAGTAAATTTAATGTGTTAAGGCTAAATTTTCCTGGATTTAACGTCTAGGACTTTTTTTAAAATCACAACAAGGAGGAGATACGATGCAAGACAACAAGTACGATTGGGAACCGGATCCAAATCCAGAGAACTGGAAGACTGTAAAGTATGACCCCAAATGGCATACCTATACGGCCCTGATAGCCATTGACAGGCCAGAGGAATTCAATTCCTACCTCCTGGGCACCTTGAAAGAGCTCTCAGCGGCCTTTGAAAGGGCCATGGCAGACCCTGCTGTTCAATTCATCGTGATGAGCGGCACAGGCGACAAGGCCTTTTGTACGGGCGGCAACGTGCACGAGTATGCCGAGATTTATAACAGCTACCCCTGGGGATTCTGGAACTGGGGCGAGCACTATGGCCGGGTCTTTGACATGATCCTGCACTGCGGTATGCCGGTGATCGCCCGGGTCAACGGCGCCGTGGCAGGTGGGGGTTACGAATTCGTGGCATGCTGTGACCTGGCCATTGCCTCGGAAAACTCAAGGTTTATCTCCCCTGGTCCCAGGGTGGGAATGACCTCCATAGGTGGGCTTTCCCAGTGGTTGCCCCTTCACATGAGCATAAAGAAGGCCTCTGAGATGGTCCTGATGAGCGAGGAGATCTCTGCAAAGGAGGCCCTGGAGCACGGAGTCATCAACGCCATGGTGCCCCAGGACAAGCTGGATGAGACCGTGAAAGAGTGGATAGACAAGATGCTCACCCTGTCTCCCTCCAGCCTCCACTACTTCAAGACCCACATAAACTGGTGGAAGGAGCTGGTGTGGCGCCTGACCTGGGAGCATGGGAAGGCATGGTTTTCGCTCAACATCGGCTCCATGGAGCCCTCTGAGGGCCTCTGGTCGTTCAAGGAGCGAAGGAAGGCCAGGATGATGGAGATCCGTGAGTTCAGGGCAAAGGGCGGGGACCCCCGTGTGCCTTTTGGTCCCTATATAACCAGGTGCGAGAAATGCAACACCGAGTTCCTGCCCAAGAATTCCAAGTACTGTTTGAATTGTGGCGAAAAGCTTGAAACCCAATAGTCCATAATTTCATTCTGGACTTTTTCGCAGCCCCCCTGTCGCCAGGTGGGGCTGCGGTTTTTTTGGGGCATTGAAAAAGGGGAGGCTTTCTGATTTAATTCTAGAAGCAAATTTCTTTGGGATGAGGTGGTGCTCAATTACATGAGAAGCGCAGCCAGATGGGGATTGGTTCTTCTGATAATATTTTTCTTCTCCTGCCTGCTGGCAGGTGCAGCCCTCTGGTATGTGTGGTCCAGCAATCTCCCCTACATCGGCTCCCTCAAGGATTACCGCCCACCGGTGATAACCGAGGTCTATAGTTCTGACGGGGAGCTGATCGGTCGTTTTTACAAGGAAAAAAGAATAGTGATCCCCCTGGAAGATATGCCGGATCACCTCATCAAGGCATTCATAGCGGCCGAAGATGCCAGGTTTTACGAACACAGCGGCCTGGATTTTGTCGGCATTGCCCGGGCAATGATAAAAAACCTCACCGCAGGCAAGATAGAGCAGGGGGCAAGCACCATAACCCAGCAGGTGGCCCGCTCCCTCCTCCTCAAGAACATGGAACGCACATACCGGAGGAAGGTCAGGGAGGCAATCCTTGCACTTCAGATCGAGAAGAATTTCTCCAAGGACCGAATACTCTTCCTATATCTGAACCAGATCTATCTGGGTCACGGTGCTTATGGTGTTGAGGCCGCCGCATGGACCTATTTCGGAAAACCTGCCTCAGAGTTGAGCCTTGCAGAGGCCGCCTTGCTGGCCGGGCTCCCTCAGGCCCCTGCCAGATACTCGCCCATGAGACACATGGAAAGGGCCAAGGCAAGGCAGAGATATGTGCTTCAGAGGATGCGCGAGGAAGGTTTTATTACCCCTCAAGAGGAAAAAGAGGCATATGCCCAGCCCATAGCTCTGGCCAGCAACAAAGAAAGTGTATTTGCCAGGGCCCCGTATTTCACTGAATATGTCCGCCAGTACCTTTTGGAAAGATACGGCAAGGAGAGATTATACGGAGGAGGGCTGAAGGTCTATACCACCGTAAACTTGAAGATGCAGGAGGCTGCCAGAAAGGCGCTGGATAGAGGCCTCAGGGAGCTTGACAAAAGGGAAGGTTACAGGGGGCCTCTAAGGCACCTGGGGCCTGATGAGATGGACGCATACCTGGAAGATATGGCCCTCCAACTGGAAGGTGTTGATCTAACACCCGGCAAGATCCTCGAGGCCCTGGTGGTGGAGGTAAATGATGAGCACCAGGAGGCCAGGGTCAGGATGGGTGATACAAACGGCGTGCTTCCCCTCTCACAGATGAAGTGGGCGCGAAAACCAGATCCCCTGGTCCCCTATTATCATCCCAAGGCCAAGCTCAGCAAGGTCTCTGAGGCCCTTCAACCGGGCGATGTGATTCTTGTGAGACTGGTAGATAAAAAGGATGGTAACTGGGTGGTGGCCTTGGAGCAGACACCACTGGTGCAAGGGGCACTGCTATGCATGGAGCCGGGGACCGGAAAGGTGAGGGCCATGGTGGGGGGGAGAGACTTTTTTGAGAGCCAATTCAACAGGGCCATCCAGGCCAGGAGGCAACCAGGATCTGCCTTTAAGCCCATAATATATGCCGCTGCCTTGGACTGGGGTCTCAGCCCTGCCCACGTGATAATGGATTCTCCCTTCATATCAGATCAGAACCCTGACGACATAGTGTGGAAGCCCAGGAATTACAAAGGCAGGTTCTTTGGCCCCACCATCCTGAGGACAGCCCTTGCCAAGTCCAGGAATGTGATCACCGTGAAGATATTGAGAAAAATTGGCATAGAGTATGCAGTAGCTTACGCCAGGAGGCTGGGGATAACCTCGCCATTGAGTCCTGATCTTTCCCTTGCTTTGGGCTCATCAGGACTAAGCCTCCTGGAGTTGACCAGGGCCTATTGCACATTTGCCAACGGCGGGACCCTCATCTCCCCCATATTCGTGGAGAGGGTGGAGGACCGCACCGGCATGGTCATTGAGGAGAATCAACCCTTTGGTGAGCAGGCCATTGCGCCGGAGACCGCCTATGTGATGACCGATCTGCTCAAGGCCGTGGTCCAGGAAGGAACCGGTTGGCGGATAAAGGCGCTCAAGAGACCTGCTGCTGGAAAGACAGGGACTACTAATGATCTCAGGGATGCCTGGTTTTTGGGTTACACCCCACAACTGGTCACAGGGGTCTGGGTGGGATACGATGACCACCGCCCCATGGGAAAGGGGGAGACCGGATCAAGGGCGGCAAGCCCCATCTGGCTGTACTTTATGGCCGAGGCACTCAAGGGGAGCCCTGCAAGAGATTTTGACATTCCCCCAGGAGTGGTTTTTGCAAAGATAGATGCGCGTACCGGGCTCCTCGCAAGCCCTTATTCCAAGAAGACGGTCTTCCAGGCATTTAAACAAGGAACAGAGCCAAAAGAATATTCGCCCCGTGAAGCAGCACCCAAAAAAGGAGAATTCTTCCTCTTGGATCTGGAAGGAGGTGAAAGGGAAGGAGTCCCACAGCCTCTGCTTCAATAGGGTGCTGCTGTCAATTGCCGCAGCCTTTATATTTTTGCTCACCTATCAACCCTCCACCGCCAATTCGGCGCCCAATCGGGTGCTTTTCATCAACTCATACCACAAGGGATACGAGTGGAGTGACAAGCTGGTTAACGTCATCTCCAAGCACCTGGAAAAGGAAGTCCCGGGTGTGGAGCTCTTTGTGGAATACATGGACACAAAGAGGTTCAAGCTGGAAGAGCATCATAGGGCCTTCCTGGAATTCCTGAGTGTGAAGTACGCTGAGAGATCCCCGCACCTAGTAATTGCATCTGACGACAATGCCTTTCAGTTCTGCTTGAGGAACCTTGAAACTCTCTTTGGAGAGGTACCACTGGTATTCCTTGGTGTGAACAACTTTTCCCTGGATATGATTAAGGGAAAAGAGGACCATATCACCGGTATAGTCCAGCATGCAGATGTGGCCGAGACCATTGAACTGGCCTTGGGGCTCCATCCCCATGTCAAAAAAGTGGCGGTGCTCACAGACGCGACACCCACAGGCGAAGGCTACCTAAAACAGGTCCAGGAAACAGAGAGGCATTTTCCCCAAATAGAATTTTCCTACCTCAGCGGAAGGAAATTGACCACAGAAGAGATGCTTAAAAGGCTGGATGGACTCTCCCAAAATACCATAGTGCTTCTCTGTATCTGGGTTAAGGACAAGGTAGGAAAATATACACCATGTAAAGAGATATATCCTGAAATTATCAGGCGCTCCCCTGTCCCGGTCTATGG
>JALVMN010000157.1 GCA_027027005.1 Desulfobacterales bacterium | reverse complement strand
GGAGGTGCAGTACCAGGGAGATGTGAGGATACTTCTGCTCAATGGCGAGATCCTGGGGGCCATGAAGCGAAGACCCAGGCTGGGGGATTTTAGGGCCAACATACACGCAGGGGGGAGGGCGTACAAGCACCAGGTAACGGAAAAGGAAAGGGAGATCTGTGCCGCCATCAGGGACCGATTGGTTCAGGATGGTCTTTACTTTGTGGGTATAGACTTGATTGGCGACAAGTTGGTGGAGGTCAATTGCCTGAGCCCTGGTGGGATCCCCAGGATCAACAGGTTGGATAAAGTGCAATTGGAAAAAAAGGTGATAGATTTTGTGGAAGAGAAGGTAAGGGAAAGGAAAGAGAGAAGAACCCGGGCAAGGAATATAATAGCCCTGAATAGATCCAAATAGGGGGAGAGGATGTCTAAAATAGCCAAGTGGTCAGTGGCAGTATTCGTGATGCTGGTACTTCTAGGGGCAGGGGTTGCGTGGTCAGGGACCATGCTGAAGGTGGGTCTTTTGGAAGAGCCCAAGACCTTGAATATATGGCTTGCCAGTGATGCGTGGTCCAGGAAGGTGCTGGGCCAGATCTACCAGCCCCTGTATGTGAGGGAGCCCAAAGAGCTAAAGCTCATACCATGGCTTGCTGAATCAGAGCCCGCCTATGATCCGGATACCTTGTGCTACACCGTGAAATTAAGGGAAGTGAGATGGTCCGATGGCACCCCCTTGACTTCAGAGGATGTGGCCTTTACCGGGAACTTTATAAAAGAATTCAAGGTTCCAAGATATCATTCAAAGTGGCGATTCATAAAGCGCATAGAGACGCCTGATCCTCGAACCGTGAAGTTCTATTTAAAGGAGCCCAGGGCAATATTCCTGGGAAGGACCCTTACCACGCCCATAGTGCAAAAAAGGCAATGGGAGGGGGTAGCCCCTGAACTCAGGAAGGCCGAGCGGCCCATCGCAGCGCTTATGAAGGTAAAGATAGAGAGTCCCATAGGATGCGGGCCATTTTATCTCAAGGAATGGAGGCAAGGGGCATACCTATATCTCAGAAAAAACAGGTACTTTTTTGCTCAGGGAAAAAGCATGGAAGGTATGGAGCTTGGCCCCCACATTGATGGAATAATATTCAAGCTCTTCGGCACCTCTGATGCCGCAATCCTTGCCCTCAAAAAGGGGAGCATTGACATGTTCTGGTGGGGTATCCAGCCCGGATACCTCCAGGATCTCAAGAACAATCCCCGTGTGAGGCTCTTCTTTAGTGAGAAGAGCGCCCTCTACTATATGGGATTCAATGTCAGGAAGCCCCCTTTTAACGATCCAGTGCTTAGGCGGGCAGTGGCAACCGTCATCGACAAGGATTTTATTGTGAACAGGATCCTGCAGGGCAATGCAATCAAGATGCATTCCATCATTCCGCCGGGTAATAAATACTGGTATTGCCCTGATGTGCCCAAATACGGTGAAGGGCTCTCAAAGGAGGAGAGAATAAAAAAGGCGTGTCAGATCTTAAGGCAGGGGGGCTACAGTTGGAAGGTCTGCCCGGTGGCACCTGATGGCAATGTGAGGGCAGGGGAGTGCCTGATCCTGCCCAATGGCAAGGCCATGGAAAGATTCACCATTCTGACTCCACCCGCTGACTATGACCCCAACCGCGCCATGGCAGGCATGATGATCCAGGAATGGCTCAGGATGCTTGGAATGCCTGCCTTTGCGAAACCCATGGCCTTTGGCTCCTTGATCCAACAGGTCAAGGTGAGGAGGGAATTTGACGCATTTATCCTCGGATACGGGAGGCTATCCCTTGATCCCGACTATCTCAGGGCCTTTTTTCACTCCAGGAACAACAAGGTGAGGGGTTGGAACATGAGCGGGTATAGCAATCCAGAATTTGATCGCATTGCAGACCTCTCGGCAAAGGCCATGGATAGGGAGGAACGAAGAAGGCTCATCTGGGAGATGCAGCGGATAATCATGAGAGATGTGCCCTATATACCCCTTTACAATCCAAAACTGGTGGAAGGGGTGCGCAAGGGGAAGTTCCAAGGTTGGGTCCAGATGTTGGGGGGAATAGGAAATGTTTGGACCTTTTGCAATCTCAAGGCAAGATAGGTCTTCCTGCCACGGCCAACCTAGGGGTGGAGTGGTCTAAGGGACGAGCAGGAGAAAATGGAGCTTAGGCGCTACATCATCAGGAGATTGGTGCAAATTGCCCTCATCTTCTATGTGATCCTTACCGTGCTGTTCTTGCTCTTCAGGCTTGCCCCGGGCGACCCTGTCTCCAGGATGGTGGACCCCACCATGACCACTGAGGACGCAGAGCGCCTGATTTCCCAGTTAGGCCTGGATCAACCCTTATGGCTCCAATACCTTTATTATATAAAGAACTTTTTCACGGGAAATTTCGGCCACTCCTTTCACTACGGAAGACCGGTGGTGGAAATCATCTGGGATAGGCTCCCAAACACGGTGCTCCTCTTTACCACCTCCATTATCCTCTCTGCCCTGGTGGGGGTTTTTTTGGGCAAGATCGCCTCGTGGCACAAGGGCAAGACCACGGATTCAGTGATGACCATTGGCGCCCTTGTCACCCACACCGTGTTTCTACCCTGGCTGGCCCTGATCATGATCTGGTTGTTCGGATACAAACTGGGATGGTTTCCCATAACCGGGATGATCTCAGAGGAGGTGTGGCTGGATCCAGACTCGGGCCTGGTGGCAAAGGTACTGGATGTGGCTCACCACATGGTGCTGCCCCTTTCCACCCTGTTCTTGATCCACTTCGGAGCCTATCTCCTCATAATGAGGAGCAGCATGCTGGAAACCCTGAAAGAGGACTACATACTGACTGCCAGGGCCAAGGGGCTCAGCGAAAAGGTCATAAGGGATCGCCACGCGGCACCCAACGCAGCCCTCCCTGTTGTGACCAGCGTTGGTCTGAGCCTTGCCTTTTCCATAAATGGCGGGGCGCTTACAGAAACCGTGTTTACGTGGCCTGGTATCGGAAGGGAGCTGGTCTTCTCGGTGAGCCACAATGACTACCCATTGGCCCAGGCCTCTTTTCTATTGATAGCCATTGTAGTGTTACTTTCAAATCTGGTGGTGGATGTTTTATACGCCTATCTGGATCCCAGGATCAGGTACTGATGTAAGAAATGGCAGGGATGCTTGACAAAGCCCTTGGACCGAGGGGAAGGCTCAAAGAGGGGTGGTCCATATTCAAGGAGAGTCTCCTGGGAAGGATCGGGCTCACCCTTATAGCCATATTTGCCTTGATGGCCCTAGCCAGCTTTGTACCACCAATGATTGACCCCATGTATCACCCCATGCACGGGGTGGACCCCCATATATCTCAGTCCACCCCTCCCAGTTGGTCGCACTGGTTGGGGACCGACTTTATGGGCAGAGACATCCTCAGCCAGTTGCTGGCAGGGGCAAGGGTGGCCTTTATGGTGGGGGTTTCGGCCGCCTTCATGAGCATAGTCTTGGGCACCACCATAGGAATGATAGCCGGTTACATGGGCAAGGTGGTGGATACCCTGCTCATGCGGCTGGCCGATATGATAATGGTAATGCCCACCCTGTTGGTGGTCCTGATACTCTCGTCGCTGTTCGGGCAACTGAACATCTGGACCATAGTGCTCATAATAGCGCTTTTCAGGTGGCCGGGTGTCTCAAGGGTGATCCGCTCCCAGACCCTGAGCCTAAAGACGCGTCCCTTTATAGAGGCTGCCAGGGTGGCGGGGGCATCTCATGCCAGGATAATATTCAGGCACATCATGCCCAATGTGCTGCCCCTGTCTTTCCTGTACATGACCTTCAGGGTCACCTCGGCCATAATTATCGAAGCGGCCCTTGCTTTCTTGGGTTTCGGAGATCCTGGCACGGTAAGCTGGGGCATGATGCTCCAGTGGGTGTGGAAGACCGGACACATGTTCAAGGCCCCATACTGGCTGCTTCCCCCTGGCATATGTATCTCATTGATTACGCTCTCGTTTTACATGTTGGGGAGGGCCATGGATGAGGTCTTGGACCCAAGGCTCAGGAAAGAGGCAGACACCGGGTAGTTAACATGGCGTTACTAGAGGTACAAGATCTCTCCATAGGTTATTTGACCAGAAACGGGCTCTTGAAGGCAGTCGAGGGAGTGAGCTTTCCCATTGAGCCAGGGGGCTCCCTAGGGCTTGTGGGAGAGTCGGGATGCGGAAAGACCACCCTCGGTATGGCCTTGATGGGGCTCCTGCCACCAAATGGGAGGATCACCTCTGGGAAGATACTGTTTCAGGGAGAGGACCTGAGGGAAAAATCCCAACAGGAGTGGCAAAAGATCAGGTGGAAAAAGATCTCCATGATATTTCAAGCCGCCATGAATGCCCTTAATCCGGTGCACAAGGTGGGGGCCCAGATCGCAGAGGCCATAAAGACCCACATGCCGGAGCTCCCGGAAAAGGAAGTGGAGGCACGGGTGAGAGAGCTTTACAGGCTGGTGGGCATCCCTGAAGAGAGGATCAATGACTACCCTCACCAATACAGTGGTGGAATGAGGCAGAGGGCCATCATTGCAATGGCCCTTGCATGTGACCCCACACTCATAATAGCCGATGAGCCCACAACGGCCCTTGATGTGATCGTCCAGGACCAGATCCTCCGGGAGATCAAGGGCCTCCAGGAAGAGCTTGGCCTTTCCATCATATTTATTTCCCACGACATTTCCATAGTGGCCGAGGTGTGTGAGGACATAGGAGTGATGTATGCAGGGCAACTGGTGGAGTATGGGCCCAAGGAGGTGGTCTTTGACTCACCGGCCCATCCTTACACCAAGGCACTTCTTGCCTCTTATCCCACCCTTATGGGTGACAAAGAGAGGCTGAGACCCATACCAGGAGAGCCCCCAAATTTGGTGTTTCCCCCAACAGGGTGCAGGTTTTGTGATCGTTGTCCTTTATCTAAAGAGACTTGCAAGGAGCAATCTCCTGAATGGACCGCAGTGGGCCCCGGGCACAAGGCCCTCTGCAAGGCCCTGGCATAGGGAGAGAGGCGGCTGGATGGCTGTGGAGCAGGAATACATAGTTGAGTTTCAAGGGATAACCAAGAGATACAAGACAAAGCAGTCGTTGTTTGGCAGGGGGGTTGGGGAGGTCACAGCCCTGGAGGATCTTGACCTGGGTATCTGCCGGGGGGAGATATTCGGCCTTGTGGGAGAGAGTGGGAG
>JALVMN010000156.1 GCA_027027005.1 Desulfobacterales bacterium | reverse complement strand
GATTCTCTTAAGTGTATTGTAGGGTACTTTTTAGAGATTCAATGCTTTAGGGTGCGACGATCTACCCCTTGAATCTTTTTACAGAAAATGATACCATTTTCCTGTATTTGTATGATACAAGGGTGCGTAGTCACACACCTTGGGAGCGGACGGGAAATTAAAAATTAAAAATTGAAAGTTTGTTGATTGTTGAAAAGAGGGGTGGGTGTTGAGTGATTGCAGACAAATTGCTCACAAAGAGGGTAGAGTCGGGCGAACGCCCGGACTCTGTGTGTTGGGAGAACTTTTAAGAGAAGCTCTTAGAAGTTGTATCTACCCCATACACGGATCATGTTTTGTGCATCGTCGTTGTTGACACCATCTTGCTGAGTATACACATATCCAGCGAAGAGTGTTGTAGTACCGTTAAATACTTTGGTTTTGTAAGTAAGGTCAGCTTCTGTATAGTCTTCTACACCTGTAGCATTGCTTTTTGTGTAGTCAACTGCCAAACCAACTTTACCACCAAGTGCAGCAGTACCAACTCTTGCTACGAAAGTATCGTTGTCAGTTCTGATTGCATTTTGGTTAAGGATCATTTGAGTATAGAGAGGAGTTTTTACACCACCGGCATTAAATACACCCGCTTGACCGTCATTGACATTTGAGTAAGCAAGAGAAGCATCGATACCACTGAAGTTACCGCCTACTTTTGCACCAAATGCAACAGTGTTTTCAGCATTTGCTGTTACAGCATCACCCATTACAGTACCACCTTGAAGTGCTACAGCGATGTCACCCATGTTGTATTTTGCATCTGCCCATGCGATAGTTGCATCGTCATTATCTGCAACTGTAAAGAAGTTTGGCAGGTAGTATACGCTACCAGTCAGTGTCAGGTCTGCAACAGACTTGTTCTGTACAGTTAGCATATATGCACCGTCATTGTTATTGACTTGACCAAATGCACCAAGGTTAGTGATGTAGTTTGCACCTTTAACATTTGCAAGTACAACTGTTGTGTCTGCAACATCAGTATTGACAACTACTGCTGCATCGAAAGTGTTTTTGAAGACATTCCAACCTTCAGAGAATGCGAATGGAGAGAGTGATTTTGGCAGTGCCTGGCGACCGAGTTTGATACTTGTATTGCCAATGCCATATGTCAGGTAAGCTTGAGTGATCTCTGCACCTGAATCTGTTGTTGCTCTATTGTTAACCAGGTCACTTCCTGGAGCAACAACAGCGTTGTTGATGTTTTGCATAAAGCCGCTTACAACTTCTGGAGCAAGGTAGAGATCAGACATGCCAGTCATTTCAAATCCGGCACCGATACCATTCCATACATTTTTGTTTGTACCCTGTACCTGAAGACCTGCTGCACCGAGAGCTGTCTCTTTTGCGAAAAGATCATCGTTGCTGTTGTCTCTGGTTTGGTAATAGAGTGCTGCCTGACCATTGAAATCCCAGTTTGAAGCTGCTACCGGTGTTGCTGCCGGAGCTTCTACTACTGGCTCAACTGGTGCGATGTCACCACCAGCCATAATCATTGTTGACGCTACTACTGAGAGTAAGAGTGTTTTTTTCATTGTATCTCCTTGAATTTGTTTAAATACTCCCAATTATAACCAATTGTGTTAAAC
>JALVMN010000155.1 GCA_027027005.1 Desulfobacterales bacterium | reverse complement strand
GAGCAATATTGTTGCGCCCATTCTTCTCCCTAGAGGTGCAAGGCCTTGAAAACCTCCCCCTTGACAAGAGCTTCGTGCTTCTCCCCAAGCACCAACGCTGGGAAGACATTCCCCTCCTGGGACTTGCTACGCCAAGGCCCCTCTATTATGTGGCAAAGCATGAGCTCTTCAGGTTTCGGCCCATTGCCTGGTACCTTAGCTCCCTAGGTGGCATACCACTCAACAGAAATAGGCCCATTGAAAGCCGCAGGTCGTTAAGCAAGGTCCTGGAGTTGCTCAAGAACGGTGAAGGGGTGGTGGTTTTTCCTGAGGGGACCTATTACAGGGACCGGGTGGGACCGGGGAAAAAGGGGATCATAAGGCTTGTGATGGGAAAGGTGAAGGTTCCCTTTATCCCGGTTGGAATCAGGTATAATAAGGGGGCGATCAGGACCAGGGCTAGGATTCGTTACGGGAGTCCGATCCTGCCACCTGAACAATGTGACATCTCCATGTTTGTGGCCACCCTCATGAAGGAGATAGAACGACTCAGCTTTGGATAAAGTCAGGTGGATAACTACTCATGTCTGAGGGCTATTTTTCGCATCAGAAAATTTCTTGATCTTTTTCATCTCTTCCTTGAAACACTCGGGACAAAGGCTGTGGGAGAAGCTCAGGTCCCAATATTCCTTGAAATAGGACTCTAACCGCAACCACACCTCCTCTTCATTCCTCACCTTGTTACAGATGGAGCATATGGGCAATATTTCCCTCAACTCTGCCAAAGGGGCCAAGTCTTCTATTACCAGCAGTACCAGTTTCTTGTCCTTGTGCTTGAAAGGCGAGGCGCTTATGAGTGCATAAATCTCATTGGCCGAGCCATCGCTGATGACTTCCAGCCTGCTGCGGTGTCGAACCACATGGTGTCCGGCAAGGGCTTCTCTAACAGAATTTCTTATGGTGCATTCATTACACAGGGTGCCGGTGCCACAACCTTCGGGGGCCTGGAGGGCCTGAAAGCATTTGAGAATATCCCCTCCCTTTTGTTTTAAAATTGCCCCACCCCTATGGCCAATAAAGTCTGAGGCGGCTTTGTTGTGCTCGTATATCTTGAGATCTTCGTCCACAATGAATACAAGGGAAGGAAGCGCGTCAAAAATCGCCCTGAGGATGTCGTCTTGAGCAGCAGTCGAGGCTACCATTTTGAGCCCCCTTGTCTAAAGGTTTACGAGCCCTTTTGATTAATATATACCACAATGTGGGACTCTTCAAGATATTTTTCAACAAGAATGGTAACGGTTATGAAAAAAGTTATTGAAGACAGAATTTGCTGAAAGTATTCTTCTCATACTCCCTTCTTTTATACCCGACTAAGCAAGGGTGAAATTTCGTCATCCTGAGGAAAGGATGGATCAATGGCAGACAATCAATTTTTTGAAGACATCTCGGCACGATTGGATGTGGCAAAGGAAAGTGTAATCCTGCTCCAAAGAGAACTTACCTCAAGGCCAGCACTCGGCCCGGAGAACGGGGGAAGCGGGGAGCATGAAAAATCCGAATATATCAAACAGGTACTCCAGGATATGAATCCTGATGTCCTGGAGGAAATAAGGGCCCCGGACCCAAGGGCCAAGGATGGTTACAGGCCTAATTTGGTGGCCCTCTGGAAGGGCGAACAAAAAGGAGGCAGGGTATGGGTATTGTGCCACTCAGACATAGTCCCCCCAGGGGATCTGAGCCTTTGGGATCATGAGCCATACGAGATAAAGGTCCAAGGAGATAAGATCTATGGACGGGGTGTGGAGGACAACCAGCATGCCTTTGTGTCCGCCTTCTTGGCCATCAAGGCCATCTTTGAGACCGGCAGAAGGCCTGCAAGGGATGTGGGAATCGCTGTTGTGGCCGATGAAGAGACCGGAAGCCGTTACGGCCTTCAGTACTTGTTGAATGAGCATCCTGATCTCTTTAAAGAGGATGACCTCATAATAGTGCCCGATGGTGGCAACAGGGACGGCACCATGGTGGAGATTGCCGAAAAGAGCATCCTTTGGGTTAGGTTTACGGTGAATGGCAAGCAGTGTCACGCCAGCACCCCTGAAAAGGGCAGAAACAGCCTGGTGGGGGCAGCGGCCCTCATAATGGAGCTCCAAGACCTAAAAAACATATTCAGCGTGCAGGACGAGCTTTTCAGCCCGCCAAGATCCACCTTTGAGCCCACAAAGGTAGAGGCCAATGTCCTAAACATAAATACAATCCCTGGAAAGGACACCTTTTACTTGGACTGCAGGATACTGCCCGCGTATCAGGTCCAGGAGGTGCTGGAGGAGTGTAAAAAAATGGCCTCGTCGGTGGGAAAGAACCTTGGGCTCAGTGTGGATGTGGAGGTCAGTTACAAGCAGGAGGCCCCTTCCCCAACACCAAAAGAGGCGCCTGTGGTGCTTGCCTTGAGCAGGGCCATAAGGAAAGTTATGGGGAAAGAAGCAAGGCCCATGGGGATCGGCGGGGGCACGGTGGCGGCCTTTTTCAGGCACAAGAACCTTCCTGCCGCAGTTTGGTGCACCTCGCCCGATACGGCGCATCAGCCTAATGAATACTGCATCATCCCAGACATCATCCAGGATGCCAAGGTCCTGGCTTACATCTATCTAGGTCTGGACAGGGTTTGAGGTATCAAAGGCGCTAGACCTGAGGTCTCGGGAGCATGCTGGCGCGCTCGGCAATTTCTGGGACCCTGTGTTCCCACTCGATGGCCATTAAATGCACACCAGCCACACCCTCCATCTCCTTGAACTCTTCTATCTGTTCCAGGGCTATCTTGATACCCTCTTCGGCCACCTTGCCTTTTCCAGCCCCTTTCAGGCGTTTGAGTATGGAATCCGGCACATCCATCCCCGGCACCATCTTTGCCATGTAGTTGGCCATGCCCACACTCTTCATGGGGGTGACTCCTGCCAAGATATAGCACTTTTCGTGGAGCCCCATGTCAACCACGCGCTTCATGAATTCCCTAAACTTGTCCATATTGTAAATACACTGGGTCTGGATGAAGTCAGCGCCGGCCTCTATCTTCTTCTTCAGCCTGTAAACCCGAAACTCGAAGGGGTCGGCAAAGGGATTGCACGCTGCGCCTATGAAGAGCCTGGGGGGCACATCTATCTCTTCATCATTCAAGAACTTGCCCTCATCGCGCATCTTCTTGACGAGAGCGATCAATTGCATGGAGTCTATGTCATAGACATTCTTTGCCTGCGGATGGTTGCCAAAGCGCTGGTGATCGCCCGACAGGCACAGCATATTCCTTACCCCCAGGGCATACACGCCCAGTATGTCACTCTGAATGGCCAGGCGGTTGCGGTCTCGGCAGACCATCTGGAAGTTGGGCTCCAGTCCCTCCTGGATCAGTATGGTGCTTGCTGCCCAACTGGACATCCTGACCACTGCTGTCTGATTGTCGGTGATATTGACCGCGTCCACATTGCCCTTGAGATATGAGAGTTTTTCTTTTAGGTGCTCCACATTCGCCCCTTTTGGAGGGCCACACTCACCAGTGAACGCAAAGTGACCAGCCTTCAATACCTTCTCAAGATTGCTCCCTGATTTAAGCTCTGTCATATCACCAACTCCTCTCTCACGCTTGTTCTAGGTCCTCCATCCCTGGCAGTGGACCAGTCCTTGGGTGGCTTAATGGAAAGGAGGTCTTCAAGCCTGCCGGCCTCCATTTTCCTGCGAACAATGGTATCCCAGATGCATTCCACATCTTTAGATATCTCGCACTTTCCACCTGCTGACCCACCACATGGGCCGTTGAGTAGGCTCTTGGAGCACCGGGCAATGGGGCATAACCCCTCGAAGTAGTGGATGGCGCAAGTTCCACACCCTGCACATCGCTCTGCCCAAACCCCGTGCTGCACGGCGCCACCAAAAAATGTGGTGTTAACTGCAGGGAAGATCCTTTGGCTGGGGTATCTTTCTGACAGGAATTGCGGCCCTACACCGCAGGCCATTGAGACTATGGCCTCAAAGTCGTCCACCATGTCTTTTATCTGGTCGATGTATTCGGGGTCGCATTGCCTCTCAAGGGTCTTTTCAACCACCTCCAGGGGTTTTCCTTCCTTTGCCCTGGCAATCCTCAAGGTGGAGGCCAGGATACCCACTTCCTTGGTGCCACCCACATTGCACACCGTGACACAGCCCTTGCACCCCACCAGCAGAATCTTATTAAAATCCTTCACCATATCCAGTATCTCGCCGATAGGCTTTCTGTCTGCAACTATCATGGTCTCACCTCATGCTCTAAGCTGCTTTTTTCATCAAAACAGGGCTGGGCCCCAATGCCTTTATCCTCTCGTACATCTCCCTGGCTATCTCGGCGAACTTGGGTCCTTCGCCGGAGGATAGATTAAACATCTCCACTCGTTCGGGTTCAATGCCAATCTCTTCTAAGACCTTTTTCACGTATTGGACCCGTTTTTTTGCCTTCAGATTTCCTGTCAGGAAATGGCATTCTCCCTCCAGGCAACCCGCCACATAGACCCCATCTGCCCCGTCCTCAATGGCCCGCAGCAGATGGATGATATCCACCCTCCCTGAGCAAGGCACCTGAATAATTTTTATGCTGGGAGGATACGACAACCTCATGGAACCTGCCAGGTCCGCTGCTGAATAAGCTCAGTACTGGCAGCAATAGGCCAATATCCTGGGTTCAAATTCTTCTGCCATCTCTCTTACCTCGCTTTCCGTCTATTAGATCATCCAGTGGATACCGCAAAAAGGGCATCGGTCTTGGCGATTATCTGCTCGTCTGTAAAGTGCTGGAGCACAATGGCCTTGCCAGGGCACTCTGCTACACATGCCCCGCACCCTCGACACTCGGCAACGTCAATGACTGCGTGGCCCTCATCCCCGATGCTGGGAGCGCCGTATGGACAGGTCCTCACACAGGTAAGGCACACGGCACACCTTTCAGGGATAACGCTTGCCACCACTCCGCCAACCGCTATGGCCTTCTTGGCAAGGATGGTCATGGCCCGGGCAACGGCTGCATTGGCCTGGGCAATGCTTTCATCCAATGGCTTGGGGTAATGGGCAAGGCCTGCCATGAACAGCCCCTCGGAGGCGAAATCCACGGGCCTCAATTTCATGTGTGCCTCGATCAAGAAACCCTCATCGTTGGTGGGGACCTTGAAAAGCTCGAACAATTCCTTGTTTTCATTGGGCAGGATTGCAGTTGCAAGTATCACCAGATCAGGGTTGAGCTGAATTGGCCTGC
>JALVMN010000154.1 GCA_027027005.1 Desulfobacterales bacterium | reverse complement strand
CGTAGAGGCAGATGACCCTGAGTTTCCTCCGAATATTACGTTCAACCTCGTCAGCGCTTTGCATCACATTTCCGGAACCATGGCATTTACTTTTGAATGCAGTCACGGTTCGGTTTCAGACAGCGGGCCGGAGGTCCTGGTCAGCTATGATGATATTCTCGACATCGAATTGACTTTGTATGACGAGATGTACGATTATATCCTGCAAAACAGGTTGATATGGCAAAGGTAACACCTGAAATATTGCAGATGTGACTGGTAACAGCATATCCCTGTTCCTGGGGGAATTCCCGGGGAGGATCACAAATGCCGCATTCTGCTCAATCTTTCCACGGCACCAGCGGCGACCGGTAGAAGTTGATATTCATGACGTTTAGCCGGGGGGCAAATTTCCCGAGGCGAACTTTATATTCTGCCCATTTCCGTTGGTCTGCCGGCGTCCAGCCAATCTCCGCATGTCCCAATATCCGGGGAAAGACCATGTATTCAAGATCCTTCAGATTGGTGATGGTTTCCGTCCAGAGGGGGGATTCCACCCCCAGGATATCTTTCTGCCGGATGCCTTTAACCAGGGTGGCGGGATCCCAGGCGTAAGCACTGTCCACTTCCACATACCCTGCCCAGTGAAGTCCGAGTGTGGTCGCAGAGTCATACTGCATATCGAGATAAGTCCTTTTGGCTGGCGACATAATGACTTTAGCCCCCTGTTCTATGCCTTTCAGGGTATTGTCTACACGGGCCCAGAACTGTACAACTGCACCGTTGGCCAGGGTGGCGTTGGCGATCTCATCCCAGCCGATCACCTGCTTGTCGTGATTTTTTACGATCTCCTGAACGCGGTTGACAAAGGGGATGTAATCCTCCATGGGGGTCACATGGGACTCGTCCCCGCCGATGTGAAACCACGGGCCCGGTGTCATAGCGGATATTTCACCCACTACGTCGTCAATGAACTTGTAAACCACTTCCTTATCTGTGCAAAGCGTACTGAAACCCACTTCTGTGCCGGTGTAAAGATCGCGCTGTTTACCGTCACAATTCAATTCACCGTAAGAAGCGAGGGCTGCATTGGTGTGGCCGGGCATGTCAATTTCGGGTATGATGGTTATGTATCTTTCAGCAGCATAGTGCACCAGGTCTTTATATTCTTCCTGGGTATAATAGCCCCCCTTACCGCCCCCCACCTGGGTGCTTCCACCGGTTTCCGTAAGCTTTGGCCACGATTTGATCTCGATGCGCCATCCCTGGTCATCGGAGAGATGCAGGTGCAACCCGTTCAGTTTAAAGGCTGCCAGCATATCGATATAGCTCTTTACGTCTTGTGGCTTGAAAAAATGCCTGGCTACGTCGAGCATAGCACCCCGAAAGGAATAAACGGGATAGTCGATGATGGTTCCGGCAGGGAGGAGCCATGATATGTTCCTGACGGTCTTTGACTCAATTTCCTCGGGAAAAAGTTGTCGTAGGGTTTGAATGCCGTAAAACAATCCCGCAGGGGCGGGAGCAGAGATCACGACCCGTTTTTCGGAAATCTTAAGTTCATATCCTTCATCGCCGGGCACTTTGCTCCCGCTGTCCAGCTTCAGATATATATTGCCGGAAGCAGGTTCTTTTTCTGAAATTTTCACAGGC
>JALVMN010000153.1 GCA_027027005.1 Desulfobacterales bacterium | reverse complement strand
GAGCATATACGAGCACCTGGAGACCTTCAACAGGCTGTACCTTCAACAAGCTGATGGAGGAATACAATGAATGATCAAGAAAGGACCAGCATCTTGATTCTGGACGATGAGCCCATCGTGAGCAAAAGGCTGAAGCCTTCCCTGGAGAGAAAGGGCTATGAAGTGGAGACCTTTACCAACAGCTCCGATGCCCTTGCAAGGGTGAAGGAGCGGAGCTTCGACATAGTCATCACTGACCTCAAGATGGAGGGCATGGACGGCATGCAGTTTCTAACCGAGGTAAAGGAGATGTATCCCGATACCGAGATCATCGTCATAACAGGCTTTGCCACCATGGCCACCGCCAAGCAGTCCTTTCAAAAGGGAGTGTTTGATTTCCTGGCAAAGCCCTTCAAGCTGGGGGAGATCGCGGACGTAATCAAAAGGGCAGAGGAAAAGAAGAGGAAGAAGGACTAACGGTATCAAAGGCCGGGGAAAGGTGGAGGTGGCACCATGTTGAAATCATTAATCTATCTGGATGAAAACCTTCAATCGAGCATCGCGCTGAGATTTGCGGACAAGCAGGCTCAGCTTCTCGATATGACCTTGCAGGTGATCCACGTGGAAGAGCCCGACAAGAAGCTCCAGGCAGGTACCGGCTGGGTGAGACACTCGTGGGAGCGCGGGCTGGTGGCGACCGGGCAGGAAGAGATCAAGCGCCTTCTGAAGACCGAGAACATCAAGTGCCGGGTACTCACACCTATCGTGGTCGTAGGGGACAAGCAACAGGAAACATTGAACGAACTGCGCATGGGCATGTACAACATGTACATAGAAGGCTATCTGAATACCTCCAATATCAACGACTTCATAAGGCAAATCCATTCCCACCTGTACCAAGAGGCACCCTGCCCCGTGCTCATGGTAAAGAACCTCACCCCTCCTGACCAGATCCTCTTCCTGATAGGCGAGGGAACGGATCTCGAACGGCTGGTCGCCAAGTTCTCCATGCTCTACAAGGAGGTACACCGTCCCCTGGACATCACCATCCTCTACTACGCCTACAAGGAACTGCACCAGATACAATTCACGGACAAGGGGGAGGCGGGTTCCTACGTGGCTGAGGCGGAAGAGCTGTTGGAAAAGGAGGGTTGGATCGGCCTGGAATCCATGGTGGTCAAGGGCACCCCTGAGCAATTAGCCGAATACGTTAAGGATTACGGGTTGATAATCACCGCCTTTCCGGAAAGGCGTTCTCCCAAGCTGGAGCTTCTTGCATTGGCATCCAATCCCCTGTTACTGTGTAAGTAACTTGGTAGGTCTCCTGGAACCGGGGTCTCTGCTCACATGGTGGTGCATCTGGTGCGTTGTCGGGCGTTCGACGTGCAGGGAGTACGCCTTCATGCCCTCCGCCTTGCATCTGCAGCACCCTGCGGTCGGATACAGGTCGGGCCGTTACATAGGCTCGGCACGTTTTGTCCCGTGAGTTGGTTACGGACCGGGAGCCCTTGAACGGGGATGTAAGGGCTCACGCCTGCAGGAGGGGGATGAAAGAATGAAGATGCTCTTGGTGGTGGACAAGGAGAGATACAGCGATGACGCGGCACTCGAGGCCGCGCAGATCGCCGCGAATACATGGGCGGAGGTAACGGTGCTCGGG
>JALVMN010000152.1 GCA_027027005.1 Desulfobacterales bacterium | reverse complement strand
GTGAAGGGGTCCAGGTGGGTCACAATGGAGACGTGAGCCAGCACCCTCCCCAGCAATGGGCCTGCCACAGTGCGGGCCCACCCCAGGCCCCAGAAGAAAAGAAGCGCCCCGAAACTCAGCACAGCCGCCACTATCTGATTCTCTGTGACCGAGGAGGTGAAAATTCCCAAAGAGATAAAACTTGCCCCTAGGAGAAGCACTCCCATGTAGCCTGAGAGCACCACGCCCCAGTCAAGGGACGCAAAGGACTCCAGGAGCAACATGTAGGGGAGGGTACCCACCAGCATCACACATAGCACCACCAGGGCCGCCAGGAATTTTCCTGCAAGGGTTGCAAAATCAGAGACCGGATAGGTGAAGAGCAGTTCAATGGTGCCGCTCCTCCTCTCTTCGGCATACAACCTCATGGTTATGAGGGGAAGCATGAGGAGCAATATGACGGCCATGTCTTCAAAAAATGGTGTGACGGCCATATGGGTGAGGTTAAGCTTTTCCGATAAAAAGGGGTTGGTGGCCGCCTGGAGGCAGAGGATATTGAAATAAACCACATTGCTATAAAAAAAATAACCTCCCACCAGGAAGAAGATGAATCCCGCAGCATAGAAGATGGGAGATGCAAAGATGATATAGAGTTCTTTCTTGAGCATTACCACCGTGCCCTTCATTGCTCAGTCTCCTTTAAGGCGGGCCGGGTCTTCCGTGACCAGGTGGACAAATACCTCTTCAAGGGTAATGTCTGCCGGGCGCATCTCCCACAAAGGGATCCCTGCCTCGACCAATGCCTTTGCAAGGAGGGGCCGAAGGTCTTCACCGTCCCGGGACTCCACTATAACATCGCCCTCTCTCTCCCCTTTTTGCACGCTCTTTACGCCTGGGATTGGTTCCAGCACCTCCCTGATTCTTTCCAGCCTTCCACCAATCCTCAAGACGGTTTGCTTGCCCCCTCGAACCCTTGCCTTGAGACCCTCCTGGGTGTCCTGGGCGATTATGTTTCCTTTGTTCATGATGATCACTCTGCTACATACCTGGCTCACCTCTGGGAGTATGTGCGTGCTCAGCAGCACGGTACGCTCTTTGCCCAACTCACTTATCAGTTGCCGTATCTCTATTATTTGGGCAGGATCAAGACCGGTAGTGGGCTCGTCCAGGATGAGGATGGGGGGGTCACCGATCAAGGCCTGGGCAAGGCCCACCCTCTGGCGAAGCCCCTTGGAGAGGTGCTTGATGAGTCTTTGGCGGTGATCCTCGAGACCGCAGAGGCCGATCACCTTGTTTATGGCTGCATCTGCCTCTCCCCTCCTTATCCCCTTTGCCTGGGCGGCAAACCTCAGGAAACGCTCCACCGGAAGCTCCTGGTAAAGGGGAACATTTTCGGGCAAGAAACCTATGTTGCGTCTGGCCTCGAGACTCTGGACAGTGGTGTCCAGCCCATTTATCAAGGCCTTGCCGCGGGTAGGGGGCATGAAACACGTAAGGATCCTCAGCACCGTGGTCTTTCCAGCCCCATTTGGGCCCAGGAGCCCAACGATCTCACCCCTGGAGATGTCAAATGAGACATCCTCAATGGCCAGCTTGGAGCCGTAATATTTGGTCAGCCTTTCTGCCTTGATCATATGGAAATCAATTGGTATGCCCTTGTGCCA
>JALVMN010000151.1 GCA_027027005.1 Desulfobacterales bacterium | reverse complement strand
GAACAGGTCCCGAAAATCTGCTGGATCAAAGACCGGGGGGAGGTCAATTTTGTTAAGCACGACGAGGGCTGTCTTTTCACTGGCCTTCTCCAGGACCGTGAGGTCGTCCTGGTTTAGCTCCTTGCTTTGATCAACCACCACAAGAACCAGATCTGCCTCTTGAAACTTCTGCTCTGTGAGTCTGATGCCCATCGCCTCCACCTGATCCCTCACCTCCCTTATCCCAGCCGTATCCATGAGAATCAGGGGGATACCGTGGATGGTCACGGTGGATTCCACCACATCCCTGGTGGTTCCTGGAATGGGTGTAACGATGGCCCTGGGCTCATTCAAGAGCCTGTTGAGGAGACTGGACTTGCCTGCATTGACCCTTCCCATGATAACGGTCTTTATCCCGTCCACCCAGATCTTTTTTTCATTGTGGGCCTCTATGAGATCTTCTACAGGTCTGACGAGTTCTTGGTCCACTCGGGTGGCCAGGCTATCTCGGTCTAGCACCACGGTCTCTTCTTCGGGAAAGTCGATGACAGATTCAACCAGGGTGAGGATCTCCACACCACTTTCTTTCAGTTCCCTGATCCTGGCACCTAGCGACCCCTTGACCTGCTCGGAGGCCAAGTGAAGCCCCCTCTCTGAGCTGGAATTTATCAGGTCAATCACGGCCTCTGCCTGGGTAAGGTCAATTCTTCCGTTCATAAACGCTCGAAAGGTGAACTCCCCGGGCCTTGCCATCCTTGCACCGGCCTCCAGGACCATTTGCAATATCCTCGAAAGCAGCATGAAGCCGCTGTGGCAGTTGATTTCCACCACATCTTCTCTGGTGTAGGTATGAGGGGCCTTCATGTGGGTGATGAGCACTTCATCCACCATCTGCCCCGTGGCAGGATCGATGATGTAGCCGAGGTATAGCTTGTGGGAGTCAAACTCACCAACAGGGCGGCGGGGCCTGAAGAGCTTGTTGGCAATGGCAAAGGCCTCTGGGCCGCTTATCCTCACAATACCTATCCCGCCCCTCCCCACTGGGGTGGCAATGGCGGCGATGGTATCTTGTTCAAGTTTCATGGTGTTTGAAATGGCAACGGCCTGTGCTGTGCCAGGGCTTTCATGGCCCTGCTTGACCGAGAGCTGGGTGCAAAAAGGGTGGACTATTTTTTCTTTGGTATGATCACCACCTTCTTTAGCAGGCCCTCGCCCCTGCTCTTTGTGTCCAGGTCTGGGTCGTCCTTGAGGGCAAGATGCACGATTCGACGATCTCTGGGATTGAGGGGATTGGTGGTCACGGGCTTGCCTATCCTTTTAGCCTTGTCTGCCAGCTTGAGGGCCGTCTGGATCAGAGAATCCCTGCGCCTCTGGCGGTAATTTTCCACATCCACTACCACCTGGACCCTCCTTCCCAGGTTTTTGTTGACAATTTTATTGACAATGAACTGGAGGGCGTCCAGGGTCTTGCCTTTCCTACCAATCAGAAGCCCTGACTTGTCACCTTCCACATTCAACATGATGGTGCCGTCTTCGCTTCGGCCCTCAACCTTGGTCTCCATGGGGATAAGGGCTAATATCTCTTCCAAGGCCTGCTTTGCAACTGCCAGACCATTGTCCTCTTCAGGGAAGATCTCCTCCTCTTCTTTCTTTAATATTACTTTAAT
>JALVMN010000150.1 GCA_027027005.1 Desulfobacterales bacterium | reverse complement strand
AGATAACTCAGGGCAGACTGAGGCAAAAAATTATACCTGTCCTGAATCGCCTGAAGAATCATAATCAGATTCTCTTTGTCATTAGAAAATTCCTCCTCAATAATCCTATCAAGCTCCATATAATCAATCTCACCAACCCTGGAGCCCACAGCACTAACCTCTCCCATCTTCCCTTACCTCTCCATTCAAATCTTACTCAGCAACCCCCAACAGGCTCGTTAACCACAGGACAATTCTCCACACAAACACCACAGCCCGTACAAAGATCCATGTCCACACTCCGGGCACGCTTCCTCACCTTAACCCTAAAATCACCCGCAGAACCCTCCACCGACTCCAAATCAGCATAAGTAATAAGCTCTATGTTCAAGTGCCGGCCGACCTCGACCAGCTTGGGCGAAATAATTCACATGGCACAATCATTGGTGGGAAACGTCTTGTCAAGCTGCGCCATGGCACCACCAATACACGGACCCTTCTCCAAAAGATACACATAATAACCAGAATCAGCTAGGTCCAACGCAGCTTGCATCCCAGCTATACCACCACCAACCACCAAAACCGAGCCCTTTACTTCTTTATCCATAGCCATACCTCTCCTCTTTTGAGGGGTCTTTATTGAGATTGTGAAAATTAGAGCAATTTAAAAAAATCTGTCAAGAAAAATCTCAAAATCCTTTGGGAAATGAGGGGGGTAATCCCTGATTCAGGAGAGAAAAAATAAGCGGCTTGGGCTCTTTTTTACCAACAAAAAAGCCTCTATGAGGTAACAGTTAGGGGTCTTTGAACAAGGTTCAAGCGGTTTCCAAAAAAGCTCGTCCAACAATAATCCCGGCCCCAATAAAAAGGGCCGGGGGGGGCAACAATTCTTGTTCAGGCAGCAAGGCGAAACGCACGTTCCGTAACATCCCTGATTTCGCCTGGTGTAAATGGTTTTGGAAGATAATCAACGGCCCCAAGCCTGGCACTTTCAACAGCCGTCTCAATACTTGCGTAGCCTGTAATAATAATCACCATGGCTTCAGGCCTTTTGTCCTTAATCGCCTTCAGAAGTTCGAGGCCTTTGACCCCTGGCATTTTGAGGTCCAGGAGAACAATCCGGTAAGACCTTTGTGTGATTTTCTCCAGTGCTTCCTCTTTTGTAATTGCCTGATCGACGTCATAGCCTTTCTTGGACAGGATCTTTCTGATGTTATTGTTCACAGCAGGCTCATCGTCAATGACCAGGATCCTGTTTTCGTCAATGAGCTCGAAAGCCTTGGTTTTTTGCTCATCTTTTCTTTCTTGTCCGTAAAGAGCCACGCTTTTCTTCAGTTCCTCGTAGGGGATTATTGCAATTCCATCGGGTCCCAGGTTCGCAACATATTCAGGACCTGTTATCGCTTCCACCTCCTTGTAGTCAAAGGGCATGTCAACGCCTATCAGTTTTCTCGGATCAGGACGTTTCAGCGCTGCTTTCTTCGTCTTTGCCTTTTTCTTCGGACACTGGCCGGTTTTCACGCCAGCCTTGCAGGTGGTGCCCAGCTTCTTAAATATATCACACACCTCCTGCCCCACAGCACAATAATTCTCAAGAGTCTCGGCAGAACTTACCTCCACTATCGGCATATCCGATGGCCCGAGTTTTTTGGCGTAGGGTTCCCCTGCCACTTTGGCCACTTCGTCTCTATCAAAAGGAATATCTCTATCAATTACCCGCCCTTGTCTCATCATTCGAGTAACATTCTCTTTCAATTGTTCATAGGGCACGAAGGAGAATCCCTCATGCCATAAATTTTCTACATACTCTGGCCCTGTAATGGCCACAACCTCTTCGTAATTAAAGGGTTCATCAATGCCGATTAGCTTCTTACGATCAAAGCCTTTCTTTGTTGTCCTTTTCTTTTCGGCCTTATTTTTTGGACACTCCTTTGTCTTAACTCCAGCCTTGCAAGTCCCGCTAAGTTTCTCAAAAATCTCGCAAACCCGTTCTCCCACCAGACAGTAATTGGGCAGGGTCTCAGGGGTCGGGGCCTCTACTACAGGCATATCTGATGGACCCAGTCTTCTAGCGTAATCCTCCCCGACAACCTGTTCTACCTCATCCCTGTCAAAAGGAATATCCACATCGATCACTTCGATGGCTTCTCGTTCTTTTTCCGTTGTGGGGGCTTCAACTAGCTGCCCGCTCAGAGCGCGCTCCACCCTGGACCTCAACTCCTCTGGAGTAAAGGGCTTAGGCAGGTAATCCAGGGCCCCTAACCGAATGGCTTTCATGGCGGTATCTATGGAAGCATAGGCGGTGATCATCAAGACTTTGGTGAGAGGCCACTGTTTTTTGACCATTTTAAGTAGCTCGAGACCATTGGTTTCAGGCATGACAATGTCTGATATGAGCAATGAGAAGGACTCGCTGGCCATTCTTTCAAGCGCCTCCTTCGCGCTCAAGGCGTAAACTATGTCATAATCATTCTTGGCCAGGATCTTCCCTACATTTTGGCAAATGCTCCTTTCATCATCCACCACCAGAATCTTATCTCTTTTTCCCATTATTCCCTCCTTTTCTCTCCCTTATTGCCTTTCTGGCTTTAAATCCCCCGTGGGAAGTGAATGTCCAGCCAGACTGGATGCCTCTTTCGAGTTTTTAAATGGAATGAAGCATAATACGTGCCATTTCAGATTGGGTGCAAATAACTAGTAGAAATCAAAAGGATTTCTCCTTTTAGGAAATCAGGGGGCAAGCCTATCTGTATATGAAAAACATACAGTCTCAATAGTAAGACCGGTCTAGGGGGCGAGATAAGGTTGTCGTGGAAAATTCAGGGTTGAACCTAGCAACATATTGAAATTAATAGAACTTTTTTGCTGTCCGGATATGAAAACACTCAGATCAGGAGGGATCCGATCCCCTTGAAGGTAGGCCTTAAATGTGTATAGAAAAAATATACAGAGTATAATGGTTGGTGAGTGGCATTTCAGGCCCCCTATATATCTTGGGGCCGTTTGATACCATGTTTCTTCATGAGATTCTGAAAATTCGTCCTTTGCAGTCCCACTTTCTCTGCTGCCCTGGTCACGTTCCAGTCGTTCTTGATAAGGGCGTTTAAGAGAAAATCTCTTTCAATCTTGTCCACAGCTTTTCGTCTGATTTCCTTTTTTAATCTTTTCAGTTCCTCATTGGTGGAGGGGACTTGCTCCATCAACTCTCCAATATCATCCATCAAAGGAAGATCTTTCACAGAGATTTGGTCCTTGTCGCACAGAATCACTGCACGCTCAATAACATTCCTTAGTTGTCTGACGTTGCCAGGCCAATCATAGGTTGTTAATCTCATCACCGCATCCTCATCAAACCCGACAATATTCTTTTTCATGGTTCGATTGAACTGTTTTAGAAAATGGTAAGCGATAGGCAAAATATCGCTCTTTCTCTCTCTCAAAGGGGGCAATACTATTGGATAAACAAATATTCGGTAGTAGAAATCCTCCCTGAAGGTTCCCTCCGTGACCATTTTCTTAAGGTCACGGTTTGTCGCAAGGATCAGACGAATATCCACTTTCCGGGGGGCCAGAGCGCCCAGGGGCAAAAACTCGCGAGATTCAAGAAATCGGAGGAGCTTGGCCTGCACCTCCGTGCTTACGTTGCTTATTTCATCTAGAAAAACCGTGCCCCCGTCGGCCAATTCCAGGATGCCTTTTTTGTCTTCCCGGGCATCGGTGAAGGCACCTTTTCGATATCCGAACAGCTCGCTTTCCAGGAGATTCCCTGTCAATGTCCCACAGTCCACAGCAAAAAAGACTTGATCCTTTCTTCTGCTATTGGCGTGTATGGCCCTGGCAACCAGCTCTTTACCGGTTCCGCTCTCGCCATAAATCAAGACAGTGGAATCTGTGGGGGCCACTTTTTCCACCATACGGATAACCGTCCTCATCTCAGGACTCTCTCCAATGAGCTGATGAGACATCAGCCTGGGCCGTCCCTCTTGCTTCTTAATCCTTTGATTTTGTATCTGCACTTTTCGTTTGGCAAGGGCGTGACGCACACTTGCACGCAACTCCTCGGGTGTAAATGGTTTTGGAAGATAATCAAATGCCCCCATTTTCATTACCTCCACTGCTGAGGAAACAGTGGCATATCCTGTAATGACAATAACCATTGTATCCGGATATTTTTCCTTGACCCTTCGTAGGACTTCCATCCCTCCCATGCTACTCATCTTCAAATCAGTGATCACCACCGCAAAGCGCTCATTGTCCATAAGCTTTAGGGCATCATAGCCGTTGAGGGTATAGCTCACTTCGAGACCTATCTTCGACAATATCTTTGCGCACCTTCTGCATATGTGCAGTTCGTCATCTACAATCAGGATCTTTTCGTGATCAGTGGACATCCTCCTCGCCTTTCTTGATGGGTAATCTGATGGTAAAGGTGGTCCCCTCGCCCATCCTGCTCTTCACATCGATGGTCCCCCCGTGTTGTTCAATAAGCCCATGAGTTATGGCCAATCCAAGGCCTGTTCCCGTCTCCTTTGTGGTAAAGAAGGGCTCAAAAATCCTGGGGGTATCTTCCTCTGCAATACCCTTGCCGGTATCGCTCACTATTATCTCTATTGCCTCTCCAGACGAAGCCAACCTCGTGGTGAAAGTTACTTTCCCCCCTCCTTCTGTGGCCTCAATGGCGTTTATAGCCAAATTGATCATTGCCTGCTGGATTTGGCCTTTATCCACATGTACCAACGGCAGATTTTCTGCTAGATCATATCCGAGACGAATGTCTTTAAAAGCCGCCTCTTTCTTGGTCAGATTTATAGTCTCCATCACTATCTTATTGATGTCATTCTTTTCCTTGGAAGGCTTCGTCTGCCTGGCAAAATCAAGAAGGTTATCGACGATCTTTCGACAACGGAGGGTTTCGTCCACAATGGTCTGCAACTCTTTGTAAATTGGGTCATCTGAGTCCAAATCTTCTTGGATCAGCATCGCTGTTGTAAGGATCGTAGTCATGGGATTGTTAATCTCATGTGCAATACCAGCTGCCAAACGCCCTATAGATACCAGTTTTTGTTGTTGCATCATCCTTCTTTGCATATTGATATCCTTGGTAATATCCTTGGATATCTCCACCACGGCCACGATTTCTCCATCTTCGAAAATTGGATGGCAGGATATTGAATAGAAAAGCTCATTTCCTTTAGGGCCACGATGGACATGAGTTGTTTGGGAAGGCTTTCCTGTTCTCAATGTCTGCCTTAGGGGGCAGGGATGATCTCTCCCTTCGCAGGGGGCGTCCTGATGGTGTGAAATCTCGTAGCAATAACGGCCGATTAATTCCTTAGGCTTAAATCCCAATTTACTTGATAGGGTCTCATTGAGGTCAAGGATCTGGTAGGAGGGACTAATAATCATCAGATCCTCTTCCATCAGTTCATTAATAAAGATATTATAAAGTGATTTGGCCTTTACCAGCTCCTGTTCAGTCCTCTCCTGCACCGCTGAAATGCGGTTAAGTTCCCAAAAAAGTTGGGCTGTCCGATGATCAAAAGCCCGCACGCTTTTCTTCTTTTTTTGAAGTATGTCGTTGAAAACCTGCCGATCCCCTGTCAGTTCGACGATGAGGTCAATGTCATTACGTTCGAAGAGGTCGTTATAATCCTTGGTAAAAAGAATACCATGTTTTAATGCTTGGCGCACACAAAGGGCATCCTCATTCTTGTCTGCTATGGCAACCACTTTGAGTTCCAAATCTTCAAAAGTACATCTACTTATTGCCTCCAGAAAGGCACGACACCGTCTCCCTGCTCCCACTATTGCGATATTCATAAATATCCTCCATTGCCCTTAATGAATTTGCTTTCACCAAGGAGCGTCTTGTTCTTCAAGGCGAATTTGTCTGGCTCCATGAGGACACACTCTACCCGTCTTTACCCAAATGCCTGTCTTGACGGATCCTTGCTTTTAGGTTCTTATTCAGAATTCTCAAAATGGCAAAATGAAGTGATATGCCCCTTGTAAATCCCCTAATCCCTTTTGTTGTATCGAAATGTTTTCTTTTAGATCGCCCCGGGTGACGAAATTGCCTGAAAGATACTCTTAATTAAAAGGTTAAGTTAATAAACCATGAGGGTCAAGGGAATCAGAATTGCTTCATTGGTCTATCTCCTTTTCATTCACGCACTGCCCGCTCCCTGCCATAGGATATCCTTGTTCTTCCCGGATTGACAGCTACTTTAAAATTCCTGTAATTTTTAAATTATGAAGACATCATATCCTATCATCCTGGCCCACGGTGTGTACCCGTTTCACAGGGTTCTCCCCTTTATCTTTAATACTGACAACCGGGCCGACGATGGCCGACATTACTTCAAGGGTATCAGAAATCATCTGATACGCTACGGGTTTTCCGCCTTCCACAGTCGCGTCTCGTGGGGAGGGAGCCTGGACAGAAGGGCATTTGATCTTAAGAGAGAGATTGAGCGAATCACAGGCAACTTCACCCTGTGGCCCAGGGTCCACATAATAGCCCACAGCATGGGTGGGCTAGACGCCAGGTGGATGATCTACAAGCATGATCTCCCCCACAGAATCGCGTCGCTAACCACCATCGGCACCCCGCACCACGGCACCGTGCATGCCGACCAGGCCTTGAGGCGCTACGGCCCACTCTTGCTCCTCCTGGAAAGGATGGGGATTGATCTAAGCGGGGTCAAATCCCTTACAAGGAAGCGGGCCAGGGAGCTAAACCGGCTGATGGAACAGACGGAGCAAGAGAGCGGTGTGTTGTTTCGCACCGTGGTAGGAGTTCAGTCCCGTGAGCACCTGTTCTTCCCCCTGAGAGGCTCTCATGATATCATCATGGAGCACGAAGGTCCCAATGACGGGCTGGTCTCCCTTTCATCGGCCATGTGGAAGCAGGAATATTTCTGGAGGCAGATCGATGCCGATCACCTGAACCAGTTGGGATGGTGGGCAGGGCCGAGGGCCATGGGCACAAACAACAGAACGATCTTTGAAAAAAGGATAAAGGAGCTCTATCTAAAGCTTGCCAGGACGGTGCAAGAGAGTCAATCATGTGGTGCCTGACTCTTGCAGCTTATCACTTCACTCCCTGGTTGTTTGAGGTTGTGCGGGTATTTTGTTCAGAACAATCTCTTTGAGGTCAATTTTGCGACCTACATTATCAATGTCAATCCCTGTTGGCGAAGATGTTTTCTTCCAGGTCGACGAAGGGGGAATGCCCTTCTTAGAGAAGGCGTTGAAGCGCTGAGGGGATAAGGGTGACTGAAGGGGAACCAGGTGCCCCCTTTTCACTCCTCGACACTAGATTTGATACACTACTCTACCCTAGCCTCTTTCTTGACTCACAAGTGCACTTTCTCTATACTTCTTCACAGAAAAATTTCTTATCAAGGTCAAGTCAAATTATATCCAACATAAACAAATTCCTCTCAATAAGACCCTGTCAAGAGAACTGCATCCTTATTTTCTCAGGAATGGAACTGCAGTTGATCCCGTCTAAAGTGTGGAGAGCCGGCAAGAAAGGAGGCGGCCATGGGATTTTTCTCTAAGGTCCTGGGAAAGGCACCGTCCAGGGAAGAACAGGTCTTGGAGGCCAGGACGCTCTTACGGGAAGCAAGGGAAGCATCCGCCTACTCCGCCAGGAAGGCGCTCCAGATGCTCAAAAAACAGGGGAAGACCCTTTATGATGCGGTCGGCATAGGGGGCGAGCTTCACAGGGAATACATGCAACTGGTGGAGGATATCAGGGCAATGCAAACGGCTGAATCATCCCCGCCCCTTCCAACGGTGGCGGTTGTCCCCTGGAATACCTGGCAAAACCCGATGCTGCAGGATCTCAGTGAAAGCGCCAGGCACATGGGCTCCGACATAATGTATTGTAAGGCACCTGGCTCAAGGAGTTGCAACAATGCCTTTCTGGAGCTTGAGGCAATACGTTTTTTTGCCTCTGATCCTCGCGTGGCCATGGTCATCATAAAAGAGGAAGACATGATGTTCCGGAAATCATTTCTGCTGGAGGCCGCCGAGGCCCTAGACCCCACTCTGGAAGAAATAGGGCAGGATCTGGCCGACTATGCCAGACAGACGGGCAGGAAAACTGTGAACCTTTAAGATGGCAGGCTGCCCTACGGCCCCATCTTCTCTTAGGAGCCTTTACAAAATTTTAACTTGCAAGCAATAGGGGGTTGCTACATTTGTCTTGGATTGTTTTTTGGTTTTGTTCGGGCGCTTAAGTTATCATAAGAACTCATCCTGCAATCCGGATCAGTCTTATTTCTCCATGGGAGCACAAACATGGGACAGAGCCGACCAAACCCTGTGTTTGTTTCACCCTCTAATAAACACCTCAAAAGAAAGGAGGGACCACAATGAAAGATAGGATAGAGATTGTAGAAGGAGATATCACCAAGCAGGAAGTGGATGCCATCGTGAATGCCGCCAACGAGTCCCTGCTGGGGGGCGGCGGCGTGGACGGGGCCATCCACAGGGCAGCAGGGCCCGAGCTGCTCGAAGAATGCCGTAAGATCGGCGGCTGCCCCACAGGGGAGGCCCGCGTAACCAGGGGGTATAAGCTCCCTGCCAAGTGGGTAATACACACGGTAGGGCCGATATGGAGGGGAGGGAATAACCGCGAAGACGAGTTGCTTGCCAGTTGTTACAAGAACAGCCTCAAGGCCGCAGTGGAGATCGGCGCCAAAACCATTGCGTTCCCCTCCATCAGCACGGGGGCATATGGATTTCCACTCGAGCGGGCAACCAAGATCGCCTTGACCGAGACCAAAAATTTCCTGGCCCAAGACCAGGGTATAGAAAAGGTCCGCTTCGTGTGTTTCGGCAAGGAGGCTTTCGAGACCTACAAGAGGATCTTTGATCAGGTGTTTTCAGACTGATCATCCTCTTTTAGGAAATATCGATGATATTCCTCATTGCTCAAATACGTCTTCATGATCCTTATGAGCATCTCTGCCAAGGCCTGGATGTCTGAATCGCTCATCCTGGAGCGAAGTACCTTCATGAGTTGGTCGTCTGAGAATTTCTGGACATAATAGGTAATGGTGTAT
Organism: Desulfobacterales bacterium; assembly: GCA_027027005.1. Lineage (GTDB taxonomy): Bacteria > Desulfobacterota > DSM-4660 > Desulfatiglandales > Desulfatiglandaceae > JALVMN01. The sequence continues at coordinate 6,211 of JALVMN010000150.1, read as the reverse complement.
TCATCGGTTTGGCGATCAAGGCCAAAGCCCACCAGGCCCTTGTATTCCTCTACAAACCTGTGGCTGTGCTTTCCCATCACTAAAACCCCAGTTCCTCATTTACCAGGACCACCGTAATGTCCGTCATCACCGGCTTTCGATGTAGAATAGTGGTAACCCTGCAGATGCGTTGGGGGGAATTGCAGTCCTGGCAAAAACCGGTCTCTGCACACGGGGTTTTCATGCCCAGGCTCTTGGCCCGCATGGGGGCCGCGATCTCCTTGATCCTGGCGAGGGCCGAATGAAGGTCAGGCCTTACCTTGTTCATGCCTGCCACCACGACCACCTTTTTGGGGCCAAAGGTCATGGCATTGGTGCGGTTACCAAATCCGTCCACATTCACCACCTCGCCCGTTGCCGCTATTGCGTTGGCACTGCAGAGGAAGCAGTCGGCACGGCCCTGCTGCAACCTGAGTTCCAGGTCCTGTTCCCTGGAAAGCCCCTGCTGCCAGTGGTCGTATATGGTTTTGTTTTTTCCCCTGAGCGCCTCCACCAACCCCAGGCTCCGGGTGGTATCTGAGCCCCCGAAACCGAATGAGTCGAATTTCTCCACCAGCCCGAGGATCAAGTCCTTGGCCTCTTGGGATGACTGGACAAAGTGGGCATCAAAGCCGTGTTTCTTGAGGTTTTCAACTGTCTTTTCGGCCAGCCTTTCCCACAGCCATTTCTGGTATTGGTTCATCTCAGGTATCCTCCTTTTTATTTCTGCCCGAATCCAGGGCTATCCCTATCGCACAATGCCTTATCTAGAGCCCTGCCCTCACCTTTATCAGCTCAGCAACAATGCTGACGGCTATTTCCTCTGGTGTCTCGGCCCCGATCTCCAGCCCGATGGGGGAATGGACCCTTGCAAGGTCCTCTTTGCCATAGCCTTCTTCCAGCAGGGCCCGGAATATCAGTTCTCTTTTCCGTTTGCTCCCGATCATCCCCACGTACCTGGCCTTTGTCTTCAGGGCCTGGGCAAGAACACTCTTGTCGTGGATATGGCCTCGTGTGACGATCACCAGATAGGAATCATCATCAATGGAGAGGTCCTCCGAGATCTTGTCAAAATCCATCTGCAGGACCTGGTGGGCATCAGGGAAGTCTTCCTGTTTAGTAAACTCGGCCCTATCGTCCACCACCACCACCTTGAAACCCACAAAGGCCGCAAGAGGCACGATCTTTCGCGAGACGTGTCCGCCTCCAAACACATAGACCACAGGGGAGGAGACCACAGGCTCAAGGAACAGTTCCACATCCCTGCCCTGGTCATCTTTCCACTGGACCTTCAGGGGCTTTTTTTCCTTTTCCAGCCGCCCCCACCAAGCTTGGACTACTCCTCGTAGATCAATGGGTTTATCTCCTTCAGCCCTACCATCTTCACCCGGTACTATGAACCACTTTGCCTGCAAACCCCGCTCCCAAAACTCAGGACAAAGGGCGGTGACCAGTAGCCCTTTCCCGCCTCTCTGCTCCACTGAGGCTGCCCTTTGGATGGAAGCAACCTGGGATGAATCAATGGCCCATATCGGTTCTACAAATACTTCTGCCTCACCTCCACACAGCATATCACTCTCTGCCACATCCTTTCCGGTAAGGGAAAAGTGAAGCCGAAGCGGTCTCTGGGAATCAAGGGCCTCTCTAGCAGCCTCTATGGTCTTTGCCTCCAGGAGGCCGCCTCCGACGCTCCCCCAAATAACGCCATCTTGGTTTATGAGGCACTTTGCCCCTACTCCCCTGGGAGAAGAGCCGCTCTGCTTTGTTATGGTAGCCAGGGCGCAGGATTTCCCCTGTCTCAAACTTTCCTTCAGTTTTCTAAAGAGTTCCACCATGGCCCCTCTCATGCAAATAAAATTTATCTTGTTTGATTGACCCAAAAATCGCCCTTTCAATGTCATCCGAAAGGACCAGCACTCTCTCAGCCCATTCATGGGCCGGGGCCTCCCCGGGAAGGAGGTCTATTTTATTTAAAAATGCCACTTTCCTAGCTCGGGGAGGAGTATGCTTGAATATCCCCTCTCCTTTTACGAATACAAGGGCTGAAAGCCTTGTGGTTATTTTCTGGCCCCTTGCGGCCCCTGTAACCTTCAAAAATTCCTCAACCCTGAAGACCAAGGCCTCATCCACTCTCCCCTCCAGGGCCTCTGCTCCGGCCATTCCCACCACAAGGGTGGTGCTGGCAGGGATCACCGGCTCATTGGGTCCAGGCACTTTAAGGGGCCTTCCTGCCGCCCCGTCGGCCTCAACCATCACAAAGTCAATGTGCTGAGAGCCGAACAACTCATCAGCGAGTCCTGGATCGATTCCGGCCACCTTGGTGGATCCATGGAGAGCCTTGGCCAAAAACACGACCCCGTGGCGGTCGAGCCCCTCAAAACACCTTTTCTGCCAGTCCTGCTCTTTGGTGGTGAATACGCACAAAGGGGCTTTACGCGCTTGTTCCTGGCTGACCTTGGTGGTTGTGGTAAGCAGCACTCTTTTACCCCGTCTTTGGAGTAAGCCTGCCAGGGTCAGCATCAGCGTGCTCTTTCCACCAGCCCCCACAAGGGCGATGTGCTCCTTTTCTCCAAGCCCCAGGGCCTCTGTGAGCGTTGCCGTTTCAAAGACCAAGATATCACCTTCCACCAACCAGGCCCTCGACTCATTTCTTCCTGAGGACCCTGGTATCGCCTACCCGCACGGTCACCTGTGCCTTGTCAAAGTATTCTATCAGTGGAATGGTGTATTTGCGCGAGGCACCGGTCATCTCCTTGAACTGCGGGGTGCTGATCTCGCCGTGCTTTTTCAAGAATTCCACCAGTCTTTTTTTCAATCCCTCTATGACATCCCTGTGAAAGTACAGATCTTCTTTCACCTTGATGAGGACTCCTTCACCAACCAGGAGGTCCAGCACATCCGAGACAGAGTCCTCCTTTATCTTCTCCTTGAGTTCCCTGAAATAAGGGGGTTGAAGCCCTGCCTTGAGATATTCACGCTCTAGTTTTCTGCGGATCTCCTCCAGGTCACTACCCAGGGTGACCTTATGGGCCTTGAGCCTCACCAGTTCCTTTTCCTGGACGATTTCTTCCTGTTTTGCGAGGGCGTTCATGACAAAATTGAAGAGCTTGGGGCTCTTTGCCCCCCGAAGCCTGGAGCGCAGTTCTTCCTTTTGGAGGCCTGGCTTTAGGGGGAACTGGGAGTGGAACTCCTTGAGATGCCCCAGGATCTCCTTTTGGGCCTCATCCAGATGCACTTGATGAATCAAAATATTTCGCTCCTTGTCAAACTCCATAAGCCGGCCCTTTGACTTGAGACCCCTCAATATGGACTCAAGCCTTGAGCGGCTGAGGTTTGCAAGGAATTGAAGCGAGTCAAGATCAAGGCCCTGGAATCCGCCCATCTTGACGAAAGTTTCAACCACCGCCTCCCTATCCTGGCCGTCAAGTATCTGAAGCTCGGCAAGCCTTTGCTCAGAGTAGCGCTTCATCTTTTTGGGGAGAGGATTCAGTATCTGGCCTCCGCCTATGGTCCTTACAGGCGAATAACTCCTGAGCACGTATCGATCTCCCCTGAGCACCGCGGTGGGCCGCTCAAGCCGCAGTTGGGCAAAACAGGTCTCCCCAGGGCTCAACTCTTCCCTGTCCAAGAGCACCACGGTTGAGATGATCTCAGCGGTCCCTGCATGAAACCTTGCCTTGGCCCTGTTCTTCAGCTTTCTTGGTGCACTGGAGAGGAGCTCAAGTCTCACATCCACCATGAATGTGGGCCTCAAGGATCGGCTGCTTGCCACCACATCGCCCCGGCTCAACATGGCCTTTTCAACACCCTGTAGATTGATGGCTGTGCGAATTCCAGCCCTTACCTCTTCCACTTCCCGGTTGTGTACCTGGATCCCCCTGATGCGAGAATCGATCTGTTCAGGATAGATGGTGACATCCTGGCCCACGCTAGCCTTGCCCGAGATGGTGGTTCCGGTCACCACCGTGCCGAAGCCCTTCATTACAAAGACCCGGTCAATGGGAAGCCTGAAAAGGTGCCCCACCTCCTTTTCAGGGATCTCTTGGACAAGCTCGTCAAGTATCTGGATCAACCTGTCCAGCCCCTCCCCTGTTACAGAGGAGACTTCAACGATCGGTGCGTCGGCCAGGAAGGTGCCTGCAAGGTATTCACGAACGTCCTCCCTTACCAGCTCCAGCCACTCCTCGTCCACCATGTCTATCTTGGTGAGCACCACCAGGCCGTGCCTGATCCCCAGTAGCTCGCAGATCTCCAGGTGCTCCTCGGTCTGGGGCATGACCCCTTCGTCTGCTGCAATCACCAGGGCCACTAGATCAATCCCCGTGGCACCTGCCACCATGTTCTTCACGAATTTCTCATGGCCCGGCACATCCACGATGCCGAGCAGTTTGCCCCCTGGGAGCTCCAGGTGCGCAAAGCCCAGCTCAATGGTGATCCCCCTCTCTTTTTCTTCCTTGAGCCTGTCTGTGTCTATGCCGGTCAAGGCCTTGATGAGAGAGGTCTTGCCGTGGTCAATGTGTCCGGCCGTTCCCAGAATAACCTGTTTCATTAAAGACTTCCTTTTGGGAGATTATTAATCTAAGGTTTTCAGATTAGAAGCATAGCCGGTTGGTGTCAAGGACCTGAAGATTTGGATTGACCCAAAGGGACATACTCTGATATAAATATTATATTGATCTATTCCCCGGTAGCTCAGCTGGTAGAGCGGGTGGCTGTTAACCACTAGGTCGGCGGTTCGAGTCCGTCCCGGGGAGCCAGACAAAAATCAACGGACTTTCCGGGGTCCGTGGTTAACGGATAGAGCGGGGGAAGTGGTGGGCGTCGGAGCCTCGCTTCCCCCGTTTTTGCAAGGGGTTACGTCGTGGCGGACATCGCAGCCCATTCTCTGGTTCGAGAACGAACGCTTGGGCTGCACCCGCAATCCCCACGGTTGCAGGTGAACCCCACGCATATCTCCTTCGAACTCTCCGATTCTCCGTTTAATATCGCCTCTTGTTTAACAACCAGGTTGCAGGCGGGGTACCCAAGCATATGGTTACGAACCCGTAAGGGGGATAGCCATGGGAATTGATGAGTCGTCGGTACAAGAGATTGTCCGGCGGATATTGAGCGTGACCAGGCCGGATCGCATCATCATCTTCGGCTCGGCCGCCACGGGCGGGATGACCCGTGACAGCGATATCGACATCCTCGTTGTGGAGCGCGACCCCGGCAACCGGCGCAAGAAGAGCGTGCGCATTCGCCGTGCGCTTCGCGGCCTCGGCTACCCCTTCGACGTGATCGTCATCTCCACGGACTGGTTCGAGGATAGCAAGAACGTCATCGGCGGCATCGCCTATCCCGCGAACAAGTACGGGAAGGTGATCTATGAAGCCGCCTGAACAAGTGAAACGCGAACTCGTCCGTCAATGGCTCGGCAAGGCCGAACAGGACCTCAAGGCCGCGGAATCACTCCTTTCTCAAGAGCAGCCGCTTCTTTATCCTTCATGCTTTCATGCCCAGCAAGCCGCGGAAAAATACATCAAGGCGTATCTTACTTGGCATCAGGTCGAGTTTCCCAAGACACACGATCTCGATGAACTATTGGATCTCATCGGCAGTGTCGATAAGACCCTCGCCGAGCGGCTTGGGGATACTCCACTGCTCACGCCATACGGGGTGGAGATTCGCTATCCCGGCGATATACCGGAACCGACTCCAACGGAAGCCAAGGAGGCGCTTCAACTGGCGAAGAAGGTCAGGGATACGATTCTACCTCTGCTTGGGGACGAGTCGGCCACTTCGATAACTTGAACACATTGAATCCGATTGTACGGAACAAACCACCATGCCGATATCCCGTTGCGCCATCTACACCCGCCAGTCCATTGATATTCGCGGCGATTTCACCTCGTGCCAGGCCCAGTTCGAGGTCTGCCGGAACTACCTCAAGTCCCAGCATTGGCTGGGATGGCGATGGATCGAGGAGCGTTTCGACGACGAGGGATACTCAGGCGCCACCCTCGACCGCCCTGCCCTCCAGCGGCTGCTCGAAAAGGTACGCCGCGGCGAGATAGACCGCGTCCTCGTCTACAGCCTGGACCGTCTGTTCAGAAACGTCATCGACGGCCTCCAACTCCTGCAGGAATTCAGGCAACGGGGTGTGGCCTTGGTCGTGGCCACGTACCCGGAACTGGGCTCCGCAGCCCAGGAC
>JALVMN010000149.1 GCA_027027005.1 Desulfobacterales bacterium | reverse complement strand
GGTAAGGGTGAAAGGGTGAGGTAAGAGCTCACCAGCCCTGCCGGTGACGGCAGGGGCTAGGTAAACCCCACCTGGAGCAAGACCAAATAGGGGAACGCTCGAGGGTGGCCCGCCCGAAGTTCCCGGGTAGGTCGCTTGACCCCGGTGGTAACATCGGGGCTAGATGAATGGCCATCACCAGGCACTCAACTCCATGGTGGCCTGCCGGAAGTCATAGCCCACTTTCCATGGTTGGTAGGGCTTGACTGTTCCAACAAGTTTCCAAGGAGTTGAGTGCCTGGCACAGAACCCGGCTTATGGACTGCTCTTGCATGCCCCTATTTTTTTGTGGCAAACCCTTGCCAAGGCCAATATGATTTCCACAATAAACAGGGCATGAGAGGGGAAAACTGAATAAATCATAGGCCCTTGCGTGATGGGCCTTATGAAAGGTTTTGAAAAGGGTCTCGTGGTGGAAAAGATATTGGTGATCGGGGCTGGGAAGTTTGGAGTCAGGGCAGTAGAGAGGCTTTCCAAGGATAAGGGCCCGGAGCTATGGGTGGTGGACAAGGACGTGGATGCCTTGGAGGCCATCAAGCCCTTGTGCCCCAAGGTAATTGAGGCAGATGGCGTTGAGTTTCTCGCAAGGCATCCCGAGCTTTTTGCCCAAAGGGTTACTATTGTCCCTGCCATCCCGGTCCACCTGGCTTTCAGGTGGTTTTACGAGACATACTCAGGACCAGGTAAGGCGCAGATAATCGAAATACCTGACCACTTACTCCCTTCCCTCCCGTTTGTGCTTAAGGGCAATGATGGGACCGTGTACCTGAGCCATGCAGACTTCCTGTGTCCTGATGATTGCCCTGAGCCCATCAGATGCACAGTAACAGGGGAGGCTCGAAAGCCTCTGTACGAAATTATCCCTGGTGCCAGAACTGATGAGCTTGGACTGGTCCTCATCAGGAGCAGGCAAATGGCCCCTGGTGTGGGGGGATATCCTATAAATGAGCTCTCTAGGCTCAGACAGACCATAGAGGAAAAGGGCTCTGGAAAGTGGATAATCGCCACCTCATGCAGGTGCCACGCCTCATTGTCTGCTCTCGAGATCATCCCCTAGAAATCAGACACTCTCTAGACCCACAACAAAGCTAGCATAGGAAGGCCCAACCTTGAAGAGAACTTTTCCTCACCTACCCAAAAAGGTAATTTTGCTGGCCAATAATATTATGATTGACTAAATATATTTAATCCTTAACTTGAAGCGTAGCCTGCGGGCCATTTTAATGGGCCACGTGAAAAGCTTTCGAGAAATTCTGGAACCTTTGACATGTTTGAGAGGTAGGTATGTTTGTCCTGGCCAACCTGTTGAGTGCTATTGCCAAGATACTCGATATTGCACTCACCCTTTATATGTGGGTAATAATTGCCAGAGCGGTCATTTCATGGGTCAACCCCGACCCTTTTAACCCCATTGTGCGGTTTTTGCACTCCGTGACAGAGCCGCTGCTTTACCCTATCAGGCGGCGCCTTCCCATGGCCTTTGGGGGCATTGATTTTTCTCCATTGATATTGATCCTTGCCATTATTTTTGTCCAGTCCTTCCTGGTGGAAAGCCTCTACCAGATCGCCCTCCATCTCGGGGGATAGGAAAAATGGCCCAGTTGCGTGT
>JALVMN010000148.1 GCA_027027005.1 Desulfobacterales bacterium | reverse complement strand
CCTGCCACTGCCTGTATCACTGTCCTGGAGCCAGTAGCCGCATCCCCCCCGGCATAGATGCCCTCCACGCTGGTCTTCATGGTGCTGGGATGTGCCTTTATGGTCTTTCTCGGGGTCAGGACGATAGAGGCCTCGAGTTCCCCGTAACTCTGGAATGTAGGATCTCCCTCCTGGCCAAGGGCGGAAATTACGGTATCTCCTGTCCAGGTAAGACGTGAGCCCGGCATGGGAATCGGATGCCTTATGCCCCTTTCATCCGGCTCATCCAGGATGGTACGGGCCATCTCCACCTTGATCTGCCCGTCCTCTTTGATGATCCTCAGAGGAGTTGCCATGAGAAAGAACTGAACGCCTTCCTTTTCCGCCTCGTCTATTTCCCTCTGGTGGGCAGGAAGCTCTACCCTGGACCTTGGATATATGACGGTTACGTTCTTTGCCCCAAGGCGCCTTGCACTCCTGGCAGAATCTACTGCTATGTCCCCGCCGCCGACGATGAGAACCTGTTCTCCTATGGCTGGCCTGTCCCCTAGATTTATCCTTTTCAAAAAACCCAGGCCGCAGATGGCATGGCTTGCGCCTTCAATTTCCAGCTGCTTCTGCCTGGACAGGCCGGTTGCTATGAACACGGCATCGAATCCCTGGTCCTTGAGATCCTGGAGGGTAAAATCTGTTCCCCATCTCTTCCCAAGCCTGGCGTGTACACCCAGGTTCAAAATGCCCTGCACCTCCCGGTCCACCTCCCTGTTGGGAAGCTTGTACCCCGGGATACCATATCTCATGAGACCGCCCAGCTTTTCCTCGGCCTCGAATATGGTAACCTGATGGCCTTGTTTCCGGAGAAAATAGGCACAGGAAAGCCCTGCCGGCCCGCCTCCTATGATTGCCACCTTCCTGCCCGTGGGTCTTCCCACCTCTGTATCGCGAAAACGCGAATCTCTTGCATAGTCTGCCACAAATCTCTTGAGGTGATTGATGGCAATAGGCTCGTCCAGTAGTATGCGCCTGCACCTTGTTTCGCAGAACCTGGGGCATACCCGGCCCACTGCTATAGGGAGGGGATTCTTTTCCTTGATGAGCATGAGGGCGGCAAGATATTCACCCTTGGCAATCAGGTTCACATAACCCTGTACGTTTATTCCCCCGGGACAGGTAAGGTTGCAGGGGGCGCGGCAGTCTCCGTAATGACTTTCCGCCAGGATCTCCAGGCGCTCCTTCCTGAATGCGTCAAGTTCACGGTTGTGGACCTCTATGACCTGACCGTCTTCTGCAGGGGTGGCGCATGCCCTTGCCCTTCCCTTTCCCTCGATCTCCACCATGCACAGAAGGCAGGGGTTGGTAGAATCCTCTTCCCCCCTGATATGGCATATCTTTGGGATCTTTATACCCGCTGCCTCTGCCGCCTGTAGGATGGTCTGACCTGCTTGGGCTTTTACCTGGTCACCGTCTATGGTTATGTGAATAAGTTCAGCCATGGCACCTCATGACACCGCTTTTTTTATTAAAGTTCAAGCCAGGATTCGGAAAAGATGGTCTTGCCCATGAGTACCCTTGTGGTCTTGTAGTACTCGAGTTCCTTGTCTGAAAGCGTGCTTGGATCCGGGTCATTGTCATCCATGATATCATGAACCAGCTTGAGAAGCTCCGGCCTT
>JALVMN010000147.1 GCA_027027005.1 Desulfobacterales bacterium | reverse complement strand
TTCGGCCATTTTGCGGATGATTTCCCAGGGGAATTCGCCCTTGAGGTCTATTTCCTGGGCTTTGGGGATTATCTCCTTCTCGGCGAAATCCCGCACCGCCTTGCGGAAAAGTCTCTGCTCCTCGTTGAGCGTGAAATCCATCGCCGACCTCCCTGTGGGTGCTGTGAACCGGCAAAGCGGGGTCGCACGGGGGAAGGTGCCTTTGACATATTAACACCGCCGAGGGATTTTGTCAACTTCCGTAAGAACAGCGGCTTGCGCAGCAGGCCGGGGGCCATAATTTGGCTTCTAGCTGCAAGCTTCTAGCTTCTGGCTGCAGGCTTATGGAGAGGTGCCGAGGTGCCAGGGGCTCAGGGTACCGAGGTGCCAAGGTTCCGAGCCAACTGTGTTGTTGTCAAGGGTCAAGATTTTGCACGCCTTACTTAAACCGGTTGTAATGCAGGGTTCCAGGGGGACAGATTTCGCACCATTGCATTCAAGGTGACCAGGAGATGACGCATACAGGCGCCCAAAGCAACCTTTTTCTCTTTGCCTCGATCAAGAAAGTTCCGATAACGCCTCCTTATAGAAGGGTTGAATCTGATGGCAGCCATGGTAGCCATATAAAGAACATTTCGCACTGCATCCCTTCCTCCTTTCATCTTTCGTTTACCCTTCTTACTGCCACTGTCATTACTCATCGGGGCTACCCCTACCAGGGCTGCTATCTGCTTGCGGTTGATCTTGCCCAATTCAGGCACTTCTGCCACCAGGGTAACGGCTGTAACCCTTCCTATGCCCGGAGTGCTCTCCAAAACTTCGACCTTTTCTTTGTATTCCGGTATTTGGTCAATAAGTTCATCGATTTCCTTCTCCACCGCTTTAATCTCATCATTCAACCATTTTATGTGACGCTCGATTCTCTCTTTAATCCTGTGAGGAGCTGTTTTGAGGCGGTTAAGTTCTGCAGTGCGCATATCCAAAAGTTGACGACGGCGGCGCACCAGGCTGACCAGGTGTTGACGGTTTTGGTCGGGAAGGGTATAAGGAGCAGGTTTCATCGCTTCCCCGAAATGGGCCAGGACACGGGCATCGAGGCGGTCGGTCTTGGCCAGGTGCCCTGCGGCTTCGGCAAATCGGCGCACTCTCCTGGGGTTGACCCTTGCCACCGGGATACCATTGGAGCACAGGGCTTCCAAGAGGGGACGTTCCCAGCCCCCGCTGGCTTCAACCACAACCAGCACAGGCTCGAATTTCTTCAGGAGATTTATCATTCTTCGGAGGCCTCTACTGCTATTGGGAAACTGCTGAATTTGGCCATCTTTGCCAAGGGCGACTTCCAGGGTATCCTTGGAAACGTCAACGCCTACATAAAGGACTTCTTCCCGAGCCATTGCCACCTCCTGAAATATGCGGTAAAATTATTGATGGGGAGTGCCCTTTCTAGCAAATACGGGCTCTGTTTCCAGGCCCCACCAACTGTTCGGGCATCTCCGCCGGGGCATAGCGACCATTGCTCGGAATCGGTCTCCCCCTAGGGGACCCTGGTGCCATCGGCCTGCTATGCCCCCTTAATTTTATTATACTAGGTGCCGAGGGCTGAGGTCGGGGGTGTGAGGGTGCTTCCCATAACCGTCTCTTTTTCCTCCCCCGGTGGGAGACCGGCCTCCATACAC
>JALVMN010000146.1 GCA_027027005.1 Desulfobacterales bacterium | reverse complement strand
CCACAAAGACCCTAAGCCCCACATCCGTCTCTTCAATCATCTCAAAGGCATGGCCCAACAGGCCGAATCCTGTGACATCGGTACACGCCCTCACACGGAATCCTTTCATGGCCTCTGAGGCCGCCTTGTTCAGTGTGGCCATCACCTCCACAACCCTTTCCACCAGCTCTTGAGAGGCCAGATTTCCCTTGATTGCGGTATTGATAATGCCCGTGCCTATAGGTTTGGTAAGGATCAGGAGGTCCCCTGGCCTTGCACCTTTGTTGGTAAGGATCTTATCAGGGTGCACCGTGCCGGTTATCGCAAGGCCGTATTTCATCTCGTCGTCTTCCACGCTGTGGCCACCCACTATGACAGCGCCGGCCTCCCTCACCTTTTCTATCCCCCCCCGGAGGACCTCCCTCAGGATCTGGATAGACATGGACTTGACCGGAAAGCATATGATGTTCATTGCCGTAAGGGGCTCTCCTCCCATTGCATAGACATCGCTGAGGGAGTTTGCTGCTGCAATCAGGCCGAACTGATAGGGATCGTCCACCACAGGCGTGAAAAAGTCCACGGTCTGAATGAGGGCAAGGTCAGGGCCCAGACGGAACACCCCTGCGTCATCAGGATGCTCCAGCCCCACCAGGAGATCCGGATGGGTGGGAAAGTCCAATCCACAGAGTGCCTTATCCAGGTCGCCCGGACCCAGCTTGGAGGCTCACCCAGAACCTTTCACCGTTGAGGTGAGCTTTGAGGTGCCTTGGTCCTTGCGGTTGGCTTCCATGGGTGAAGTCTTTAACCGTTAACAGAAGTGATGTCCACCACGAGTGCGGTGACCTTGTTGGTGGCATCTTGAAGCCGCCTGATGAGGGTGCGCATCAGTGTTCTCATCTGGGGGGAGAGGCCCTCGTATTCCTTGAGGATCCTATGGGTGTCCAGCAGGCCCACCTTCACAGGCCCGTCTGCCACCACAGAGGCAGTGCGCACGGCCTCCCCCTCTGCAAACAGCCCCATCTCTCCAAAGATGGCACCGGTCTTTAGGGTGTCGATTGTCACGATTCCTTTGGCAGTCTTTTTTTTGACCTTCACCTTTCCTTCAAGGACTATGTAGGCCCAATTGCCTTTCGCCCCCTCGGCAATGATCTCCTCTTGATCCTGGTAAGCCTCTTCGTTCACCACGTAGCTGTATATGGTCCTCTCAATGTTCATTCCCGTTGCTCCCTCACGGCATCATGAAAAACCCGAGACACTTCCGAGATTCCTCGCTCAGGCCGACAAAAGATATTCCGAGAAACAGCAGGCCCGGGGCCTTGGCCTCCCTCATGGAGACCACCTTGCCGGCAACCTGGATCTCTTTATTGGTCGGAAGTTTTGTGCTAATGTGAAAATGGGCCCCTGGTTCGTGGGAAAAATTTATTGCGTTCCTGGAACCAACCACCATCCCAAGGCCCGTGAGGCTGATGTTTTTTATGGTGCCAGAAAGCCTCACCTTCTCAGGGGCCCCCATGGGCCTGTAATAGCAAGGAAGATTCACATCTTTCCTGTAATACATCCTCTTTGACTCCCTGGGCTCAGGCGCCGGCTTTTCACCATTTTTTTTGGGCGGGCGTTGTGCGGTCAAAGTGACCATAAGCTTGTTGGTCCGAATGAGCCGCTTTATCAGTTGGTTTGC
>JALVMN010000145.1 GCA_027027005.1 Desulfobacterales bacterium | reverse complement strand
ATGGACTACATAAAAGAGGGGGCTTAATCCTGGTTAGAGGAAAAGGATAGACCTTACCTGGGCGTGATTGATGAGATGGGGCTCGCCCTGGATTATCATGACAAAAAAACGCCCCCCTTGGTTCAGGAAGTCAGACAGCCTGGCGTGGGAGGGCGGCATGGTAAATGGTATGGTGCCCTCCACCGTCTTCAGGGAATGAAATGTCACCCTGACGATGGCCTCGTAGCGGGATCGCTCAGACCCTGGATGTCGGTCTTGATCTTCACTTACTGCTATCCTTTCAATTGCCGCCACAGGCAAGAGCATGAGCCCGCCATCCCTCTTTTCAAAGGGCACATATCTTCTCCCTTCCTCCAGGAGTTCGGATATGGACTGGGGACCTCCGTGAAGGTCAGAGACAGGAGAGAGGAAAAAGCACCCCTCCAAGACCTCTTCATCTGGAAAGAAGACTGTTGCTTCCTGCTTTAACCTCTCCACCTTGAAGTCAAGTTCATTGCTCACGCCTATCCCTCATCCTATGCTGCCATCTCATCGACCTGTCTTGCCCCTTCCATTAGCAAGGACATGGTGCTTCCATGGACGGTGCGCTCTGGGAACACCGAGCAAGGGAGGATCTGGAACCTGCCCTCCTGAAGGGCCACTAGTTTATAAAAGGCCATCTCCCCTGCCTCTGTGCCCAGCTCTGCATGGACTATCTCGCCCCTCTGGACATAGATCCTGCCCCTCTGGCCGTTGCCCTCAAGCCTGATTTCCACATCCTTGTAGCCAGTGGCAACGCTCTGGATTATGTCCATAGCGTTCATGTCAGCAAGAGAGCCAGAGACCCCCCGTCCCTTCTGCTCCTCCCTGCTGGAGAGGGCCCGTTGGATTTTAAGGCGCAGAAGGTCAAAGTCCACAGGACGGGTGAAAAATTCGTCTGCCCCTGCCTCCAGGCACTTGGCGGCAAGTCCACCGTCCTTTTCGTCAGTGAGAAAAAAGAACGGGATCTTGGAAGTGTTTCGATTCTTCTTGATGGCCTTGAGGAGCTTGATGCCGTCTGTGCCGGGGAGGCTCACCTCTGAGATGACGAGATCCACCTTCCCCTCAGCCACCAACCTTGCAGCCTCGCTGGCATCACTCGCCCCAATGACCTCAAAGCCATGATTGGTGAGCCTCAACACAAGGGTTGAGTCCTCTGAAAATTGAGGATCCACCATGAGGATCCTGCCGTAGCCCGACTCTAACCTTGCCAGGAACTCCTCGTCCCTCAAAAGGCCCAGGAATTTTTCAACCACCATCTTTCCCTTGCTGGAGTCAGGGGCCCTGCTGAGGAGCCTTTTCCTCAACCACTGGATGTCCTTAACCTTTTCAGGCCATTGCCTTTCAAGGGCCTGATAGGAGGTAACCAGATTAAAGAGGATGGACTCCATCCTGTTGTGCTCTTTTTTGAGGATTTCTTCAAGGTTATAGGGAGTGTCAAGGCTTCTTGAGATTTTTGCTCCAAGTCTGGAACCTGACAGCCAGGAGGCAAGAAGCAGGGCGTCTGTCTGAACTGGGCTGAGCCCCACCCTCAAGGCAAGTAGCTTGCAATACTTTACCCTCTTGATCACCTGCTCAAGGCTTCGCCTCTCAGCCCTGAGGGCCTTTTTCATGATAAAGGCCACCAGCGAGATCAGGA
>JALVMN010000144.1 GCA_027027005.1 Desulfobacterales bacterium | reverse complement strand
AAAAAACTCCTGGGATGGCTGATGCAGGCAGCAGCGCAGCAAAAACAGTTGATGCATCGCGTGGCCTCCACATAGCGGTCCAGGATCTCGGGGGGAATTCGATATTCATGCCCTTCAAGCGGGTTTTTTGCCCGGTTGATTACATAGGGCTTGACCTTGTGAACCCGGTCGTAGGCCTTTTCCAGGTCCACCACAAGGTCACGCACCACGGGGGCTACCTTGATGGGGCCAATCCTGAACCTGGTGGTGGAGAACTGATGGACAGCATTTTCTACCAGCAACTCGCAGGCCAGAAGCGGGCGGTGGTTCACCATAACCGCGCAGGTGCCGCACTGGGCATGTTCGCAGGATGAGTTCCAGGCAAGGGTGGGGTCCAGTTCTTCATTGATCCTTCTGAAGACATCAGTAAATCTCAATATGCCCCCCACCTCCAGGCTATAATCTTGGACCCAGGATCTGCGGGTATCAGGATCAAAGCGTTCTACTTCCAAGGTAATTTTGTAAACTTTTCCCATAATAGCCCATGCCTCGCACCCATATTGGCATTTGGTTTAGTACTTTCTATCAATCATGCCGAATCTTTCCCAGTGAGGCCCTCTTTCGTTGTAAATGGACATGTCAATGTGCCTTGAATCAAATAAAATATTCCCAAAGCTGCCCATCGTCACCAAGGTGTGGCGGTTATACTCGTCTTTCCGCTCAGGGTGGTCCTCTCGAAAGTGAGCCCCCCTTGACTCTCTCCTCTCAAGAGCTGAAGCAGCAGTGACCATGGCAAGAGAGAGGAGGTTTTCAAGCTCCCAGCGGAGGATCAACTCCTGGTTCATGGCAAGAGCCTTGGTCTCGAGCCGGACTTTGCGGGCTCGTTCCTTGATCTCTGAAATACTCTCCATTGCCTGTCTCAAGCCTGCCTCGGTGCGAAAGATCCCCACATTCTGGGTCATAATCTCCTGTAGCCTGCCCCTGAGCGCCAATCCCTTTTCCCTGCCGGTTGCCTCCAGAAAGCCAGAAAAAAGCTCGAAGGTAAGAGCTCCTGGCGGGCTATCCGGCGGCTCCAGGGGCTCGTTCAAGTATTCCAGGGCCTTCTTTCCAGCAAAACTCCCCATGGTGATCAGTTCCAGCAGCGAATTGGTCCCGAGCCTGTTGAACCCATGAAAGCTGGCAGCAGCGCACTCCCCCAGGGCAAAGAGCCCTTGGATCTTTCCGCCCCCCTGGTCTAACACCTGCCCGAACTCATCGGTGGGGATCCCACCCATCTGATAGTGGTTGCTTGGCCTCACCGGGCATAGGTCTGTCTTGGGGTCCAGGTTTACAAACTTCTTGAAAAAGCCTGAGACCTCTGGGATCTGGACTTCATGCACATACTCTGAGAGGTGGCGCAGGTCTATCCAGACGTGCTCTATCCGGTGGTCAGGGTTGAAAATACCCCTTCCCTCTCGGATCTCGTTCTCTATGGCCCTTGCCACCAAGTCCCTCGGGGCCAACTCCTTCATCCGCGGGGCGTAACGCTCCATGAACGGCTCCAGGTCCTTGTTTCGAAGAATTCCCCCCACGGAGCGGAGGGTCTCGCTGGCAAGGATTCCAGGCCCCACTATCCCTGTGGGATGGAATTGCACCGCCTCCATGTCCATTAGTGGAAGGCTCGCCTTCAGTATCAGGGCAGGGC
>JALVMN010000143.1 GCA_027027005.1 Desulfobacterales bacterium | reverse complement strand
ATATTTTATGAAAGTGGAGCAAGATGAAAGCTTTGTCCAGGCCGAAGCTGACGCCCAGGCCGAGGTGTATGAAAAGATCATGAAACTGGCCGGGGTGCTGGAGGAAGAAGAAGACTAAGATAAGGAGAGGTAAAATGAATAATGAAAGACCTTACTGGAATATGGAGATGGAGCCACTGCTTAATAGCCCTGAGATGGAAAAAATCCAGCTTGAGCGTTTAAAAAAGATGCTCGCTCGGTTGAAAAGTAATGCTCCATTTTATGCCAACATGCTCAAACAAAGTAAACTCGATCCGGAAAAACTTACGGGTTTTGATGAATTTAAAGAGAAGATTCCTCTTTTTAACAAACAATCTCTTCTAGCCCTGGTTCAACAATATAAGGGAGATCTTCTGAGGGTACTGGATGATATCATGCCAGTTTCAGTGGATGAGCTGGATTACATGGCTACTACAACGGGGACTACCGGTGTGCCAACACCTTATCCCTTAACAAATTTCGATATCCATGAGTTGTGGGGTGAGGCTATGGTGCGTGGGGCCTGGCGAGCAGGAATTCGACCCCATGACAGGATGCTGTTTTGTTTTGCTCTCTCCATGGTCATTGCAGGGGTTCCGTTGTTGATCGGCTTGCAAAAGCTGGGCTGCATGGCAATACCAGTGGGGGCTGAAGCCAAGAGCGAACGCATTCTGCTTATGCAGAAGCTTTTCAGGGGGACCTTTTATGTAGGGACCCCTTCGCTGGCCGAGTACCTTATAGAGCAGTGTCCAAAGATCTTGGACAAGCCAGTGAAAGAACTTGGATTCAAGGCCTTGATTCTGGGAGGCGAGCCTGGTGCGGGAATTCCGGAGGTAAAGGCCAAACTGGAAAACGCGTACGGGTGTAGAGTGTTTGATGGTGGGGCTGGCTTTGGGGTCTCGTGTGACCATCCAGAGTACCAGGGGATGCACTGGCTGGGTGATGACCTCTGCTATTACGAACTCGTAGATCCCGAAACCAAGGCCCCTATTCAAATGGAAGATGGTGCCCAGGGAGAAGCTGTCTTTACTACTTTAGTAGGAGATGGGTTCGTGCTGATACGCCAGAGCCTGGGCGATATCCACCAGGTCTTTACCGAGCCATGTCCCTGTGGGCGCACCGGCTTCCGATACAAGGTGATTGGAAGGGCCGACGATATGCTCAAAGTGAAGGGCGTAATGGTATATCCCAGCCACATAAAGGGTGTGATTAATGAATTCGTGCCGCGGGTGACAGGAGAATTCCGGATCATCCTGGAAGAAAAGCCTCCGAGGGTTGTTCCTCCTCTCAAGATAAGGGTGGAGTATGGAAAAGGAACAAAGGAGGAAGAATTGGAGACCCTGGAGAAAGAGATCGTAGAGGCCATGAGCAGGCGTCTTAAGATCTCGCCCAAGATCCTATGGGAAGGGCCCGGAAGTCTTGAGCGCAGCCATTACAAGGGCCAGGTGTTCGAAAAGAAATACGAAGAGAAATAGGGAGACGGGCACTATGAGAGATGTTTACATAGTGGGAGCTGGCATGACCCGCTTTGCCAAACACATAGATAAAACCGAAAAAGACCTGACGGCAGAAGCGGTCAAAGCCACTCTTCACGACGCCCAATTACAAGTAGGTGACATCCAGGCAGTGTGGTTCTCCAATTCAATGTGGGGATACTTCACAGATCAGCATTGCATAAAGGGTCAAGTTGCTCTGAGGCCGTTGGGTTTTCAGGGACTTCCGATCGTCAATGTGGAAAACGCTTGTGCGGGTGCCTCAACAGCATTGCACAGTGCTTGGATGGCTGTAGCTTCAGAATATTGTGATTGTGCCATGGCTGTTGGTGTTGAAAAGCTTTATAGCCCTGACAAAGAAAAAACCTTTCGGGCTTACTGGGCAGGAGTGGATGTATCGGACATAAAGCGCCACTTTGCTGCATGGCGCAAAGTCCTTGATGGATTGACCCTAGAGGTACCTGAAGACCAGAAGGAAACCGAGGAGGCTGGCAAGACACGCAGTGCATTTATGGATGTGTATGCAGGGTGGTGTAGGTGGCACATGGCCACTTACGGCACTACTCAAAGACAACTTGCAGTGATAGCCAGCAAGAACCATTTCCACAGCACCATGAATCCCTATGCCCAGTTTCAAAAGGACATGAGTGTGGAGGAAATATTGGCAGCACGGCTCGTGGTTTATCCCCTTACTGTTCCCATGTGTGCGCCTGTGGGCGACGGTGCAGCCTGTGCCGTGGTATGCTCCGAAAGTTTTCTGAAAAAATTGTCCTCTCCAAGACCCGTAAAGATCCTTGCCTCTGTTCTTGGATCTGGCACAAACCGGGCCATCCATGAAGAAGAAAAAGACATCGCCGTAAGGCTCTCTCAGCAGGCATATGATATGGCCGGGGTGGGCCCTGAAGATATTGATGTTGCCGAGGTCCACGACGCCACTGCTTTTGGCGAACTTCACCAAACAGAAGCTCTTGGTTTTTGTCCCAGGGGCGAGGGCGGGCCGTTTGCCGAGTCAGGGGCAACAAAGCTTGGGGGGAGGCTGCCAATAAACACATCAGGGGGGCTGGAATCCCGAGGTCACCCAGTGGGCGCCTCTGGATTGGGCCAGATATTCGAATTGGTAACCCAGCTGCGCCACGAGGCTGGTGACAGGCAAGTTGGAGGGTGTCGAATAGCGCTAGCAGAAAACGGTGGTGGGAATATTGGCTTTGAGGAAGCATCCATGTGTATTCACATCTTAGAGAGGGTGAATACCTGAGAATGTGATCTATCACCATAGAAGCAAGAAACTTATTAGGAGGACTGTATCTTATGAAAATATCCAAGATAATT
Source organism: Desulfobacterales bacterium (assembly GCA_027027005.1). Classification (GTDB taxonomy): domain Bacteria; phylum Desulfobacterota; class DSM-4660; order Desulfatiglandales; family Desulfatiglandaceae; genus JALVMN01. The sequence continues at coordinate 2,523 of JALVMN010000143.1, read as the reverse complement.
GATTTTCGTTGCCGACCCCCCATGGCAGCCCAGAAGCTCATATTTGACTTAAAGCTTGGGAGACTTAAATGGGAAAACAAATTTGTCTGCAAGCCTGCCATGGCCACCAGCCCCTCCATGTTCAAGGTGGGAGAAGATGAGGGTCTGGAGTTACTACTGAAGGAAATGGACGAGGCTAGCGTTGATCTTATCGTCGTCCCTGGACGCAATATTGCCAACCCGCCCAAAGCCGTATTGCAGATGACCAACACTGATAAGATAAATGTGACAGATGAGATGCTTCTTAATCTGAACAAGAGATTTCAAGGTCGAGCCATTGGGCTACATGGAATTGACGTAGAAAGACCTGTCGAACATTCGGTTAAGGCCATAGAGTCTGCCATAAGAGACCAAGGGCTGGCTGGAGCAGTTCTGGAGATAGGTTTTTCCACAACCGAGAATGGGAGGCCTCTAAAGGCTGATGACCCCAGGCTTTATCCTATTTATGAAACTATGGTTTCCCTTGGAAAGCCACTTATGTCCATGAGTGGCATTTATGCGGGCCATGACATCGGGGCCAACGACTGGCCCCCGTTAGACCGTGTTATGCAGGATTTTCCGCAGTTGAAGCTGGTCCTGGCCCATGGCGGGTATCCCCGCGTGTTGGATGCCATCGCCCTGGCAGTGAAACATCCTAACTTCTACCTGTCTCCAGATATTTATTGCTTTTTTCCCGGGGGTAAACTTTACGTGGAGGCCATCGGCCAGTTACCGGACCAGTTCATCTTTGCCTCGGCTTATCCCTTCGGGCCCTTGAAGGAATCCGTGGAACTTTCCCTTCAGTTTCCCTTGTCCGACGAAGTGATGGAAAAATACATGTTCGGCAATGCGGCGCGATTGCTTGGATTGTGAAAAAGCAAGCTCATGGAAAACAAAGCAAGCTCAAATGAGGTTAAACCAACAAGGAGAATGCTCATGAAAGGCAAAATAATCGATTTTCGACTGCGGCCGCCCACGGCCCCATACAAGGGATTTTTTCCAGAGGGAATTGTCAGATTTGCCAACTTCAGGTTCATGGTAGACACCCCTGAATCCTATGAAAAGAGCCTTGAGGGAGAAGCGGGAGAGAAAGATGAAGAGGCTTTGCGGCTTCTTTATCAAGAGATGGATAGAGCCGGTATACGCTACGGGGTAACAAATGGTCGCCATTCACACCTCCTTGGTCTTTCTTGTCATGTTCATGATGAATATGTAGCGGAAATGGAGAAGCACTCTGAGGGCAGGTTGCTTGGTCTCGCTGGAGTGGATGGGAGTAAACCTATTTCTGAAATTGTAAATGACATTGACAAAGCCATCAAGGAGCTAGAACTGAAGGGAGTCTGCATAGAACCTGGACTTTTTGAAAAGCCCTTATATGCAGATGATGAGACTCTGATGCCTATTTACGAGAAATGCAATGAATTGGAAGTTCCCATCCTTTTCATGACAGGGCCTTTTGCTGGGCCCGACCTGAGCTACACAGATCCAGTCCGGTTTCAGCATGTGGCTGAGACCTTCCCAAACCTTCCTATTGTCCTGGGTCACGGTGCTTATCCTTATGTCAACGAAGCCATAGGCGTAGCTCTCAAGTGCAGCGCCATTGGATCAGGTGGTGTCTTCCTTTCCCCTGACGTATATGTGTTCGCAGCGGGTGGAGACCTGTACGTAAAGGGAATCCAGTGGCTTTCAGATAGATTCTTGTTTGCAAGTGCCTATCCCTTTGGCAATTGTGAACAACTGGTCGAGCGTACCCTCGCTCTGCCTCTTGATGAAGAGGCTATGGCCCGATACCTGTATGAAAACGCTGAAGACCTATTGGGTCTTTAGGTAATCTTATGACTTAATTTTGTAAATCAAGGATGAAAAAAGGAGGATAAAATGGAAAGGAAACATGTCTCTACTATTAAACTTTTCTTTTGCGTGATGATTACCTCCACATTGTTTTTAGGATTCCCGACACCTTCGGCTCATGCCGCTAGTAAACCCCTTAAGCTAAAATTCAGCAGCTTTATTGCCCCGGCTCACCCCGCTACCAAGGTCCTGGAGGCCTTCACCAAGGAACTTACTGATACCAGCAACGGCAAGGTAGTGGTGAAGTTTTACGGGGCTAGCGCCCTGGGGAAGGCAGCGGAGCAATATGATATTGTGTATGAAGGCTTGGCCGATTTGGCCGTTGGTTGTTGCGGTTTTAATCCTTCGCGGTTTCCGCTCTCCCTAGGGAGCCAGCTACCGTTTTTTTCAGATTCTGCCAAGACCAGCGCCAAACTGCTAATGGAATTTCAAAAGAAAGGCTTTCTAGACAAAGAATTTGAAGATTTTGTTTATTTGTTTCCGGCCACCACGACTCCATCCCAGATATTCAGCAATAAAAAAATTGCCAGAATCAAAGATTTCAAAGGGCTGCGCATATGGGGCGGCCAAAAGATTTTCAAAGAGGTCTGTGATATTCTCGGGGCGACGGCCGTGGTTATGAGCACACCGGACGTTTACCTGGCCCTGCAGCGC
>JALVMN010000142.1 GCA_027027005.1 Desulfobacterales bacterium | reverse complement strand
GCCTTCTCGCAGGACGGAAAAGAGCAGCCCATAGTTGCAACCATTGGGGATTCCACCTTTTTTCACTCCGGCACTGCAGGCCTGCTCAATGCAGTTTACAACAAGGCCAAGTTCATCCTAGTCATACTGGACAATGAAACCACCGCCATGACCGGCATGCAGCCGACTCCCGGGCTTGGAATCAGGGCCGATGGCTCCCAAGGCAACCAGATCACCTTGGAGCGGGCAGTGGAGGGATGTGGCGTGGACTTTATCCGCGTGGTTGACCCTTATGACATGAAGGCCATGAGGAATGTCCTGAAGGAGGCCGCATCATATGTGAAGAGCCCTGATGGGGGCGTTGCCGTGGTGATTGCCCGCCACCCGTGTGTGATCGCATATCGGGATACCGCCATTCCGGAAAAGAGGCCCGTTATGGTGACAGAGAAATGTGTGGAGTGCAATTTTTGCCTTGAAAGATTCGAATGCCCCGCCCTTTACCATGACCAGGAGCTGGGGCGAACATCGGTCAACAAGGTTATATGTGCGGAATGTGGCCTGTGTATCGAGATATGCCCTAAAGGGGCTATTACGGAGGCTTGAGACAAGAGATGGAGAAGATGAATCTGATCTTGTGCGGGCTGGGTGGACAGGGGATTCTCTTTATGACCCGCATACTGGCTGAAACAGCCCTTAGGAATGGTTTCCAGGTGATCGGTGCCGAGACCCATGGGATGGCCCAGCGGGGAGGCTCGGTGATTTCGCACCTCAAGCTTGGCCCTTCCATGGGTAGTCTGGTGAGGACGGGGACTGCCGATATTCTTATGGGCCTGGATGAAAAGGAGGCTTACAGAAATCTTGCCTTCCTGAAACCGCAGGGAAAGATATATGTGAATGCGCCCTCGGGGCTGTTTCCCGATGAGCGGGTGAGGGGATTTCTTGAAAAAAGGGGTGTGACATGGAGGGCCATGCCGGTTGAGGCCATGGCCATGGAACTCGGGGCGCCCAGGGCCACCAATCTTGGCCTGCTCGGGCTATTTGCAGCGTTCGAGGATGAGCCCCTGGGAGCCCATGAACTTCGAAAAACTGTGGAAGAGATAACTCCTCCCCGTTTCAGGGAGTTGAACCTCAAGGTGTTCGAGGCATGCAGGGAAAGGGCCTCAACTTTGAGCTAATAGTTGTAATTTAGACAACTTCTGAGCTGTTACAAAAGCCCGAGTGGCAAATGTTGAGTAGTAAAGGCCGTTGGCAGGCCGGTAGTAATCCGGAAAACTCAAAAAGGAGAGGTGGGGAGAGATGAAAGAAAAGAGGATTTTTAATTTCAATGCAGGTCCTGCAGCATTGCCCCTTCCCGTGCTCGAGGAGATCCGGGAAGAGTTTCTCAACTACAAAGGTTCAGGGATGTCCATCCTTGAGGTGAGCCACCGTTCCAAATGGTTCGATGATGTGATAAACGAGGCGGTGGAGAGAACCAAAAGGCTTCTAAGGCTGGGCGACAACTTCAAGGTGCTCTTTATCCAGGGCGGGGCAAGCATGCAGTTTTGCATGATACCCATGAACCTGGCCTTGCCAGGAAGGCCCGTGGACTACATCAATACCGGGACCTGGTCCACCAAGGCCATAAAAGAGGCCCAAATTCAGGGCAAGGACGTGCGCGTTATTGCCTCATCCGAGGACAAGAATTTCTCCTACATCCCCAAAGAGTACAAGGTGACCGAAGGGGCCTCCTATCTCCACTTCACCTCCAACAATACCATTAAGGGCACACAGTGGCATGAATTTCCCCAGGCAGGAGATGTCCCCTTGGTCTCTGACATGTCTTCTGACATCATGAGCAAGCCCTTTGATGTGAGTCCCTTTGGTCTCATCTATGCCGGAGCCCAGAAAAATATCGGCCCTTCCGGCAGCGCACTGGTGATCATTCGTGAGGACATGCTTGAGCGCGTGCCCCAGGAACTTCCGACCATGCTAAAGTACACCACCTTTGCAGAGAAGAATTCCATGTTCAACACACCCGCCTGCTTTGTGATCTATGTCATCAGCCTGGTGCTCAAGTGGCTGGAGGAGACCATCGGGGGCCTGGAAAACATGGAAAAGATCAACAAGGAAAAGGCAGAACTCCTTTACCAGTGTATCGACAGCTCTGATTTTTACGCCGGCACTGCTGAAAAGGAGAGCCGCTCCCTCATGAATGTCACCTTCAGGCTGCCCAGTGAAGAACTTGAGGCCAAGTTTGTGGCCGAGGCCCTTGAAAACGACCTGGGAGGCCTCAAAGGGCACCGCTCAGTGGGTGGGTGCAGGGCGTCCATATACAATGCCACCACCCTAGAGGCAGTAAGATCTCTGGTGGATTTTATGAAGGAGTTTGAGCGCAAGAACGGTTGATCTTTCCAAAGTGGGGTGCCACTGAAGGTTCATCACGGACGGCGAAAGGGTCTGAGCCAGGCAAGAATGGCCTTGAGCAGAGAGGCGCTGTGACTGATCTGGCGGTAGGCCTGCGCCTTGGTGATGATGCGGTTTTCGTTTTCAAGTCTATAGCCAAGCTCCTTTGATATGTTTGCAATCCTCGCTATTTCTTCGGCCAGATCCCTTTCAGAGGTAATCTGGATGGGATATATTTTGATCTTGTGGAGGTTTTGGAGCACCTCATCTTCCAGGACCGCATCAAAGGCCCTGTGGTGTTCCCTGTTGAAATCACTGTAAATGGTGTTGTGCAAGGGCTGGCTCAGGTCTCCCACATAATGGGCGCAATATGCAAGGTGATACTGGGCATACTTTCCCTTCTTCTTTTCCCTTATAAAATCCCTCAGGGATGCCAGAATGGCCCCATAGAGGTGGCCTCTTGGGTCAACGGTGTCGTAATAACGCACCTGGGCAAGGACCATCCTGGGGGTGATTTTCCTGTACCTTGGAATACTGCAGTAGTGATTGTGCGCCTCCCTTTCACCTGCCTTTAGTTTGGCCATGTCGGCTCCCACGGAATTATACCAGTGGGCATAGCCTGCTGCCTTAGAGATGGCAAGGTGTGTGTGGTCGTGCCAGGCACGGCCACTTGAGGGCGGAACAGTTAAAAAACATAGAAAAGATAAAAAACAGACAAGGGCCGGCCCGAGGATTTTATTCTTGCCAAGGCCCTTATCTATGCCCTTATCCCCATTGACCGGCAGGTCCATCAGTATTTTTCCTGGAGATAAGCCAGGGATTCTTCAATGGCCGTCAGGGTCATGTTCAGGTCCTCTTGTGTGTGTCTGTAACATATATAGGCGTGGTGGTAAGGCGAAAAGAAGAAGCCTTTACGGATGAGCTGGGTGTAGAAGTCCTTGCGTTTGGCCTTGTATGAGCCTGTTTGGTCCCTTTCAAATGTGATGTAAAACATGGGACCCACGCCGGTTAGTTCGGCCCTCACCGGATATTTATCCAGCAGTTCCCGTATCTTCCCGATAAACTTATCCCCTTTTTCCCAGATGTCTTCCAGCACCTTGTCTCTTTCAAGGATTTCTATGGTCTTGAGGGCGGCCACAAAGCCTTCGCTGTTGGGAAAGAATGTGGAAGAGATAAAGAGCTTGTCAGAGGCGGCAGACATTATCTCCTTTTTTCCGGTAACCACAGAGATGGGGTATCCATTGGCAATGGCCTTGCCAAGGACGGTCAGGTCAGGTGTTACGCCATAGAGCTCCTGTGCACCCCCCATGCGGAGCCTGAAACCCGTGCGTATCTCGTCATAGATGAGCACGGCGCCATATCTGTCGGCTATCTCTCTAACCCCTTCCAGAAAACCTGGGGCCGGCTCCTGCATCTTTTCATGGTTAGGGTGTCCAAACGGCGTCATGATGATTGCTGCCGTATCATTGCCGTGGGTCTCCATCAGCTTTTCCAGTTCTTGGAGATTGTTATAGGGAAATTCGAATACATCTTCATACAATTTCTTTGGAATACCCCCCTTTATCTCCACGCACCAGTCGTGCCATCCGTGGTATCCGCAGCGCATTATCTTAAGCTTTCCGGTATATGCCCTGGCGATGCGGATGCTGGCAGTGGTGGCATCAGAGCCTGTCTTGAGGAATATACTTAGCTCTGCACAAGGAACAATCTGGGTGAGCTTCTTGGCAAGCTGGTTTTGGAACGGCTGGGTAAGGGAAAAACAGAATCCCTTTTCCCTGATCTGCTTTATAACCGCCTCGTCAACTTCCTCTTCCCGGTAACCAAGGATGATGGGGCCATAGCCGCACATGAAATCCACGAACTCATTGCCATCCACGTCAGTGAGACGGCACCCCTTGCCACTCTCAAGGAATATGGGGTACTCACCCGGGATAAAGTCAGTGGGTTTTCTGGCCCCCAGGACTCCCCCTGGAACCAGCTGGCAAGCCTCCTCAAAGATCTCAAGGCTCCTGGATATGTTCAGCTTTGGTGTCTCTTTCATGGATATCCTCCCACCTAAATTAGATCTCAAGGATCGATGATGTCTCTTCCACCTGGTGGATCTTTGCCCCTCGTCCTATAAAGGCTGCCAGGAATTTGTGAGGGTCTATGCAGCCTTCAGGGGCCACCACCCCTTTCTCGGTTACATCCCCTGCATTCATCATGAGTGCTGCAATGGAGGCGGGGATCCCTGTGCCAGGTGCCATCCTTCCCACCATGTCAGCCGTGTATTTTACCTTTTTGTTGCCTCGCTGCCCCTTTACAATGACCTTGAGGCCCGAGGCCTGCGGGCCCTTGTCTCTGCCCTCTGGGATCTTTTCCCACATCTTTAGTGTAAGCTCATATGGCACCACCCTTGCTCCATCGACATCTACGGGCTCCTTGCTGAGGAAACCTGTCTCTTTTTGTTCCTTGATGAGCTCGTCCACCCACAAAGGGATGAGCCCACCCTTTATGATCACATTCTTTACGCCCTCGATGTACTTGGGGATCGTGAGGGGCTGGGGATGCCCAACATATCTCAAATGACATGTGCCCAGGGGCTCCAGGAAATCCTCTGCTATCACATCACTTCCCCCTTCCACGTGCACCAGTTCACCATTTATGTATTGGGGGACCTTTCCAAGGGTCATGTGCAGACTGTGGTCCCAGGCGGCACCTGAGAGCTCGGCGATTGCAACCACCCAGTAGAGATATACTTCCTCAACGGTGTCCAACTGATCTGCATAATATTTGACCAATACATTGTTGGTGCCGGGGTCCGATCCCATACCGGTGAGCACGGTTATACCGGCTTCCCTGGCCAAGGCATCTATGTCGGAGTTGAAAAGGATCTCTGTGCCTTCGTAGTCGTCGCAGATATCGATGTAGTTTACCCCGGCCTCAACCGCGGCCTTGGCAACAGGCACTGCCGTCCTGTAAAAAGGTCCGGCACAATTGATCACCACGTCGGCTTCCTTGAATGCCTCCACCATTCCGCCATGATCATTGATGTCGATCTTGAGCAAAGTGACCTTTTCGCTCTCCCGAAGTTTCGGTGCCAGCCTTTGAGCGTCGGGGTAGAGGTCACCTAGCACAACGGTCTTTACTCCACCTTGTTTTATGAGATCTCGGGCAACGCCTTGCCCCATTCCACCTGCTCCGCCCATGATAAATGCGCGCATATGTGTAAGTCCTCCTTCAATTGAGATACTGTGAAAACAGGCTCTCCTCCAACATACATGGATTGGACTCAAAGCCTGGGCCCATTAATTTTCGCTGTTTTCAGGAGATGCAGCCGCCTCAACGGCCTCGATGATCTTTTTGTACCCGGTGCAGCGGCACACATTGGAAGACAAAGACTTTATGATATCTTCCCTGGAGGGTGTGGGATTTCTGTTCAAGAGGCCTCTGGCGGTGAGTATCATGCCAGGGGAGCAAAATCCACACTGAACCGCCCCTTTTTCCATGAAACTCTGCTGGAGTGGATCCAGGGTCATTCCATCTGAAAGGCCCTCTATGGTGGTTATCCGAGCACCTTGGACTTCTGCGGTAAGAGTGATGCATGATCGGGTGGGAACCCCGTCAATCAGCACGGTACAGCTTCCGCAGGCCCCAAGCCCGCATCCCTCTTTAGTGCCGGTCAACTCCAGTCGTTCCCTCAATGTGTCAAGCAAGGTCTCGTAAGGCTTTACCTCAAGCTCCACAGACTCACCGTTTATCTCCAACTGAACCTTTATGTGTGCCATCTAATTTGCCCTCTCTAAGACTTTGTTTAGAACTCTACTGGCAAGCACTGGAATCATGCGCTTCCTGTAGTCTCTGTCAAGGACCGTATTGTTTACCGGATTTATATTTTTTTGGACCTCATTAAGGGCCTCTCCCAGGCTATCCTTTATGGGATGGGCCAACTCTACTGCATTGGGCCTTGCCCCTATGCCGCCTATGGCCAGCTTTCCCGAGCCGTTTACCAGTGAAAAGGCTACTCCCAGCAATGGATAGTCTATTGCTCCACGAACCCGCAACTTCTCATAATCTCCCAGGGTCTTGGTCTTGGGGATGAGTATGGAGGCAAGAATTTCACCTGGCTCCAACTTGAAAGGCTTGCCGGATTTGTTGGAGTATAGCTGTTCCAGCTTAATACGCCTTTGCCCCTTTGGGCCTAGCAACTCCAGCTCTGCAGACAGGGTATGGAGACTCACGGCATTATCGCTGCAGTAATTTGCAAAACACCTCTTGGCACCGGGCACGGCATTGCACTTCTCCCCCCCCATCTTAATGCAAAACCCCTTGGACTTGCGCCAGAACTCTGATTGGTTATAGAAGAGGCACCTGGTGTTTTGAAGCAGATTCCCGCCAATGGTGCCCTTCATCTGAAGGGTCTCACACGAAGTGGCCTCAAGCGATGCCTGAAGGGCAGGGAATAGCTCCTTTACAAGGCTGTTTTGCTTCAAGTCAAAAAGGCGTACCAGGCTGCCCACCCTGACCCATTGGCCCTGGTCTTCCACTTGGCTCAGGGAAGGAATGCCTTTGAGGTCAATAACCACTCTTGGCTTTTCAAGACCTAGCTTTACCCTTGGAAGCAGGTCAGTGCCGCCGCTGAGATAAGTTGCATTACCTTGGAACTCCTCATAAATCTCCAAGGCCTGTTCAAGGCTCTCGGCCTTCCTATATTCAAATCTAGTTGTTATCACGATCAGCCTCCCTCTTTTTTGGCAGCCTCAATGGCCTTAAAAACGCGGTCAGGGGTAAGGGGGAATTCCTTTAGGGTAATGCCAAGGGCCTGGTGAGCGGCACATGCCACCGCACTGTAGGCATTCATTCTAACCGTTAGCCCACCTTCCTTGGCCCCGAACGGCCCTTCCGGATCAAAGGAGCGGACGATAACGGGCTCAATTTCAGGCATATCACAGGCAAGCGGAACCTTATATTCAAGGAAGTCCGGGTTCAGCAGCCAGCCTTCACTCCACCTGTTCTCCTCCATGATGGCTCCCACCCCGGCTTGGACCACCGACCCTTCAATTTGCCCCTCCACGGCCATGGTGTTAATGGGATTGCCGCAATCGTGGGCCGCAACAATCCGAGGAATATGTATCCTGCCGGTCTCCTTGTCCACGTTCACTTCTGCCACTGAGCAGCCGAATGAAAAGGTGCCTGCCATCTGCCCAAACGGCCTTTTCACCCATTCACGCTGAAAGTCGATCTTGGGGATGTAAGCCCCTGTGGCTGCAATAGGGGTGCCCCGAAAGAATGCCTCGCGGACGATCCACCTCATGGGCATGCTCTTGGACGGATCGCTCTTGGAAATCACCATCCGATCCTGAAGGTCCAGGTCTTCTGCGGGAATGTTCATCTTCTCCGAAGCGATGGCAAGTATTTGACGCTTGGCCTCTTCGCAGGCCCGTTTCACTGCGTTACAGCCCACGAAAGCAGCGGCCTGGGAGTATGCACCCGGATCAAGATTAGTCACCTCAGTGTTGGCATTCACCACATTGATCTCTTCCACCGGGATCCCCAAGACCTCGGAGGCCACCTGGACGGCCATGGATTCATTGCCCATGCCGGTGTCCACGATCCCTGTAACAATGGTTGCCTGTCCGTCGTCATTTATCCTGACATAGCAGGCTGACCCTGACCTGAATCCCATTGGAAAACCACACATGACGGCAACGCACCCCATACCGATTCCTCTGCCATCCCCCATTTTAGGTCTTTTTTCTTGCCACTTTGCCCGTTCGGCGGCCTGCTTTATGGGCTCTTCCAATCCACCGCTGATGATCAGAGACTTGGTGGCGGTCTCTTCGCCCACCTTGATCCCGTTTTTCAGCCTGATTTCCATGGGGTCCATGCCCAGCTCATGGGCGATGATATCCAATTGCATCTCATTGCCACAGAGGAAGGCCCTCCCATGGCAGCCGTACATACCTCTGATGCCTTTGTTGGTGATCACCCTGTAGCCATCGTAGCGGACGTTTTGAAAACGATACGCCTCTTCATACACATAGTAGGGGATGGAGGTGGCTATGGGGCCGGTGCTGCTGTAAGCCCCACCGTCATAGATCACGCGGAATTCCTTTGCAAGTATTGTCCCGTCTTTTTTGACACCGGTTTTTATGGTGGCCTTTATGTCGTGTATTTGCCGTGTGGCAGTGGCGTTCTCCTCACGGGTCAAGACCAGTTTGACAGGTCTCCCTGTCTTTATGGAGAGAAGGGCTGTGACCAGGTCTCCGGGGGAGACTTCGGAACGAGAGCCAAAATGCCCTCCAATGTTGATGTGCCGCACTCGAACCCGGTTCAGGGGCATTTTCAAGAGGTTGGCGAGGGCCTTGGCCCTGACGTGTGGCCCTGCATTGGGCATCCAAAGATCAAGGTAGCCGTTTGCGTAAGAGGCCACCACTGCATAGGGTTCAAGGGTGGCGTATGCCTCGCCTGCGGCCTGAAAGGTGTCTTCACGGATGAGGTCAGAGCGGGCAAAGGCCTCGTCCACGTCCCCTGTCTCTATATGGACGTGGATATTTATGTTGTTGGGGTATTGTTCGTGGATCAGAGGGGCCCCTTCCTTCATGGCCTCTTCAGGGTCAAAGACAGCGGGCAATGGCTCGTAGTCGACCTTGATCAAATCAAGGGCCTCCATGGCAGTCTCTTGGTCAATGGCTGCCACTCCGGCCACATCCTCGCCCACGTACCTGACCTTATCTATGGCGAGCATGGTGTGGTCCTGGGTATATTTGAACACCCCCCACCTGACTCCGTAGGTGTCAGCACCTGTGACAACGGCCTTCACTCCAGGCAGCTTGAGGGCCTTGCTGACATCGATGTTGAGAATACGTGCGTGTGGATAGGGGCTCCTCAGGACCTTTGCATGAAGCATCCTGGGAAGTTTTAGGTCAGCCGTGTATTCAGCCCTTCCTGTCACCTTTGAAAGGCTGTCGGTTCGAATTATGCTCTTTCCTATGATATTGTACTGTGCCTCCATAAAGTCCCCTTTTGTGGTACCTGCAAATTATAGAGTTGCCAATTCATGTTAACTCTTATATCAAACCTAGGATGCCCAATCAATAGGAAAAACAAGGATTTCATGGCCCGCTGTCGCATCATTACCACGCTGATAGATGAATAGTGTGTTAATAGTGATACGCAATCATAGTTTTTTCAAAATGGATGGCAAAAGTGTCGCGGTTAATGAATGTCTTTTTGATAAATCATGCCAAAGGAGGAGTGATGGAAAATGAAGATAAACAAGATAGATCATATATGCATAGCAGTAAGGGACCTGAATGAAGCCATGAAGCTGTGGGAGCCATTGCTAGGCAAAGAAGGTCCTGACATGGAATACGTGGATGAGAGGGAAAAGATCCGGGTGGCAAGGTATATGATAGGTGAAGTGGGCCTTGAGCTGATGGAATCCACCAGGCCTGACGGTGAGGTCGCCAAGTTCATTAAAAAGAGAGGCGAGGGCATAATGCTCATAAGTTTTAATGTGGACAATACAAGAGAGGCAATAGAAGACCTCAAGTCCAAAGGTTATCATTTTATACCTGATTCCCGAGGGGAATATGCCAGGCCTTTTAAGGGCTGCGAGTTTGCCTTTATACATCCAAGAAAGCTCAACAATGTCCTGGTGGAGCTCATTGACTACAAATGGGACGACTGAAACGGCTCCGCATCAAAGGATTCTCTCAGCGTTTTATGTGGTGTGAAACAATGGGGACCATCAAGCCATAGCTTGACATTCCAGAGGCCCAGCTAGTAAACATAGGGCGCAATTAAGATGCTTGGCCACTGCAGGCAGATTTGAAAGCGGCAAAGCAGTGTAAAGATGAATTCGGTATGGACAGCATCATAACTCCAGCAAGAGAACTTTCAGCCCGGATACAAGGGCTACAAGAGGCCCTTCACAACAAGGGTGTAGAGGGCGCACTCATAGTGCAGGAGGCAGACATCGTCTATCTTGGCGGGGAAAGCCACTGGGAGTGGATTTATCTACCGGCCGATGGCTTGCCCTTGTTCTGCACTTCCCAGGATGGAAAAATCCAGGTGGCGGAAGGGATCGCCCATGTGGTGGGGCCCTTGAGGATGGAAGAGGTCCCCGAGGTTTTGGGTGATTTCTTGGGCGGGTTACCTAAGGTGCTGGGGCTGGAACTGGATGTCCTGCCTGTCAACCTGTTCAATCAATACCGAACCCTGTTAGGTGAACCAGAATGTGTGGATGTCTCTCCTGATATCCTATCTCTCAGGGCAATTAAGTCGGCTTGGGAGATGGAGCAAATGGAGGCCGCTGCCGCCATCACTTCAGAGACCTTTGAATATATGGCCCAAGTTATTACCCCAGGATTGACAGAGATGGAGTTTGCCGCAATGGCAGAAGGCTTTGCAGAGGAGAGGAGCGGCGCTACCATGAGGCTCAGGATCAGGGACTACAAATCAGAGGGTTATCCGTGGCATGTGTTGAGCGGGAAGAATGGCGCCAAGGTGGGACTGCTGGACTCCCCTGCAAGTGGCGAGGGCACATCTGCCGCATTTCCATGTGGTGCTGGCCCCAAGAGATTGGAGAAGCAAGAACCGGTGATGGTTGACTTTGCCTTTGAGCACAATGGCTACCACATGGATGAGACCCGCATGTTTTCCATCGGCCCCATGCCTGGAAAAGCCCTTAAGGCCACTCAGGCAGCCATGGTTATACACGATGAGATACTATCCCATGCCAGGCCGGGGGTTACGGCGGGCGAACTCTTTGAGCTTTCCGTGGCCAAGGCCAAAGAGTTGGGATACCAAGATGAATATCTTGGCCCCCCTGGATACAAGGTCTCATTTGTGGGCCATGGAATTGGGCTTGAATTGATCGAAAGGCCCATTCTGGCCAAGGGCAAGAGGGATGTGCTCGAATCTGGTATGACCTTTGCCCTGGAGCCCAAGATGGTATTTGAGGGAGAGTTTGGAGTGGGAGTGGAGAGCGTCTTCGTTGTAACAGAGGAAGGGGGGCGATTGCTCAGCCAGGTGCCACTGGAGGTCTTTATCAAAGAGTAACATGTCGAAGGCAGAAGGATACGCAAAGCTAGAGGGAAGATGAATAAATAGTGTGGAGTTCCAGGAGGTGTTCATGGGGAAAAAGGTTTATCGTCTAGGATGCGATATTGGAGGGACATTTACGGATTTTGTGCTTTTAAACGACGAGACGGGCGAGATCATCATCAACAAGTGCCTCACCACCCCCAAGGATCCTTCTGATGCCGTGGAAGAGGGCATACGGCAATTGGAGGATCGGATCGGCCCGTTTATGGGCCGGCTGGATGAGGTGATTCACGGCACAACCCTTGTGATAAACTCCATCATCGAGAGAAAGGGGGCCAGGACCGGGCTGATCACCACCAAGGGTTTCAGGGATGTGCTGGAACTGGGTAGAGAGATCCGCTATGCCCCATACGATATATTTGCAGAGTTTCCAAAGCCCCTGATCCCCAGGCGATACAGGTTGGAGGTGGATGAGAGGATCCGCAGTGACGGGAGCGTGCTAAAACCATTGGACCCCGATGAGGCCAGGCGGGTGGTAAGACAGTTGCTGGACATGGGTGTTGAGTCCATTGCGGTCTGTCTTATCAATTCCTTTGAGAACCCTGTTCATGAATTTGTCCTGAAGGAGATAATACAGGAAGAGGCCCCTGATGTATCGGTCTCCATCTCCTATGAGGTGCTGCCCCAGATACGGGAATACGAAAGGACCTCCACAACGGTAACCAATGCCTATGTCAAGCCTCTGACGGGCAAGTATCTTGCCAAGCTCTCGGGCCGCCTGCGCTCCATTGGATTCGAGGGCAAGCTTTTTATAATGCTCTCCAGTGGCGGGATCACCTCTGTGGAGACCGCCTCTGAGTTCCCTGTGAGGATAATAGAGTCAGGGCCCACGGCCGCTGTAATCTCTGGTCAGTACTTTGGAAAGCTCTTCAACATCCAGGAGATATTCTGTTTTGACATGGGGGGAACCACGGCCAAGTCCTGCCTCATACAAGGGGGTGTGGCATCCGTGGTGCCCACATTCGAGGTGGGCCGGGTCCAGCGTTTCATGAAGGGGAGCGGTCTCACCATCCAGGTGCCAGTGGTGGACCTCATGGAAATCGGTGCAGGTGGAGGCAGCATTGCAAAGGTGAGCAGGATGGGGACACTCCAGGTGGGACCTGAGAGCTCTGGCGCTGATCCCGGCCCCATCTGCTACGGAAGAGGTGGAACAGAGCCCGGGGTGACCGACGCAGACCTACTCCTGGGTTATCTTGACGAAAATTACTTCCTGGGCGGCGAGATGAAACTCGACAAAGAGGCGGCCAGGAAGGGGATACAGGAAAAGATTGCCGATCCCTTGGGCGTGCCTTTTATCCAGGCGGTATGGGGGATCCATGATTTGATAAACGAGACCATGGCAGGGGCTGCCAAGACCCACATAGCGGAAAAGGGCGGCAATCCAAAGGTGGTCACAGTGATTGCCTTTGGAGGCGCTGGGCCCGTGCACGCCTACGGCCTTACCAAGAAGCTGGGCGCCCCCCGCTTTATTGTGCCTCCAAATGCCGGTGTGGGTTCTGCCCTTGGATTCTTCACTGCCCCGAGGGCCTTTGATCTCGTGAGAAGCCACAAGGTAACCCTGGAAGATGCAGACTTTAGCGACATAGAAAGGATCTTTCAGGACCTGGAGCGCGATGGGGCAAAGACCCTTGAGCGCTCGGGGGCCGTGGAAGAGATCAGGTTTGAGCGCTCCCTTGATATGCGCTTTGTCGGCCAGGGCTCTGAGACCAATGTCCCCATAGACTCCAAGCCATTCACCGAGTACTCAAAGGATGAGATACGGGGGCTTTTTGACGACATTTACAAGAAACTCTATGGCAGGACATATCCAGAATCTCCCGTGGAATTCATTAACTTCAAGGTGAGGGCCCTGCTTCCGGTTCGATTGCTGAGCCTCCCCAAGCTGAACAATACAACCAATGACCTGGAGAAAGCCATCAAGGGCACCAGAGAGGCCTACTCAGGGATTGCAAAGGATTTTGTCCCTTACACCGTATATGATCGCTACTCTCTCTTCCCCGGGGCCCGGTTTCATGGCCCTGCCATAATCGAAGAAAGGGAATCCACTGTGGTGGTGGGAGAGGATGCATTGGTGAAAGTGGACGATTATGGATTTCTTTGGGTGGAGATACTTGCCTGAACCAGGCGGTGAGGAGGTGTGAGATGTCGCAAAAATTTGACCCCGTAACCCTTGAGATACTGTGGAGACGACTGATATCCATTGTGGATGAGGCCGACAGTGCGGTGGCGCGCACGGCCTTTTCAAGCCTTTTGCGTGATGCCCACGACTACACCTGTATGTTCACTGACAGGCATGGCAGGGAACTTGCCCAGGGCACTTTTGCCACCCCAGGTCAATCTGGTGCAATGGCCTTGGGTATCAAAAAGCTGGTGAACCAGCTTCCCCCTGAATCACACAAGCCTGGCGATGTCTATATTACCAATGATCCCTGGGCCCTGGCAGGGCACCTCAACGATGTGTGTGTCATGAGCCCTATCTTTTACAAGGGTAAGCTCACGGCCTTCACTGCGTGTGTGTTCCACCACTCTGATATCGGCGGAAGGGTGTCTTCAGACAACCACGATGTGTTCGAAGACGGGCTCTTTATTCCCCTGGTAAAGCTGTACGATGCAGGGGAACTGAATTCTGCCGTAATGGAAATGATTCGATGGAATGTTAGGACCCCTGACGAGGTAATAGGTGATATCCGCTCCCAGATAGCAGCCAATCACGTCTGCGCAGAGAAGATATGCCAGATGCTGGAAGAATACGGCCTGGAGGGGCTAGATGAGCTGGCCGACGAGATAATCGGGCGCACGGAGAAGAGCATGCGTGATGCCATCAGCAAGGTGCCAGACGGGATCTACCGGGCAGAGGGCATCATAGAGCAGATGCCCGGCAAGGAGGACATAAAGATCAAGGTGGCCGTGGAAGTTAAGGGCAGCGACATAGTGGTGGACCTTGAGGGGTCCTCACCCCAAGTGGATTGGGGCGGAAACGTGGTATACAACTTCACCTATGCCTATGTATTCATGGCCATGAAGAGCATGTTTGACCCTGACATCCCCAATAACGAGGGCTGTGCCAGGCCCATATCAATGAAGGCCCCTGAAGGGAGCGTGGTAAACTGCAAGTTTCCAGCAGCGGTTGCAGCCCGCATGCAGATAGGGCACTTTGTCACTGAAATCATATACAGGGCCATGGCCGATGCGCTGCCCGACAGGGTGATAGCGGGAAGCGGGGGGACGCCTGCCACCATGAATGTGTTCTATGGCAGGCGGAACAACGGGACCCCTTGGCATTCGGTGATAATACGAGGCGGAGGCATGGGGGCAAGCTCCAGGAGTGATGGCAACTACGTGTACATATTTCCTGCAAACGGGGCCAACACCCCTGTGGAGATCTTTGAGAGCGACACCCCTCTCATCATTGAAAAACGGGAGCTGTTGCCCGACTCCGGGGGCCCCGGGAGGATGAAGGGAGGGCTTGGAAGGCGAGTGGTCTTCAAGGTCCCTGACGATGAATATGCACCTTTGCCGCCCGTCAACCTGGGCATACAGTCAGGCCGGTTCAAATATCCACCTGACGGGCTTTTTGGCGGCAAACCGGGGGCGAGGGCTCAATTCCTGGTAAATGGAGAGCATGGTAACCCATATGGGCTCACCCAACTGCAACCGGGTGATGTGGTGATAATGGACGCTGCCGGGGGAGGAGGCTACGGGAATCCGCTGGAAAGGGACCCTGAGATGGTGCTCCAGGATGTGATCAATGGCTATGTGACCGTTGAAAAGGCCCGCTCTGAGTATGGTGTTGTCATAGATGAATCTAGCCTTGAGGTAGATAGTAAGGCAACGGAACACCTCCGTTACGAGATGAGAAAGACCGCATAAGCTGCCCCGAACTCAGCTGAACCTATCCTCCAATTCGCGGTACTACTTTCTCAAATTTCTGCCTGGGTGCGGCAATATGTTCTCAAAATGCCCTCCAAGA
>JALVMN010000141.1 GCA_027027005.1 Desulfobacterales bacterium | reverse complement strand
ATGGGCCGCCTCGGGCGGTCCCCAACTGCCCGCAGGATACGGGATCAACATCTCGGCCCTTTCTCCACATGTCTCGCACTCCTGCACGATGGGGGTAAGAAAGCCCCAGCAAAGCTCTACACCATCCTGCCTCCAGAACAGCATCTGGTCTCCCAGGATACAGTCCAAGAGCACTTTTTCATATGCCTCCAGCACAGGGCCTTCATAATCCTGATGGTAGTGGAAATCCATGGTGACTGACCTCAAGCACACCTTGGCCCCTGGCCTCTTGGTCTGAAAGGTGAGGGTGATTTTTTCATCAGGGTAAATACCCAGGCTCAGGCGATTGGCCATGATTTCCTCTGCCAATACATTTCGAAACATGGAGTGGGGCACCTTTTTGAACCTCACAACAATTTCAGTTCGTTTCTCCTTCAGCCGTTTTCCAGAGGTGAGGAAAAAGGGGACGCCCTGCCACCGCCAATTGTCAACAAAGACCTTCATGCTTGCAAAGGTGGGGGTGAGAGAGTTGGGGGCTACTCCAGGCTCTTCCCTGTATCCTGGCACTTCCTTCCCGTCAACCTTTCCCCTCACATACTGGCCCACCACTAGATAAGAGCGTAGATCCCCTACAGGAAAAGGCCTCAAGGATCTGTACACCTTGACCTTTTCATCGCGCACCCTGTCGGCCTCAAACTGACTGGGGGGCTCCATGGAGGTAAGGGCCAGGAGCTGCATCATGTGGTTCTGGAACATGTCCCGGAGCACACCGGTTTCTTCGTAATATGCTGCCCGGTGTTCCACACCTATTGACTCTGCCGCTATGATCTTTATGGATTCAATATAGCGCCTGTTCCAGATGGGTTCAAAGACACTGTTTGCAAACCGAAACATCAAGATATTTTGAACCGTCTCTTTTGCAAGGTAGTGATCAATCCTAAAGATCTGGCGCTCTTCAAGGTATTGGTGGAGAATGTGGTCAAGTTTCCTTGCCGACGCAAGGTCCCTGCCAAAGGGCTTTTCCACAACCACTCGGGTCCATCTTTCCCGGCCGCCTTGTTCCGAGAGGAGCCCTGCCTTGCCGAGCATTTCCGTGAGAGGTATGTAGAGAGAAGGGGGAACGGCGTAATAGAAGAGACGTCCATACCAGTTGGCTTGACTTTCCAGTTTTTGGAGGCGGTCGCTGAGGTCACGGAATGAGTGCTGGCTCTCATAATCAATGGGAGTATAGTGCAATAGGACTGAGAAGTCTTTCCAGTGCCCTGGGCTATAATGGGGCGAGTTGATCACGGCTTGTTCCATTTTGTCTCGGAATTCTTCTGATGTCATCCGAGTCCTGCTGCATCCCAGTATGGTGCACGGGGTTGGTAGTGCCCCGTATTTATGAAGGCAGAATAGCGCAGGGATCAGCTTCCTCCTCGTAAGATCCCCTGAGGCTCCAAAGATGACGATGGTGCAGGGCCTGAGGTCCCCTTCAATGAGGCATGCAGCCCCTTCCTGGACCACTGGGGTGGTATGGGTTTGAGCAATAATCTTGTCAGTCATGGCCTCGGGTTTCCTTTCGGGTCGGGCTCCTTTATCTCATGCCCTCCGAACTCCTTTCGGAGGGCTGCCAGCAGCTTATTTGAAAATGTGTCCTCTTTTCTGGAGCGAAAGCGTTCAAAGAGGGAGAGGGAGATCACAGGGGCTGACACAGCCAAGTCCACGGCCTCCTTCACAGTCCACCTGCCCTCACCTGAATCCTCCACATAGCCTTTGATTGCGGATAGATCTGGGTCTCGTCCAAAGGCTCGTTCTGCCAATTCCAGGAGCCATGAGCGTATCACGCTACCCCTGTTCCACACATGGGCTAGCTGGCTCAAGCCAATCCCCTGCCCGTAAGGAGAAGACTGGAGTATCTCAAAGCCCTCCGCCAAAGCCTGCATCATGGCATACTCTATGCCGTTGTGTATCATCTTCACGAAATGGCCTGCCCCGTTGGGGCCGCAATAGATATATCCCTCTTTTGGTGCCAGGGCCTGGAATATGGGCTCGAGCCTATGGAACAATTCCCTGTCTCCGCCCACCATGAGGCAGTAACCCAGTTCAAGTCCCCAGATACCCCCACTCACACCCACGTCCACATAATGTAGGCCCTTGGATGCCAACTCTGGTGCCCTCCTTAGATCATCCCTGTAATACGTGTTTCCACCATCAATGATTGTGTCCCCACTGGTGGCAAGGGCGGAGATTTTTCTTATGTGTTGGTCCACCACCGAACCTGCGGGCAGCATGAGCCATATTATCCTAGGCGGGGATAGGGCTCCGACCAGTTCCTCAATAGAGAAGGCCGCCCTTGCTCCCTTCTTTGCAAGCTCTTTGGTCTTTTGTGGGGTTCGATTGAATGCCACCACCTGATGCCCTTTGCTCAAAAGCCTGAGGGCCATATTCATACCCATCCTGCCCAATCCTACGATACCTATCTCCATGACCTACCCCTCACTTGCTAAAATTCCATGAACAATGGCCAGAGTAGTTTTCTCCCCTAGCTCCTAAATTAGTTATCAACTCCTTTTTGTTGGGCCTCTTTTGAGAAGGCTATGTATTACTTATACCAAATAATAAACCTATCAAATTTTGAGCTCATTATATAGCTCAAAGCAGCTCTCCCCCCCTATAACTAGTTGTTTCAGCTTTCAAGGGAAACAGTTAATTTGGCGGGAAAGGGGCCTTGTGGAATGTTCATATTTCTGATATGTGCCGATAAGCAAAGCGGGATTGTCTATTCTAGTGCTTGTAGAGGAGTTCGTGGCCAGAGAGTTCCACTTGAAAGGATACTAAGATGATCAAGATTACATGCCTTGGTGGAGTGGGGACAGTAACTGGATCCAATTTCCTGGTGGAAACACCTCAAGGAAAAAAGGTGCTGGTGGATTGCGGGCTCTTTCAGGGTGGAAGGAGCACAGAGGAACGAAACAGGGGGCCTTGGGGCTATGACCCGCGAGCAGTGGAAACCCTGTTTCTCACCCATGCCCATATCGATCACAGCGGGAGGATACCCAAGGTGGTAAAGGACGGCTTTAGAGGGGAGATAATAACATCCCCTCCCACGGCAGAGCTTTGTGAGATCATGCTGCTTGATTCTGCCCACATCCAGGAGATGGAGGCCGAATGGCAGACCAGAAAGAACAAACGACAAAACAAGCCCCCTGTGGAGCCCCTATACACCACGGAGGAGGCCCAAGAGTCCCTGAAATTTTTCAGGCCAACCGAGAGGGATCAGGTCATAGAGGTGGAACCCGGAATAAAGGCCAGGCTGAGGAATGCAGGCCACATACTGGGCTCTTCCATACTGGAGTTGTGGATGGAGGACGGGGATTCATCCACCAAGATCGTCTTCTCCGGAGATCTGGGGAAAAAGGATCAATTGATAGTGCGGGATCCCCATGAAATCTTTGACGCAGATTATGTGTTCATAGAATCCACATATGGCAACAGGCTCCACAAGAGCTTCCAACAGAGCAAGGAGGAGTTGCTGGAGGCCATTCACTACAGTTATTCCAACGGAGAAAAGACCATAATACCTGCCTTTGCAGTGGAGAGGACCCAGGAAATACTTTATCTGCTAGGCGAGTTTTCCAGGGAAGGGCTTCTGCCTGACATCCCGGTCTATCTGGACAGCCCCCTGGCCATAAAGGCCACGGAGATATTCAGAAAAAACAAAAAGTATTATGACGAAGAGGCCTCAGCCATAGTGGAGCAAGGCCATGATCCATTTGACATGCCAAACCTCAAATTCACCCTGAGCACTCAGGACTCCATTGCCATCAACGAGACGCCGGGACCTGCCATTGTGATCGCAGGAAATGGGATGTGCACAGCAGGAAGGATAAAGCATCACCTGAAGCACAACCTCTGGAGAAAAGGTGCGAGCTTGGTCATCGTGGGGTTCCAGGCAGCAGGAACAACCGGTCGCAAGATCGTGGATGGTGCCAAAGAGGTGAAGATTTTCCGAGAACCCGTGGCGGTGAGGGCCAAGGTGTTTACGATAGGAGGCTTTTCTGCCCATGCAGATCAGGCGGACCTGCTGGAATGGATATCTCACTTTGAATCAAGCCCAAAGGTGTTCGTAACCCATGGGGAACCAGAAGCTTCTCAGGCCTTTGCCAATGAAGTGAGAAAGAGGTTGGGGCTCGAAGTCCACATCCCCCAGTGGAAAGAGAAGTTGATTCTAAAGCCAAGGGAAGTTGTCTCAGAGCTGGTGGAACCAAAAGAACCAGAACCTGATCCAGCCTCTTTGTTCATTGAAAGAGTTGAGCAATTGGAAGCAGAACTGGATCGCCTCAAAGAGATGGCCCGGAGGGTTGGGAAACCCCACGGTCTTGAGGAGGGTGCCGATAGGATATGGTATCTGCTAGAGGAAGTCAGAGAGATTGGGAATCAGTATCTGGAGGGGAAAGGGCCAGGGGATCGCAGACGTTGAGCTCCATCATGTGGAGGCTTGCCATCACTCGTTTTAGGTTTTTTTCCACTGCAGGTATTCCTCTGCCCACCTCTTCAAGCTCTCTGGCAAGCTTTAAGAGCTCTTTTATCTTTCGATCTATCTCTCTTATCTCCATCTGCTGTCTCCTTAAAAGATGCCAAGGCTAATGATCCTTTCTCAGGTCCTTGAAGCGTCTTGCCTTGACCTGATATCGGGGGAGTGAACCATAAGGATGGAATTGTATCACATAACCCAGATTGGTCTTTAACCTCAACTGGTCCTTTAGGCGCTCCTCCACTCTAGCCTGCTCTGCCCCGTGTGCGGGAAGCAATTCCACCTTCAAGGTTATGCGGTCCACATCACCCACTTTGTCCACCACCACCTCGTATTCATCGCTCAACTCAGGGATCCCTCTCACCACCTCTTCAATGGCAGAAGGCGAAAGGAGCACTCCTTTTACCTTCGTGATATCATCAGCCCTTCCCAAGACCCCTCCCTTGATGAGCCGGAAGGTGCGCCCGCAAGGACAGGGTTCAGGGGACCACTCTATGATGTCCTTGGAATCAAATCTAACGCAAGGTTGTGCCAGCCTGTCAAAGGCAGTGATGACCATCTTTCCCCTTTTTCCAGGCTCGTGGATGGGCTCGCCGCTCTCAAGGTCGACGATCTCCACCAGGAAAAAGGCCTCGTTAACGTGCATGCCTCCTGGTTGGGCCTTGCACTCAAAAGACCAGGCCCCGATCTCTGTGGCCCCTGCGTGGTCATATACCTTTGCTCCCCATGCCTGCTCCATCCTGGCCTTGGTGGTCGGTATGCTGGCCCCCGGCTCGCCTGCACACGTTATCTTTTCTATTGTCAGGGAGCTGGGATCCAGTCCCATCTTGTTCTTGGCAGTATCTGCCATGCCTAGCACATAAGTGGGAGTGGCCA
>JALVMN010000140.1 GCA_027027005.1 Desulfobacterales bacterium | reverse complement strand
TCTGGGATCTGGACTTCATGCACATACTCTGAGAGGTGGCGCAGGTCTATCCAGACATGCTCTATCCGGTGGTCAGGGTTGAAAATACCCCTTCCCTCTCGGATCTCGTTCTCTATGGCCCTTGCCACCAAGTCCCTCGGGGCCAACTCCTTCATCCGCGGGGCGTAACGCTCCATGAACGGCTCCAGGTCCTTGTTACGAAGAATGCCGCCCACGGAGCGGAGGGTCTCGCTGGCAAGGATTCCAGGCCCCACTATCCCTGTGGGATGGAATTGCACCGCCTCCATGTCCATTAGTGGCAAGCCTGCTTTCAGTATCAGGGCAGGGCCGTCTCCGGTGTTTTGGCGACAGTTGGTGGTCACCCGATAGAGTTGCCCGCTTCCTCCAGTGGCAAGTACGGTCACCTTGGCAAAAACTGTGATAAATTCTCCGTGCTTCTGATTGAAGAGAACGGCTCCCACGCATCT
Source organism: Desulfobacterales bacterium (assembly GCA_027027005.1). Classification (GTDB taxonomy): domain Bacteria; phylum Desulfobacterota; class DSM-4660; order Desulfatiglandales; family Desulfatiglandaceae; genus JALVMN01. The sequence goes on along the minus strand of JALVMN010000140.1, from coordinate 1,206 downwards.
TTTGTCCTTGAAGAGGAGCTCAGTGGCAATGGCCTGATTCAAAAAGCTCACCCCTCCCTTCAAGGCCTCGAACCACAGGGTATCCATAATGCCTTTCCCTGTGCGGTCTGCCTCGTAAAGTGCCCTATAGGCAGAGGCCTCACCAAATCTCACCGTATGACCTCCAAAGGTCCTCTTGCTGAGGTACCCCTCCTGGTCACGACTGAAGTGCATTCCGTGGTTTTCTAGCCAGATGACCTGCTCCCAGGCACCTTCCACTATTTTCTTGATAACATTCTGGTCGGCACTGCAATCAGAGCCTTTCCAGGTATCAAACATGTGGTAGATGGGCGCATCCATGGGGTCATCGGGATCTACGGCCGCCAATCCCCCTTGGGCTGTATTGGTGTGGGATTTCTGGGGGTGGGCCACCTTTGTTACGGCCACTATTCTGGTCCCTGGCCTGCCTTCAAGCCATTGGGCCGCAAACCTGAGGCCCGCCCCCCCTGCTCCCAGGATCAGGGCATCGCATTCAATCTTTGAAGAAATGCTGAATTTTTTCGCCATAACCTTTTTAAAAAGAGTTGATGATGCGGCTGGCCCCGGACCACACTAAGAGCACAATCATAACGGCTACCAAGACTCCACTCCCCACCCGTGCCCTTTTGGAGCCCACATAATCACCAATAATGGCCCAGATCCCGTATCCGCCATGACCCAGTGCTGATATAAGCGCCAAAAGATATACACCCCTCACACATCCCTCCTGAAAGCCCCGGCCCAACAGGGCCGAATCAGGATAGGGCAATGGAGTCAAGTGGATGTAAATCGCCATCGCAAGACCCAAAAACAGCAGCAGCCCTCCGCTTATCCTCTGAAGGCCCCACAAAAATGAATGTCTCAGCCCCTTGAGTCGAATCCTGAGGGCACAGGCCGCTACAACACCACCTGCAGTGGCTATTGCCCAAAAGAAAAAGGGGGCCACCCCCTGCTCGCCCGAGGCAATGAGGAGTATCAAAAGAAATACATAAAGGGTTGTGAGGGCGATTACCCAGCCAAACATATTAGGATCATCACGCCTTCCATAGGCCTCATAAAGAATCAGGCGAACTCCGTTAAAGGCATGAAAGGCTAGCGGTATGGCCAGCAACAAGGCCACAATGGAGAGGGCAGCAGACCCCTTATAAGGGACTGGAAGGTCAAGGACACATAAGGCCCCCACCAGGA
>JALVMN010000139.1 GCA_027027005.1 Desulfobacterales bacterium | reverse complement strand
TATAAATGGACGCCACAGCTCAAGAGTTTATGATCTTTTTTTATAGGAGTGGGAGATGTACACTGCCAGTGACCTCAGGAAGGGCCTAAAGATTCAGATAGACAATGAGCCATACATCATAATTGACTTCGAGTTCTCAAAGCCCGGCAAAGGACAGGCCCTTTATCGTTGTAAACTAAGGAACATGATGACAGGTGTGATTATTGACAGGACATATCGGTCAGGCGATACATTCCAGCCCGCAGACCTTGAAGAGCGCACCATGCAGTTTCTCTACAGCCAAGATAACGAGTACTGCTTTATGGATGTTCAAACGTATGACCAGGTGTTCCTCACCGAGGACCAGGTGGGGGATGCCAAGAACTTTCTTATAGACAACCTGGAGGTTCAGATTCTGTTCTTCCAGAATAAGCCCATTGGCATTACCCTTCCCAATTTCGTGGACCTCACGGTCACCCAGGCCGAGCCCTGGGCAAAGGGAGATTCGGTCACCGGCGACAAGAAGCCCGTCACTGTGGAGACCGGCTATACCCTCCTAGTACCTCCCTTCATCAATGAGCGCGACCGCATCACGGTTGATACCAGGACAGGTCAGTATGTCACCCGCGTCAAGGAATAGGGAGACCCTTGTCCTTCGTGCATCCATAATCCAGGCCATCAGGGAATATTTCGTAGGTGAGGGATACTTGGAAGTCGAGACCCCCTACCTTTTAACCACCATGATCCCGGAAGCACACATTGATGCCATTGAGGCCGGTGGGAGGTATTTGCAGACATCTCCTGAGCAGTGCATGAAGATGTTGCTGGCCCAAGGATTTTCCAGGATATTCCAGATATGCCGATGCTTCAGGAAGGGTGAGCGGGGCGGAAGACACATGCCTGAGTTCACCATGCTGGAATGGTACAGGGCAGGATCTGACTATTTTGACCTGATGGACGAATGCGAGGCCATGATCAGGTTTGTGGCCAAAAGGGTTGGCCTTGGCGAGGTGATTGCCTATGGCACACATGAAGTGAATCTATCTCGCCCCTGGCAAAGAATGAGGGTAAGGGAGGCGGTGGAGCGATTTTGCGGGATAAGCCTTGAGGAGGTGTTGGCCCACGGGAGTTTTGATCAGGTGATGGTTGAGTCAGTGGAACCCCGCTTAGGACTGGATGGCCCCACCTTTCTCTACGATTACCCGGCCAGTACGGCAGCCCTGGCCAGGCTCTCTCCAAAAGACAAAGGGGTCTCAGAGCGTTTTGAACTGTATGCGGCAGGCATTGAGCTTGCTAATGGATTCAGCGAGTTGACAGATCCAGAAGAGCAGAGGGCCAGATTTCTCAAAGAAGTGGCTGAAAGGGAGGAAAGGGGCGCGCCGGTCTATCCAATGCCCGAGCAATTTTTGAAATATTTGGAGCGCATGCCTGAGTCTGCGGGTGTGGCCTTGGGCGTGGATCGACTGGTCATGTTTTTGGCAGGTAAGAGAGAAATTGATGACGTGGTGGCCTTTGCCCCCGAAGAGGTTTGACCTTGCCTCCAGCCACAATGGCCTTGATTATTGGGCCGTCTCAAGGTATAAAGAAGGCCCGTAACGAGGGGGAGCGGTTTTGAGGTTACACGATGTAGCAGGGTTTATATTTTACCAGGGTCATGGAAAGGGAAAAAAGATACAGTCCCCAGGTGAGGGTTCGCA
>JALVMN010000138.1 GCA_027027005.1 Desulfobacterales bacterium | reverse complement strand
TGCCAGAACCCATGAACTTTCAGTTCCCTCTTCATCGGGACATGCCGTGTAACTACTGATATTGTGGTTTGGTGGGAAAACGAAGACTTCTTTCAGTTCCCTCTTCATCGGGACATGCCGTGTAACAGTGACATAACACCACAAAAATATTATCAAATTAGAACCGATGAAAGCAACATTTTTCGAAATATCACTTTTTGTTCAAAAAGCCAGGAGGTTTGCGAAATGAATAGCATAAGGCCGAAGGCGAGTCTCCACCATTGACCCCACTGCTGTCACCAGACATCACGACAATAATTCTGGTATTCACAGTCAGTACACTTTGCCCTCCTCGAGGGCGGGTCGGGAAATCTTTCATTAAGTACCATCTCTCTAATCCGCCTCAGAGTATTCAAGCACTCTCCCTTTATCTCTTCTGAAATCTCCAGGACAACCGCATCCTTTTGGGGAATAAGGTACACGAAGCCCTTTTCCACAGGCCGATTGAGCACTTCCTCCAAGATGAGGGCATACCCTCCGAGCTGGTAGAGATGATTCTTGTGCGGCCTTCCCCTGGTAAACTTGAAATCAACCGGATAAACCCCTTCATCAGTCTCTATGACCATATCGAGCTTTCCCGAGAGTCCAAGGGAAGCTGAGCGGACCCACCAGTTAAATCGCCGCTTGCCGTCTGCCAACCCATACGCCCTAAGTTTCCTCCTTTTCTCAAGCGCCTCCAGATCCTCTTGCACAGCCTTTCCCTTTTCCATCTTGTAGGTCACGGCCTTGTCCACAGGCATCACATACTGATAATAAACCACCCGCGGACAATAGTAATATTGTTTGAGGTCACTGACCTTCAGTTCAGGCTTAATCACCTCCATCTTCTTCTGAGAACTCGATATACTCCTTGTGTTCCCTAAAATCCTTTTCACAAATGGGCTGAATCAAAACCTTGCCGTTTGCCCCCTCAAGGGTGTCTCGCAATTTTAAAGCCAACTCCTCTCTCTTATTCTTGGAAAGATACCCTATGAAGCCGCTGAATTGCGTTCTTTCGAGACCAAAGTCCTTGCATATGCGTGCAGCCCTGTTCCTCACCTTGTCCTCTACAATGTCGTAAAAGACATAGACGATCACTTCACCAGGTCGCCCCACAAGATCCAGAGTATTTATGCCGGTCTTGACCATTTCATGTTTTTTTATGATTTTCCCCATGCGCTTGTCCCAAAAAAGACGGTTGTCTTTATTCGGCGGCTACCCTCCTTCACCACTTAAAAGAAAAAGGTCTGTAGGCACGCTCTCCTCTCAGGAAAGCCGCTAGATTTCTGGCCTGGATCTGGATGATGGATCGGATCTGATATTTCTTGCCCTGGTATGTTTCCTTCGTCTCCAGCCTGTTAATGATCTTTTGACTCAAATTCTTTCTTGTCTCACCATCCAGGAGGCCTCCTTCCATTTTGATACTCTCTCCCAGGTTCACGTGGGAAATCACTGTCCTGTCAACTACCGGCTGTCTGAACTCCTCGACCAAATCAAGCACCAGGGATGGCTTGCCGGGGCGGTCCACGTGCAGGAAACCCGCAAAAGGCTCCAGCCCCGCGCACACTACGGCACCCCAGACATGGCTGTACAAGATACCGTACCCGTAATTGAGCATGGCGTTGACCTTGTCTGTGGCCCCCCTGTGCACCCGACCCATGAACTCCACCTTGTCTGCAATAATCTCCTGGACCCCTTCCCAGTACACCCTGCTTGAGCTGCCTTCTAGCCCCAACAGCTCATTACGGATATTTTCCACACTGGTGCCCTTGAGTGCTTTGACTCGCTTCACCCCTTCTCCCAGGAGCTTTGCCTTCTCTTCAACGACCTTGTACCGTTCAGGTGCGGATTTCTTCAGGTATTTACCAAAGTAGAGGAGCAGCTTCCTTTGATTGTTGAGCTTCCCGAGTACAATCAGCCTAGAGAACTCCGCCCCCCTTTCGTCATCAAGGGCCCGGAATTGTTCCCTTCTAGCCTGGATGGTGGCTGAAAGCATGGGAGAGGTGAGCTTGGCAAAGGGCCTGCCGTTGCCCTGGAGGAAGTTGATGTGGATCCCTCGGGCGCAAAGCTCCATGATGAGATCAGATGAAAGAGTGATCCCCCTGGATGCGACGGTCACCTCGCTCAGTCTGAAAAATGGAAATTCATAGATGAGTTCTTTCCCCTTCCTGACTATGAGTCTGTCGCTTTTCTTGCTGAGGAAAAGTCCAAAGCCGGAAAGGATAATCTGGGCTGCATCTCCGGATCGAACGAGGGTGATTTCCTTGGTAACTACCAGATCCTCTTCCGGGGTCTTATCCACCACGATGGGCAGTGGCTTCGCCTCGCCAGTGAAAAGATCATATTGAGCCGGACGGGTCTCCTCGAATTCAGAGATTTTCCCACCCAGAGGAACAACTCCTGCCATGGTATCTCCTGTTTTGATGACTGAATAGGGGCTTATTAAAGTCACTCATCATTCTAATCCTAATGAATATATTCCTAATGAACATAACGGCAGGAGATCTCTACTACATTAAGTGATTTTGGGTTATCGGTGTTGTTGTCGGTATGGTTTATCCAGGAATTGAGTCAGGCTTGCAAGCCAGCATCCTTAAACAGTCTTTCCATCAAGTCGCCAAAGCCCAATTGCGTGGACCACTTTGTTAGATAGGCACGATCTAGGGACTCCTTCTGTACCCTAGCGATATTGAGAGCATCTTCATACTGTCTCTCAGACTGGCCTAACTTGGACCATTCCAATTTTGTTAGTATCGTATCTTCAGCAGTGGCAAACCAGCGCTCTTTACCAAGGAACATGATCTTGCATCTTCTATTAAACTCCTCGATACTGAACGCCCTGGGCTTCCTCAAAATTAAGTCCACCTTAAAGCCTGTTGCCAGATGGACCACATTAAACATCCGAGAACTATTAAACGCCTCTCTCACTGCATCAGCGTCTGCGTAGAATTCGTCCTTAAGCTTATCTATCAATTGTAGAACCCTGTTAAGTCCCGCCTCTATGACAATATCTGCATCATGGGTGACGCGAGGAACTCCATGAGTGCTGCTAGCAAAGGACCCCACAATCATATAAGGTATGTCTAATTCATCCAAGTAATCCAGCAGTATCTGTAAGGCTTCTTCAGGAATCATGGCGTTAAGTCTCTCGCCTCCGGGTAAACTGCTTCAAAGAGCATCTCGCCGAGCACAAGCCTTATGGTTGCCAGCCTCACTTGGTCCTCACTGTAGTCGGGATGCCTCAACTTAATCCCAGCAGCCATTAGCTTCCTGGCCGTTTGTGCTAGGCTGATGGAGTTCATCAGGCGCTTTTCAGGCCCCATTTCACGAAGAATCTCGATTTGTTTCTTTTCTGCCTCGACTGATGTATCTATCCCTACCATTCTTGAATTCCGCCCCCTTTCTTAAATGCATTCTATACAATAGGCCATGATGCTTTTGTCAAGGTCCTGACTTTTTCCCAAAATATGAGTCTCGATGCCGCATTTTCACGCTCATGGCAGCCGGTTCCATTTTATACCATCCTTGGCCGAATGCAGCACCTTTACCCACGTGCACGTACTGGCCGAGCCATAAGAATGGCCAGAACTCACCCAGGTCGCCCCCGTACACCACTTCGCCCACATACCCTTTGAGCCTGTGGGTAAGCCCCCTATGCCTGGAATAACGGCTTTCCTCAACCCAATGCAGGTTTTGCTGGACAGTGCGCACCCTCTCTGCCCTCTCACCGAACCTGCGGAAGTCCATGTCAAGCGGCTCTCCACAGTAGAAGTAGGAAAGGGCATTGACTCTGTCCCTCAGCCTCTTCATCAAGGCCCCGAAAGAAGGCCGCGCCCACTGTCCCTTTTCCTTGAGAAGCACAGGGGTTAGGAAGTGCACCCGGACCCGATCATGTTTTAGCACGGGAGCCTGGTCCAGCCGTATCTCATGCCGCGGCGTGTGCACAAGGTTGTTCCCAGCCTCCATAACTCTCTGGACCTTACCAGATCCATCCAGGCACTCCACCAGCCCGATCTCAAACCTCCCCCTTCCGACCCCGATCCCCTTTCTACCCAACTCATTGAAGGACACGATCACGTAGGGAAAAAGGTCGCGGCACCTGCCCACCAGCACCAGATCGAAGCAAAGAGGCTCCCCGGGCTCGTAGAGTTCCTTGCCGTCAACGGATGGCTTGATCACGAAGGGCCTGGGTATATCGCGATTCAACCTGAGCCGACTAGCATCTTCAGGGACCCTTGGTGAGAACACCACGCCGTACGGGCAGTTAGCATGGATCCTGCATGTATCGCAGGAGGCCTTTCTGTCCGCGCACACAAGGTTCCTGAGCGATGTCCCGAATGCCCCCCGCAGGGTGATCCCCTTGTTCATCCTGGGAAGTCTCACTACCTCCGTGGGCTCAAGGGTAAACCTCAGGTGCCAGAGAGGGCATATGGGTTTATTCTTAATCATAAAGCCTCATTCCTGCCCCAAAGCTTTTTAGAGTGACCCGTTCTTCCTTGACATAGCACAGCCCCTGTGCTATTTTGTATTAATATTAGGAGATCCAAAGTGGCTAATATTACACTCAAAATCGATGAAGGCCTCCTTAGAAAGGCCCGCCGCCTTGCTCTTCAAAAAAAGACCTCCATCAATGCTATAGTAAGAAAAAGCATCGAAGAATTCGTATCGGGAGATCTCAGCCGCCAATCCGCCATAAAGGGCCTGGAAGTTTTTTTTCGGCAAAGCAAGGCTAGGGTAGGGGCAAAAAACTGGACCAGAGACGACCTTCATGAAAGATAAAGTCTTTCTGGACACCAATGTCTTCATTTACTCCATTGACAATTCCCCAGCGCTCAGAGAGAAGGCAGACGTTGCCAGGCAACTCGTAAAGAAGCATATCAGGAACGGGACCGGCGTTATCAGTATACAGGTTCTTCAGGAGTTCTATCATGTTTCCACACGAAAGATCCAGGTGCCGCTTTCAATGGAAGAGGCTCTGGAATACATGCACTACATGGCGGTCCTTGAGACTGTCCACCCTGATTTCAATATGGTTGTTGCTGCAGTCTATCTCCACAAAAGGGCCAAGCTTTCTTTCTGGGACAGCCTTATCGTTCAGGCCGCTGCTGCGGCCAACTGTTCCTTCCTTTTGACCGAAGACTTGCAAGACGGCCTCCAAGTAGCCGGCCTCACTATCAAGAATCCATTCCAGCCGTCATTCTTGATGTAATTTGAATCGACGTAACTTTAGCCCAGGGCCTCATCCTTTATGTGCTGCCCCACAACACGGGAAGAAGTAAAACAAAAGCTTAGCATTTCTTTGTCCGAGTTTAAAATGTACGCCGTATTACCCCCAATTGCACATGATGAAATTTTGTAAACCCCTAGAAATCTGCAC
>JALVMN010000137.1 GCA_027027005.1 Desulfobacterales bacterium | reverse complement strand
GTGTGCGGGCTATCTCCCTTTCCAGGCGTCTTATCTGGGACAGATCGGTCAAAATGGCCACTCCTCCGAGCAGTTGGCCACTCCTGTCTTTTAGGAGGCTAGCAGTGATGTGCAGGGGTCTTTCGTGGCCTTGGAGCTTCACACTTTTTTCCAGTTCAACACCACGCCTTTCTTTCATTGAAAGGGTGAGGGCCTTGGAGATGGGTGAAGGAAGGTGCTCGTCTGCCTTTCTTGAAATCACCTTGTGGGATGAGACCCCTAGGATCCTTTCTGCCTCCTGGTTTAGGGCCACGATCTGCCCGTTGGTATCTATGGCCACCAGCCCCGCTGGCATGTTTTCCACCAGATTATCAGAGAAGGCCTGGGCCCTTGAAAGGGCCACCCTTGTGCTCCTATAGGCCTGGGCAAGAAACAGGGATACCATGCCCCCAAATCCTATCAAAAGGAGAATGAGGGCCATCAGAGTCATGTGGCGGGCGTCTTCCCTCCTGGCAGCCTCAACCGGGGCCATATCAAGCCCTACGAATATCACCATGTTCCCATGTTCCCTCCCATGAAGCATCTCTCGCCACATGGGTCCCATCCTGCCCCACATCCCCATCCTTCCCAACGGCCTCCCCACGGGCAGAAATTGCTTGTAAACTTCGAAGACCTTGCTCCCAGTTTCTCCTTCCACCTCACGCCACTTCACCTCATTTGACCTGGAGACAGCAGTGAGATCCAGACCACTCTTATAGAAATCCCCCACCTTGCCAAGGTCACTGTGGGCAAGTATTTGGCCCCTTTCATCAGTTATCAATATGTGCACTATATCGGGCTGTCTTGCAGTCTCGCTAAGCAGTCTTTGGACATGATGTCTCCCCCAGTTCCTGTCGAGCATCCCGGCCCTGGTGCCTGCCTCAAAGGCCCTGATGAGGGCAGCGCCCTTGTCGAAGAGGAGCTCTAAAGTCCTTTTTTTCTGCCTATCTATGTACTCCAGGGTCATGAATATGAAGATTGGGGCAAGGAGCCCCACTGCTCCCAACACCAGCCATGGAGGAAGACTGATCCATGCCCTGAGGGTCTTTGGTCGTTTTTTTCCAATAATCATGAGTTGATCCGGTTTTTCTGTTTTCTCCATTGGAATCACATTCAAGAAAGGTGCCCACGGGCCCTAATTGGGGTTTTCCCTCCCATTTTGGGTACAAAGTATCCAGTTTTCATTGCCCAGTCTGGGTAAAAAGTATCCACTTTTTGGGGCAGAATAGCAACCACCTATGCCACATGGTCATTGTGAAAGAGCGATAACTCAAACAAATCAAGGCATTAGAAGCCATGAAAATCGTAGTGGCATACCCCTTGCTCTTCTTATGGAGCAAACACAGCCAAATCAAAAAAAGGAGGAGAGCAAAATGAAAAAGACATTAACAGCAGCAGGAATCGTTCTTCTGGTAGCAGTGCTGGTCTATCCGGTGTTCGCACACGGCCCCAGGTGGGGCGGAATGGGAGGAGGCCCTGGAATGTGGCGAGGTGGAGCCGGATGGGGCCCTGGTGCCTGTTGGCGGGGAGGAACTGGTTATGGAGCCCTCACCGAGGAGCAGAGGGCCCAGCTCCAAGAGCTGAGACAGAAGTTTTTGGATGAGACCGCAACCCTGAGGAGTCAACTCTGGGCAAAGAGGGGAGAGCTGAGGGCATTGAT
>JALVMN010000136.1 GCA_027027005.1 Desulfobacterales bacterium | reverse complement strand
ATTGGATCTTGACCCACAGAACGTGGCCGTATTGTCTAACAAAGGAGCCTGTCTCGTTGCCCTAAATCACTGGGAGCAAGCCTTGCCCTGCTTTGATCGGGTGCTGGAACTTGACCCCGAGAATGCATCGGCCTGGAGCAACAAAGGCCCCTGCCTCGTTGAACTTGGACATCTAGAAGATGCTCTCGCCTGCTTTAACCGGGCGTTGGAACTTGACCCTGATAGCGTGGCAACCTGGGCAAATAAAGGACGCTTGCTCGCTAAAAAACTTGGCCGCCCGGATGATGCGATTACCTGTTTTGACCGGGCGCTGGAGCTTGACCCGCAAGATGACGTATCCAGGAAAGAGAAGGCGGAAGTCTTGTTTAGCCTGGGGCGCGACGATGATGCTCTCGCATGTATTAAGAAGAACCTTCCCTTACCAGACTTGGCACAAATCAAACAAGAGGTGCAACGCAAATCAGAGATTGATAGCCAAAGCAAAGCCAAAAGTTCGATCCCGTCCATGCACATTTCACCTGGTGCTACAGCTCGCCAGCCGCAGCAAGGCATAGATCGCAATGCTATAGAATTGATGGCTTATTATGATAGGCCACTGCTTATCATCAGTCTGGGACGGGATATAGATGCCGTGATGAGTGAAGTAAGCGTATACTCACAAGTGGTTTTGGATAGCCATGAGGAAGCCCTTACCGGTTTTGACCGATTGTTGTCTGCTAACCCGAGAAATGCCGACCTTTGGTGCAACAAGGCCTTGATCCTTACTACACTGGGCCGTCATGAAGAATCTATTGTTTGCTGCGACCGCGCACTGGATATCGAACCACGCTTTTCAGCAGCCTTGAACAACAAGGGGGTGAGCCTTGCCAATCTAGGGCGGTGGGAAGAAGCACTTGCTTGTTTCACCCAAATACTGACTCGCGATAATAGGAATTCAGGGGTGTGGAATAACAAGGGAATTGTACTAGCTATTTTGGGAGATACGAAAAAAGCGATGGCTTGCTATGAACGGGCGCTGAGATTAAACCCCAAAAATGTAAAAGCCTGGTTTAATCAGGCGATAATTGAAGATGTCGAAGGCCGCCCCCAAAATGCAGCGCATATTTACAAATATTTCCTTGAACTGGTTGCCGAAGATAACATGGAGCCTACCCGGGATACAATATGGGTCAAATACGCTCAAAAGCGGCTTGACGATTTGGAGACCCGGTAGCCCAAATCTGTGCTCATACGAACACCCCGAACCCAGACCGGGAGGTGGTCGGGGCGCACCCCGCAAACATGGCCCGGTCTTCAAGATGAGCAGGCCCCCCGTGGCTCTGAGCGGACCGAGAGTTTTCAGTTCGGCAAACAGCAAGTGTGCCTGAGTGCCTGATACAAACTCCATCTGCACCAGCGGTTTGCCATCGAACATGCCTTTAACCCACATTCCGCACCCCAAAATCGCCGTTTTGGGGAATTATTCCGTGAAATAAGGCCAGTTTGGGCTTTGTGGACACGCTTATCGCATAAATTTCTCTCAAAGACCATCTGCAAATCCGTTTTTCTCAGCCATTTTTGCAGAACCGGCTTGTGAATCTCGGGTCCGATAAGAATCTGCATGCGAAAACGACGGAATTTGAATTAACGAGCGTAATTTCTTGAGCAGGCAGACCACGGGTTGTCACATAAAGTGGACAAA
>JALVMN010000135.1 GCA_027027005.1 Desulfobacterales bacterium | reverse complement strand
TCCAGCTCCAGCAAGACCTTTAGCATGCTCCCGTCCATGGAGAATTCGCCCATTCCATCTCCCTGGACAGGCCTAAAGACCCGTTTGAGGAGTCTTTTGGAAACGCGCTTGGGCATGGAAAGCCCCCTTTACCTGTTCATCACGTGTTTGCCACGGCTTGGATCAAGTCTTTCTTCAGGGCTTCAAATTCTTCCCTGATCATCTTCCTGATTTCTTCCACCAGTAAGGCCGTCTCCTGCACCGGTTTTACCTCTTCCTTGACCTTGGCCGCTTTCTTGCGCTTGGCCGATGGGGCCTTGGTCTTCTTGGTGGCCTGTATCCTCTTCTTCAGCTCTTTGAATCTATCCACTTGGGCCTTCAACAGCTTCTTCTTCTCTTTCTGGGGGAGGGAGTCCTCGTTCAATGCCTTGTCAAATGCTTCAAAGGCTGAGCTCAGGAGTTTTATGGCCTCTGGATCGGCCTTTGACCTGTATTTGTCTATGTATCGCCCCAGGGAATTGAAAAGCTGGGCAAACGGGAACAACAGCTTGTCGCCCTTGTATTTCTTCTTGAGATCCTCTGAGATGCTGAGAAGGGTGTTCAACTCCCTGTCAGAGATCTCCCATTCCATCGAGAGAATTACTGCCTTCAGTCCCTCAATTGTCTGGTCCTCGGGCCCTTGGTTGTCTTCTTCTTGAAACAGGGTGTCCAGGCGCTTTTCCACCTCTGCTGCCAGGGTTGATTGTTTGCTCTGGCTCAATTTGGTCACCTCCTACCTTAATTCCCTCTCCAGACTGGCCACAGTCATGAGGATGATCTTTTTCATGGTCTCTGCCACGTTGTAACCTTCCAGGGCGCTGGCCTCGAACCACGGTACCTTTAGCTTGCTGTTGAGATCCTTTTGCATCACTTCAATGGGCAGGAGCGGGATGTCTTGCTTTGCCAGATCCCTCTTGTTGTACTGAAGTACCAAGGGGATGCGAAATATGTTCTTGTTGTATGTGGCAAGATTTTGCTGGAGGTTTTTCAGCGACAATATATTGTGCTTTCGCCTCACTGCCATGGAATCTGCCACGAATACCACCCCATCCACACCTCTTAGGACCAGCCGCCTGGTGGCATCATACTTTACCTGACCCGGCACTGTGTACAACTGGATCTTGATGTCATAGCCCTTTATCTTGCCGAGCCCCAGGGGCAAGAAGTCGAAAAACAACGTCCTGTCCCCCTGGGTCTTGATGGTCACCATCTCGGTCTTTATCCTCTTGTTGAATTTTCGGTATATGTATTCCAGATTAGTGGTTTTTCCACCTCTTCCAGGCCCGTAATAGACTATCTTTACCTGGACTTCCTTTTTCTTTAGATTTACAAATGCCATTCAAAGGATCCTCACACCTGCTCTTCGCTGCTGATGAGTAATATTTTCGCCTTATTAGCTGCCGTTTAGGGCTGGCTCCAGGACTTCGACGATCTTGTCTATGGCCTCGCTTACCTTCAGCCGCAGGAAACCCAGGGACACCTCCTGGCCAAATATGGTTATGAGCAGGAAGTCAGTAAGCACCTTGCTGAAATGGATGCTCTCTTCCTTGCCCTTGTGGAACAAGAGGCTGAATTCCTCCTCCCCGATGATCCTGGCCATGGTGCTGACCGCCCCAAAGTTGCCTGCCGCAAGGGCGGCCAGGGAGTATATGTCATGATTGCTGTGGCCATCATCAAGGCTGGTTATGATGTTGCCTGCCATATCAATCAAGAAGACGCAGTGGACTCCCATGTCGATGAGATTGCTCCTCAAGACCTCATCGATGGCGTCCAATTGAACTTGATCCAAGGCGTAACTCAATTGCTCACCTCCACTTCAGGGCTGGCCAAATAGGGCCTGCCCTTTTCACGCATAGGGGTTTGAAATTTCTCTGATACGGACACTATTTTTCAAAAAGGCCTGAAGACTTTTCTATACATGCATTTCGTCGTTTTCTGTTCGGGACTTAAATTATTTGATGTGAGGGGTAGGATAAAATTTCACCCTCCTCTTGATTCGGTTGGACTTCAAAGGAGAGTTGACTGAAATGAGGCCGAGGTGTAAAAATAACTATGTATGAGTGTGGATCTTTATCATTTGATGACATTGGCCCTCAACGAGGCCAGGGAAGCCCTTGAGGCAGGAGAAGTACCCGTAGGGGCGGTGGTGGCTGACAGGGAAGGAAGGGTAGTGGCATCCGCCCACAACCGGCCCATCACCTTGAAGGACCCTACCGCCCATGCCGAGATCCTGGCCCTCAGGGAGGCGGGGACGAAGCTCGGCAATTACAGGCTCTCTGGAGCCATCCTGGTGGTCACCATTGAGCCCTGTGCCATGTGTATGGGTGCGGCAGTACACGCGAGGGTGGGTACTCTGGCCTATGGGGCCCCTGATCCAAAGGGGGGAGCGGCAGGCTCGGTTTATAAGATCGGCTCCAATGGGCTCCTGAACCACACTATGGAGATTGTTTCAGGGATCCTGGAGCAAGAATGCCGTTTTTTGATACAGGATTTTTTCAGGAAAAAGAGGTGATACTTTGCGGTGGAGAGGTACCGAAGTGGTCGTAACGGGGTCGACTCGAAATCGACTTGTCCCGTGAGTAACGGGGCACGTGGGTTCGAATCCCACCCTCTCCGCCAACATTGACAATTCTGCTCTCTTGCATAATATATAAAAAGGTGCGGAGAGATGTCCGAGTTGGCCGAAGGAGCGCGACTGGAAATCGCGTGTACCACTAAAACGTGGTACCGAGGGTTCGAATCCCTCTCTCTCCGCCATTTTTTTGTGTCCTAGCTCCACCTGAAAAACTTTTTCGCTGAACTCGGGGGGCTGCGTACCTGGTGCGCAGCCCCTTTTTGTTTCCCTCCCGTGTCCCCAGAAGGGTGTTTTTGAGAAAAATTGCCACAGACCGAGAGGTTCACCTTTTGGGAGCATCTGATGACCATTCAAGTATTCATCCAATCTCAAAGGGCAGCTCCATTTGGGGATTGATTATAATGGCCAGGTCAGGCAGAATTATCCAAAGACGGATCAGGGCCGAAATCGGATTTGAGGTTAAAGGACTGGATCGGTGAGCTATCAGGTACTGGCAAGAAAATGGCGTCCCCAGACCTTCCAGGAGGTGGTGGGCCAGCAGCATGTGACCCGCACCCTGGAAAATGCCCTTAGGAACGGAAGACTTGCCCACGCCTACCTCTTTTCAGGCCCAAGAGGGGTGGGAAAGACCTCTGTGGCTAGGATCCTTGCAAAGGCCTTGAATTGCAAGGGGAGCGCAGAACAGCCCCCCTGCAATGAATGCCGTTCATGCTCCGAGATCATGGAAGGGGCCTCGGTGGATGTCCAAGAAATCGACGGGGCCTCTAACCGGGGAATAGACGAGATCAGAGAGCTTCGGGACAACATCGGATACATGCCATCGGCGGGCAACTACAGGATATACATAATTGATGAGGTACACATGCTCACCCTTCCTGCCTTCAATGCCCTGCTAAAGACCCTGGAAGAGCCCCCTGCACATGTAAAGTTCATCTTTGCCACCACCGAGCCTCAAAAGGTCCCTGTAACCATTCTGTCCAGGTGCCAGAGATTTGATTTTAGAAGAATACCTGTTGCTCAGATAGTGGATCAACTCCGAAAGATCTGTGCGGCCGAGGGGATAGAAGCCTCTGAGGAAGGCCTTAATATGATCGCCCGCCAGGCGGAAGGCAGCATGAGGGATGCCGAAAGCCTTCTGGACCAGGTGGTCTCCTCACTGGGCAATCAACTGGATGCCCGCGCCATTGGCCAGGTCTTGGGCTTACTGGATACTGAATTGGTGCTTCGCACCTGTGAGGCCGTAATCCGCTCGGACCAGGCGGCCTGCCTGGGCGCGGTGGAAGAGATCTACAATCGCGGCCACGACATTAAGTCTTTTTACAGGGCTTTGATGGGGCAGTTCCGCGACCTCCTGGTCTCTTTGGTGGCCCCTGAAAGTGCACTCTTGGACATGGCAGACAATGACCTGGAGCGTATAAGAGCGCTTTCCAAGGAGGGGGGGCTCCAGAAGATCCAGGCCATCTTAGATCTCCTCATCAAGAGGGAGCAGGATTTGAGGTATGCCTCTCAGCCAAGGATAGTGCTTGAGGCTATCTTGATCAGACTATGCACCCTGGGGGACCTTCTCTCTTTCAGCGAGCTCATGGAAAGACTGGAATCCCTGGAAAAGAGGGTCCTGGCAAAGATCCCGGCCGGCTCAAAGGAGTCCCAAAAGCCATTGTCCTCGCCCCCATCAGAAAAACCCGGTGGGCGGGCTGCAGACTGGGAGGGATTTTTGAAGTTCATGGGCAAAAAAAACAGGGCCATGGCAAATATCCTGAAAGGTTGGACCTTCTTGGGCCTGGATTCAGGGACCTTGAGGCTTGGCAAGGGGGGTGAGCCCTTTTCATCGGCCTATTTTGATGATAAGGAAAGGTTTGAAAGACTGGAAAAATACGCATCTGAATTCTTTGGAGCCCCTATCAACATCAAGATAGAGGAGTCCCAGGGGGTGGAGGATGATAAGAGTTCGAGGGAAAAACAGGGGGTTTCGCGTCCCATAAAAGAGTTGCTGGAGGTATTCGAAGGCAGGATCATTGGTTAGGGAAGATTACTTTTTGATTAGATGGAGGTGAAAAGTGAAAGGGATGCCAAACATGGGCCAGATTCTGAAACAGGCCCAGCAGTTTCAAGAAAAGATGATGAAACTCCAGGAACAAGTGGGGGAAAAGACCGTGGAGGCCTCATCAGGTGGGGGAATGGTCACCGTGGTGGTCAATGGGAAACAGGAACTGGTCTCCATAAAGATAGAGACAGAGGTCATTGACCCGCAGGACCCGGAGATGCTCCAGGACCTGATACTGGCTGCAGTAAACGAGGGGCTTGCAAGGGCCAAGGAGATGGTAAACCAGGAGATGGCAAAGTTGACCAAGGGCCTGAATCTCCCCAATCTACCGGGGCTCGTGTGAGGCCGCATACCATGGGAATCTATCCCGCACCCCTGGAGACACTGGTCAATCGCCTGGCATCACTTCCGGGGCTGGGCCCCAAGTCAGCCGTGAGGATAGCCCTCCACATCCTTAGGAGCGATAAGGCCGTGGCCCAAGGCCTTGCCGAGGCCTTGATTGAGGTAAAGGAAAAGATAAAATTTTGCTCCACATGCTTTAACATCACAGACCATGACCCCTGTCTGGTGTGTGCTGACCCAAACCGATCGAACCATGTACTCTGTGTTGTGGAGGGCCCCGGAGATCAATTGGCCATTGAAGAGGCGGGGGTCTTTAGGGGCAAATACCATGTGCTTCACGGCGCCCTTTCCCCCTTGGAAGGCATCGGTCCTGAAGACCTCAAACTGGGCGAGCTGGTGTCCAGGGTGGCAAAGGAAGACATAAAGGAGGTGATCCTCGCCACCAATCCCACCACCCAGGGTGAGGCCACGGCCTCTTTCATCGCTGGGTTATTAAAGGAGAGGTATCCTCAACTGAATATTTACAGGATCGCCCTGGGAGTCCCCATGGGTGGAGACTTGAAATACATGGATCGCCTTACCCTCGAGCACGCCTTTAAGAGCAAGACCCCCCTTGAGACATGATCCCTGAACACATACTGGCCGAGATAAGAGAGATAGTGGGGAGCTCTCGCCTCCTTTTGGCCCCAGACGAGCTGGAGGAATACGGAAAGGACGCCACCAAGCTGGGCAGAAGCCCGGATGCAGTGGTGTTCCCACGCTCTGCCCGAGAGATTTCCAGCCTCATGAGGCTTGCAAACAGGGAGGGCATTTCCGTGGTGCCGAGGGGGGCTGGAAGCGGAATGAGCGGGGGGGCCATACCTGTGAGCGGCGGTCTTGTGATATCGCTCGAGCGCATGAACCGCATCCTGGAGATAGACCCTGACAACATGGTGGCAAGAGTTGAACCCGGGGTCATAACGGCTGATCTACAAAGGGAGGTGGAGCGCCTGGGACTCTTTTATCCCCCTGATCCTGCAAGCATCAAGATCTCCACCATCGGAGGGAATGTGGCGGAGTGTGCAGGGGGGCTCAGGGCGGTCAAGTATGGGGTCACGCGGGACTATGTACTGGGACTCCAGGTGGTGCTTCCCACAGGTGAAATCCTTCAAACCGGGGTCCAGACCATGAAGGGTGTTGCAGGCTATGATCTTACGAGGTTGATAATCGGCTCAGAAGGCACCCTTGCAATCATCACCCAAGTCATCCTGAAGCTGCTCCCCAAGCCTGAATCAGAGATGACCATGCTTGCCTTGTTCCCGGATGTGCAATCTGCAGCCGGCGCAGTTACTGCAATGATTCGGTCCCGGATCCTGCCCACCGTGCTGGAACTTATGGATTCGAGGTGCATTGAGTGTGTAAGGGATGAAATACAGATCCCCATTCCACCAAATACTGGCTCAATGCTCTTGATAGAGGTGGACGGCGACGAGGCAATGGTGACAAAGCAGGCAGGCCGCGTGGAGGATGTGTGTAAGCGGTGGGGGGCCATTCAATTCCTCAGGGCCAAAGACCAGGTGGAAGCAGAGACACTTTGGGAGGCCAGAAGAAACCTCTCCCCCTCCCTTTACAAACTCAGGCCGCACAAGATGAGCCAGGACGTGGTGGTCCCCAGGACCAGGATGCCGGCCCTTATTTCCTATCTCCATGAACTGGAAAGGGATTATGGCCTGCCCATTCCTGCCTTTGGCCATGCTGGTGATGGAAATATCCATGTAAACATCATGCTGGACAACGACAAGCCAGGCGAAGAGGAAAGGGCAAATAAAATCATAGAACTAGTTCTAAAGAAGGTGATCCAATTGGGAGGCACCATCACTGGAGAGCATGGGGTGGGGATAACGAAGAAGAACTATTTAGGGCTGGAGATCTCTCAAGAGGCACTCCAATTAATGGCGCGCATCAAGAAGGCATTTGATCCAAACGGGATCTTGAATCCTGGAAAGATATTTTCTTATAAAATCTGATCCAGGCTCCTGTAGTTCAAGGTGTTATAGAATTTTTCCACATCCACCAGGTTGAGTTTTTCCAATGCCTTTTTGAGCGGCACGGTGGTGATCTCCCCGTGTTTTAGGCTCACCATACGGCCAAAGTCTTCATTTACTATCATATCAATGGCTGCAATCCCGAACTTTCGCCCCATACGCCTGTCATAGGCAGTGGGGGCCCCGCCCCTCTGGAGGTGCCTCAAGGCCACATATCTCACTTCCATGTCTGAATTCTTCTCGATTTCTTCTGCCAGGAAGCCGCCAACTCCGCCCAAGTAGTAATGTCCGAACCCGTCGCGGCCGCGTCGCTCATGGATTTCTTCCATGCCTCTCGGTTTGGCTCCCTCAGAGATGAGGATGATGCTGTAGCGGTGGCCCTGTTTCCTGCGCCTCTCCAGCAGATCAATAACCCTTTCTATGAGGAAGTCATGCTCAGGTATGAGTACTATCGGTGCCCCTGATGCCTCACCTGCCTCAAGGGCCAGCCACCCTGCCTTTCTTCCCATGCATTCCACCACGAAAATCCTGCTGTGGGAGCCGGCCGTGATCCTGATCCTGTCCACATCCGAGGTTATTATATTTACGGCAGAGTCAAAACCAAGGGTGTAATCCGTCTCTGAGAGGTCCTTGTCAATGGTCTTGGGTATGCCCACCACCTTGAGGCCTTCCCTGTGCAGCTTGTAGGCCACGCCCAAGTTGTCGAACCCGCCGATCACCACCAAGGCCTCCAGGCCCAGTTTCTTGTAATTCTCTACAATATTTTGAGACTTGTCATTCTTGGGGTCAAAGGGGTTTATGCGTGTGGTGCCCAGGCGAGTGCCACCATATCTATCCCAGGTCCTCACCAGATTTGTATCCAACTTCATGGTCCACCGCCTCAGGCTCTCCTTTTTCTCAGACCTCAGTTCTATGAGGCCCCTCCATCCATCCAGTATGCCTATCACCTCAAACATGAGGCCGCGGCGAGGCACAAGGTCTTTGTCAAGGGCTGAATACACCAGCCAGTGGATTGCGCTGTTGATGCCAGGGCAATCTCCTCCTGCACTCAGGACCCCTATCTTCATCTTGGTGGCCATTTTCAATCACCCCGAATTTGGAAAATTGCACTATCTCGCTCCCTTATAAAGGAAGCCCGTAACCGGTGTCAAGGAAAGCCCTCCCGCAAATAGGTAGATAATAAATCTCTCCCCCGAATCATTGCTTTGCCAAGGATATGCCCTGTCCCAAATCGGTTCTCTGGCAACAGCAGGGGAACGGGATGTTCCCGGAGCGGCGTCATTACAGCCCTGGAGCAGGACAGCGGAAGGGCTGGAATCCGCAGTGAGCGGAGCCATGGATGGCGCAGCGAGCGTAGCGAAGGGAATGTGCCGTTTCCCTGTCAAGATAGGTTCAAATGTGAATATCGCGCTGAGCCTATAACCTATTGACTGATAATGATTGGCCGACTTGTCTGGTTCAATTCTACCTTAAACGGGACTGAGCAAGGATATGCCTTGAAACCCATTAAACATATCTGATATCTGTGGTATCCAAGCTTACCCTAGGCCACAAGCTCCAGAAGGAACTTTGTAGGAGATCGGCCTTGGAAGAGTATGATTTGCTATGGGCCTTTCAGATGGAGGGGGCCCGAGAAAAAACAGGGTAGGGTGCTAATAAGAGGGACTTCAGTGAATTTGTGGGATGCCATAATCTTGGGATTTGTCCAGGGGGTTACAGAGTTTCTGCCCATCAGCAGTTCAGGCCACTTGGTGATATTCCAGAGCTTGCTGGGCCTTAAAGAGCCCTTGCTCTTGTTCGATGCCGTGGTTCACGCAGGCACCTTGAGCGCGGTGATTGCCTATTTCTGGCGAGACCTTTGGGCCATGGTCCATGACACATATTCCCACCTGCGTTCTCAAAGGTACGAAGGGGTCAGAGAGTCGAGGCCTTCAGGGTTTGACATGACGATTTGGGTGATAATAGGCTCTATCCCCACGGCACTCATCGGGCTGCTCTTTAGGTCTCCTTTGGAGGAGATGTTTGCCTCCCTTAGAACCGTCGGGATTGCCCTTATGCTCACAGCCCTGCTTCTGATTGCAACCCGCTTTATCCCAGGCCACTATTCCACTGTCTCACGGGTGGGCTGGTGGAGGGCCTTGGTTGTGGGAGCGGTCCAAGGGATGGCCATAATCCCTGGTATCTCGCGCTCAGGCAGCACTATTGTGGCAGGACTCCTCTGTGGCATGGAAAGGGAGCTTGCCGGTAGGTTTTCATTTCTCCTCTCAATCCCTGCCATAATCGGAGCCCTCCTCCTCCAGGCTGTTGACTCCACCACAGGGAAGGCAGGCCTTGGGGTGTTGTTGGCAGGTTATCTATCTTCTTCAATTGTGGGGTTTTTGTCCCTGAAACTATTAATGGTAATGGTCAGGAAAGGGAGCCTCTTTCTGTTTGCCCCGTACTGCACCCTGTTGGGGCTTGTTTCTCTTTGGGGCTCTTTGGCCGGGGGTTAAGGTGCGTCGAAAGAGGACGTTCAGGGACTATTGCCTCCTGGGCCTCAAAGGCTTTTGCATGGGGGCATCCGACGTGGTCCCCGGGGTATCAGGTGGCACCATGGCCCTGATCCTCGGAATATATCAAGAACTGATATTTTCCATAAAGAGCTTTGACCTCAAGGCCCTGGAGCTGTTTCTTAAGGGGAGGTGGAGGGAACTTTCAAGCCATGTGGCATGGCCATTTCTGGCCTCTGTGGGGGGTGGCATCCTTGTGGCCATCTTCTCCCTTGCTAGGCTCCTGAGTTGGTTGCTCCACAACCACCCCACCTTTGTGTGGTCATTCTTCTTCGGGCTGGTGGCAGCCTCTGTGATAGTGGTCAGCAGAGATATTGAGAGATGGAGGACCTCGGTGGTGGCATCTCTCTTGGGCGGTGGAGCAGGGGCCTATGTCCTGGTAGGGCTGATCCCCCTTCAGACCCCCAATGCCCCGTGGTATCTGGTGCTTAGCGGCGCGGTTGCCATCTGCGCCATGATTCTTCCAGGTATCTCTGGGGCCTTCGTGCTGGTCTTGCTGGGGAAATACCATTATGTGTTGGAGGCCGTGAATCAAAGAGACTTCCTGGTCCTCTCATTAGTGGCACTTGGGGCGGCAATAGGGATTATGCTCTTTTCCCGCATCCTGGGGTGGCTGCTTGCAAGACACCATGACCACACAATGGGTTTTCTGATGGGCCTCATGGTGGGATCCCTCAGAAAAATTTGGCCGTGGAAGGAAAAGGTGGTGGTCAGTGGCCTTCCCCCTGCCAATACCCTTCCTCAAAGCCTTGATCAGGGTGTGATGCTCTCCCTTTTGCTCATGATTTTTGGGCTTTGTTGTGTCCTGGCGCTCCACAGGGTGGCAAGGCGGTCAACTACCACACCTTGACCTCTCCCAGGCCTGAGAAACGCACAAAGACCATTATGCGTCTGTCTTGGTCCTCTTCTTCCACAGCCACCCTCATACCCCAGCACTGACTCTGATAATCCACCCAGTGCGTCTTTCTGGTATATCTGGATTGAATCAGGTCTCTGGAAATGGATGTCCCAATGGAAATTCCCCACCAGAGGTTCAGGCGGGCCGTGGCATTGAGATATTCCTCCTCTTCATTCTGGTAGCTGTACTCCAGCGCAAAGTGGTCTTTCCTGCCCCCGCTTCGCTCTAGATTCAAATCGGCTGAGATTTGAGTGCTTGCGATTTCTTGATCATAGTGGTCCCATTTTAAGTTCCCATTGAGATCCAAAGCCCCGTGAGGCCTCAGGGTAAGCGAGACCTCCAAGGGATCAAAGGGTTCCTTGTCTTCACCCGGTTCCAGGTCTCTGCCCCTGGCCTCCCTTATGTCGTATCCCTGAACCAGTTTGAGTGCTATTAACTGCTGGTAGGTGGGAAGGCCCGTACCGGACTCGATTCGCATGTCCAGATAGTTTTCAAGGGTGAACACCAGGCGGTGGGACTCGGGATGAGCAGTCATTTGGTTGAACCAGGGGTCACTTTCTTCCTGTGGGTGAATGCCCCTGTACTGATAGCTGAGGATGGGCCAGATGGTGTGCTTGAGGCCCGAAAGGGAGCCCTTTTCCTCCATGTTAAAGATCCTCTCCAGCTTGGAGAAGAGCTTTATGTCAAATTGATAGGCCCCTTGCGAGGTGTCTGATTCAGTGCCTCCATAAGATTCTGTGAACCTCAAATATCTCGTGTAACTCACCGATGGCTCAAGCCTCACGTGTCTTCCCACAGATAGCGGCACCCTTAGGGCAGAGGTGAGGCTTGCCTCGTGCCCCTTTTGTCCCACATCCCTCCAGATGGCCCTGTAGCCGGAATCCAGAGAGACATATACCGGCGCCTTTAACCCAAATGGGGGAAGTGCGTAACCTAGGCCCAAGAGGGGCTGAGGCGTTTGGTCCCCCCCTGAGGAATCAATGAAGGAATCATCGTCTCGTTGATTTTGATAGTAGGACGAATAAATCTCCCCATAGTGGAGGGGGTGGTATCTGGTTAGTTTCACCCTGGAGGTCCTGAAGGGAGAATACCTTTCCTCAAAGGGCCTCTCCCATTCCTTTTCAAGGTCAGGCCTCGCCTCATAGCCGAACAGACTTCCTTCAAATTCCCTCAGGTAATCGGGATCGCTCACATAGTCGAAATCCCCGTGCAACCTCAAGGCCCACCCAAAGGCCTGGTCCACCCTGGCCCTGAACCAGTAGCGGGTCTTGTTGGTCCTGGAAAAGGGGCTTATGTCCAATTGGTCAGGGTCGTTCAGGTCCTTTTCTCCTTTCTTGTCCGAGAGGATATCAAATAGAAAATCTCCACCTGAGTCCCTTGGCGCGGCATAGCGAAATTCCAGGCCCTGCATATAGCCCCGCTCTGTGAGTATCCTTTGATACAGGGTGGCATCAGCATCCCTGCTTATGGCCCAGAAAAAGGGGATTTCCAGATCCAATCCGTTTCTATCAGAATATCCAATGCGTGGGGGGAGAAGCCCGCTCTGGCGCTTTGTCTTGGCAGGGAATATTAAATAGGGCACGTAGAGCACCGGCAAGTTCTTTATCCTGAAGGCCGTGTGTTTTGCCTTTCCATAGCCCTCCACGGTCACGCGGAGCTCTGAAAATGTAATGGACCAATCTGGTGGGCATGAGTCGCAGGTGGTGATGGTTCCATCTCTTACCAGGTAGGTGTTGGGAGAGAGCCTTTCCATGAGAGAGCCGGTTATATGAAAGTGGGTTTCTTTTAAGAAAAGGTGCCCCGCCGTAACCTTGCCAGTTTCAGCCTTGAGGTTGAAAACCCCTTCCTCTCCACTCAAAACATCCCCATAGCTCTGAAAGGTGAATCCTCCCCACACCTTGGCTATCCCGCTCACTCGCTCGTAGCGGGCCCTAGAACACCTTAATACCTGCTCTCCTTTTTTTATTACCACATTGCCTTCTGCCTCATAGACCTGAGAATTTTCGTCATAAAAGAGCCGCTTGGCCGTGATCTCCCATGGAGTGGCAGAGTCAAACTGAAAGCGATCCCTGCCAAAGCCACCCCCGTGGGCAAGCGAGACAAGTAGGGAGTAAATGGCCAGAAAAAGGCCTGCACCAAAGAAAATGGTGGTTTTGTGTCTGCGCCTAGACCTCATCATCCTGGATCTCTTCGGGTGGGTAGTTGTCTGGATCCAGGAGGCTCAAGGCCTCTCCCACGGTAAAGAGAGAGCCGCAGATGAGCACCAGATCCTCCCTGCCTGCCATTTCACGGGCCTTTTCAATGGCCACATCCAGTGAGTCGATCACCTCGGCAGAGTTGTGTAACCCCACGCCCTGGCTGTACAGCAATTCCGGCTTGGCCGCACGATAGTACCTGGGTCTGGTGTAAATGATGTGATGGGAGGGGGGAGCAATCTGCTTCACTATGGCCTTGAGGTCTTTGTCCTCCATGACCCCCAGTGCCACTATCAGGCGATCATATTGAAAATCTACTTTGAGGCAGCTTACCATGGCCTTCATGGCAGAAGGATTGTGGGCCCCATCCAGCACCACCAGGGGGTTTCTGGAGAGAATCTGCATCCTGCCAGGCCACCTGGTCTTGACTAATCCTTGGGCCACATGCTGGGCCGAGATATCAAAGCCCTGCCTGCAAATCTCTTCAATACAGCCAAGAGCCAGGGCGGCATTTCTTGCCTGAAAGCGGCCGTAAAGTCCAAGGGGCAAGGGGCCCAGATGCCACTGCCTTCCCCTGAAATAAAGGCCCCTCGCGGTCTTTCTAAATTTGATCTCTTCGCCGAGCCTCAAAAAAGGGGCCCCCTTTTCCCGGCTCATCTTCCTTAAAAGATCCACCACCTTTTTCTGGGTTGCCCCTGTAAGGACAGGAACCCCTGGTTTGATGATACCCGCCTTCTCAGCAGCTATTTCCAGGAGGGTGTTGCCCAGGAAGAATTGATGCTCCATCCCTATATTAGTAATGATGCTCACCCTGGGGGTGATCACATTGGTTGCATCAAGCCTTCCCCCCATGCCCACTTCCATTACAGCGATGTCGGTCTCTTGGCGGGCAAAATAGACCAGGGCCATGGCCGTAGTAAACTCAAAAAATGTGGGGGGCTCCGATTCTACAACCGCACTCCTCACTTCGTCCACCAATCGGACCACATCCTCTTCCCCGATGGGCACATCATTTATCTTGAACCTCTCCCTGAAGCTGACCAGGTGAGGAGAACTATAAAATCCCACCCTGTAACCCGCCTCCCTGAGCACCGATGTTATGAATGCGGCCACAGAGCCCTTACCATTTGTCCCGCCGATGTGTATATAGTCTTGGCCCAGGTGCGGATCGCCAAAGGCCCTCAGCAGATTTGTGGTCTTGGAGAGCCCGAATTTTATCCCGTATTTCTGGAGGCCGTACAGGTAGCGGAGCGCCTCCTTATAAGCCCCCTTGACAGTGTGCGCCATGTTCTCGCCTTATGCTCCTTGGATCCGGAGGGATACAACGGCAGCCATATTGGGAAAAGCCTTGCAATTTGTCAATTTCAAAGGGGCCCATCAGACAACTTTCAGAGCTTGCGTCTCCTGATGATGTTAAAGATGAGCCACAGTCCAAGGAGGGCTGAGACCAGATAGCCTATCACCCCCAGGGCGGGAAATCCGAAGAGCAGCGGTCTTACACCGGTGGTGATGATCATGGACGAGCCTATGATGAGGGCGGCAATTATGATGCCGAAGGTGAGGCGGTTTGTTATGGACTCCAGGGTCTTTCTCAGTCCTTCAAGGTTTTCGTGCCGGAACCTGATGCTGAGGTCACCCTTGTCAATGGCCTCAATTATGCGTTCCACTCGGGGCGGAAGGTTTTTTTGGAGCAAGGCAAGCCTAAAGAGAGCCCTGCGGATGGATTGCCATACCTCGCGGGGTTGCCATCTCTCGGCTGCCACCTGCTTGAGCAGGGGTTCCGCCTCTGCGATTACATCCAGGTCTGGATAGAGGTCCCTTGCCGTTCCTTCGGCCGTCATCACCGCCTTGGCCATGAGGGCCATGTCAGCAGGAGGCCTTATTCTATGGTGTTGCAGCACAGAGGTGGCATCCATGAGGAGCTGCCCTATCCGTATCTTGGCCAGAGGCACTCCGTGAAATGAGTCAATGATATCGAGTATGTCCCTTTGGAGCGCCCGCAGGTCTGTTTCCCGAGCCATCTGGGCGAACTCGGAGAGAAGCCACACCACCCTTTCCGAGTCCTTTTCCACCACGGCTTGGATCAACTCGGTCAGGGCATAACGGGCCTCTCGGGGGAGTCTTCCCACCATGCCCCAGTCAAGGAGGCATAATTTGCCTGAGTCCAGCAAAAGGATGTTTCCGGGATGCGGGTCTGCGTGGAAGAATCCGTGGACAAGGATCTGCCTCAGGGTGCAGCGCAGCCCCAGGCTGGCAAGACGGTGTCTTTCCTCAGGATCTTCAATGTCTAAATTGTTGAGCCTTGTCCCCTGTACCAGTTCCATGGTGAGGACCCTCTCTGTACAATAGGGATCATAGACCCGGGGCACCCTGATCTCCGGCATCTCTGCCAGATTGAGCCTGGCTATCTTCATGTGACGGGCCTCCCGGGTAAAATCCAGTTCACGAAAGAGCGTCTTTTTGATCTCAGTGACAATCCCTGGGAGGTCATATATCCTGGTTGGCTCCATCCTGCGGTGGAGCTGGCCCGCAATGGTCTCCAGGATCATGAGGTCTTTTTCCACCACAGAGCGGATCCCAGGCCTCTGGACCTTTACTGCCACCACCTGGCGATCTTCCTTTAGCACTGCCCTGTGGACCTGGGCAAGGGATGCTGCGGCCATGGGTTGGTGGTCAAAGTGGCTGAAGACCTCTTCCAGGGGGCGGTCCAGCTCCTTTTCCAATACCCCTTTTATTGCTTCAAAGGAAACCGGTGGGACCTGGTCTTGAAGTTTGCGCAATTCCAGCACCAAGGGTCCGGGGATCAGGTCCGGTCTGAGGCTCAATATCTGGCCGAATTTCACAAAGGTGGGGCCCAGGTCCTCTA
>JALVMN010000134.1:345-1697 GCA_027027005.1 Desulfobacterales bacterium | reverse complement strand
CGCTTTTCAATGGCATAGGCGCTTGGCATGGCCTGGGGGTAAAGCTTGTAAGCCGCTTGCCTGTCGCGGAGTCCTTCATCAAACAGGTTTGGCACATCAATAGGGCAGACCTTTGCACATTCTCCACAGGCCGTGCACTTGTCCAGGTCCACAAACCTTGGCCTCTGAAGGAGCTTTACCTTGAAGTGGCCCGGCTCCCCGGAGATCTCCTGGATTTCGGCCAATGTGATGAGGTCTATGTTTAAGTGCCTTCCGCATTCCACCAGCTTTGGTGAGATTATGCACATGGAGCAATCATTGGTGGGAAAGGTCTTGTCAAGCTGGGCCATCACCCCGCCAATGGCAGACTTTTGTTCAACTAAATAAACCAGGTAGCCGGATTCGGCCAGGTCCAAAGAGGCCTGAATGCCGGCAATACCGGCTCCCACCACCATAACCGATCCATTAGGTTTGTTATCGCTCATAAGTAACCCTCATTCATTTTGTGGATTTTTGGATAGTTAACCCGCCTTGTTCTGGGCAACTGTTACATGCCACATGAACAAAAGGATAGTCAAGGAAAATAAAGGTGAGATTGCTGAGCAAAAAATAGCACTAAAGGGGATGGATTCGTATTGCTAGTGATATAATTGTCTGCTAGAATTTCGCCAACAATAAAGGGGAGATGGATTATGCCCATTTATGAGTATCAGTGTCATGGGTGCCAGCACCTGTTTCAGAGCTTGATACTGAAGCAAGGGGAGGAAGCGGAACTGGAGTGCCCGCACTGTGGGGGGCGAAACTTGAAGAAATTGATATCCCTTGTGGCATACCATGTATCAGAGCAGGATCGGTTGGAAAATTACAACCCCGCTGCCACCAAAGATGATAGTTTCTATAAGGATACGAGAAACATAGGGCTCCATGCCAAATGGCGGGCCAAGAAGATGGGGGTGGATTTGGGCGCCTCGTTTGAAGAAAAGCTGGATAGACTCCGCACCGATCCAGGCAGTGTGGTGAGAGATAGTGAAGGGGACCTCTGATGCGCGACATTGGTGATGTTGTCCTGATTTATTACCATGAAAAACCCGCGGCATATGCCCGGATTGAGGCCATAGAGCCTGATATCAAGAAGGATTGGTACCAGGTCACACTCCTTATCCTCACCATACCCCCTCAGGTGGTCACCTGGATCCTCAGGGAGGAGTATGTGGATGGTGAGCCCTTCACCATGGGTGGTAATCCCATGCGACTGGAAGAAGTAAAGAGGGTTTTGCCTAAAGATCATGAGCTCCAGGAAACTGAGCAGAAAAAGAAAGACAAGGGCGGTAGGCCTGCCCGCGTGATTCCTTTCAAAAAACCTTCATAAATAC
>JALVMN010000134.1:0-335 GCA_027027005.1 Desulfobacterales bacterium | reverse complement strand
CATAAATACCGAGTCATATTATGGGATGGTTTGAAATCCTCATTATTAGGTGTCTTCTTGCAGGGGGCTTTGCGTTTTTGATCTCGCGCTTCTTTTTTAAAAATCCCAGCCTCTTGAAAGTGGTTACCCTGGCCGTTGTGATGCTGGCCCTGGCTTATCTCTTGGAATATCTGAGAAAACGTGAACACGGAGGAGCAAATGGCACGTAAAAAGTTCGTTTACTCATTTGAGGAAGGAGACGGAAAGAACAAGCAGCTATTGGGGGGAAAGGGTGCGAACCTATGTGAAATGACCCAGATCGGACTGCCCGTGCCCCCGGGGTTCGTGATCACCAC
>JALVMN010000133.1 GCA_027027005.1 Desulfobacterales bacterium | reverse complement strand
CCTTCAGGCATTCAATGCCTGTATAGCTGAGAAAGGGCTGGATCTTGTGGATCTTTCTCTCATCCTTTTCAATCACTAATGGGTTGAATCCCACTTCCTGGGCATAGAGGGCACACAACAGCCCTACGCTACCCCCCCCAAAGATTATGATATCCTCGTCCACCCCTCTGGGAAGCATGTCAAGGGCATGTATTGCACACCCCAAGGGCTCTGAAAAAGTGGCCAACTCCACGGGGACTCCCTCGGGGATCTGGATAAGGGACTCCTTTGGGGCCAGAACTACATGGGAAAAACCACCATCATAGTCAAACCCCATGATCTTGAGGTCATCACAAAGGTTTTCCATTCCCTTACTGCAGTAGATACAGTGGCCGCAGCTCTTTCCAGGCCAGATGACATAATTTATTCCTTTATCGTCTTGGGCCACAACTTCGTGGCCCAAGACCCTGGGAAGGACCAGGTCTCGCTGGCCCTGGTGCCACATCTTTGCATCTGTCCTGCAGACCCCGCAAAATTTCACCTTCAAGGCGGCCAAATCTTTTGACTGTTCCTGATCAAGTGGTTCTGGGGAAGGGTCTTGAATCTCCAGTCTCTCGAGTCCAGTAAGAACCAACTTCATGTTTTTTACCTCCTGTTTGAATCATCTTGTGGCAGGCTGGGCTCATGGAGCCCTTGGGTGATTCTTTCTTCCTGGATAACCAGTCTATAGACGGCCACATCCCTGAAACCTTTTTCCCTCAGACGCTGGGCGTGAATTTTTGCTTCTTCAATCCGCTCCAGTGGGAAAACGGTGGCTTTTTCCATTGAGCATGTCTGATAATCATCCTCATGGATTCGTATGTAATGCGGACCACTTTTTAGGACAAGCAACTTCACCTTGTTTTCCATCATGACCTCACCTTTTCAATCCCTCCAATACAGTCTGCGTAAAGATTTTTGATTTAGTTTGAAAGGGCCTTTAGCCTTGAAAGCCCCTTTTTCGGGTCCCGGTTCTGAGTTTGAACCCACTGCTCAAGCACCTTGTACGCATCACCGGCCTGTATGATCTCACGGGAAAGGGAAACAGCATGCTCTATGGTGTTGGATTTCCCGGAGATGTAAAAAATGAGGGCAGCATTCAGTATGGTGGCATCGACCCTGGCACCGCTTTCCTTTCCCTGGAGGAGACGGACAAATCTTGCCGCCTCTTTGTTCATATCCTTATCAGGCATGAGTTCATCCGGTTGGTGTGGGCCGAGGTCAAGCTCCTCTGGGGACAGTACGAACTGCCTTGATTTATCATCCGGGTCGATTTCCACCAAGTGTGTCTTACCACACACTGATGCCTCATCAATGCCCAGGTCCGTGCCGTTGATTTCTCCATAAAATACAATGGCCTTTGTGTAACCAATGGCATGCATTACATCGGCAACAGGCAAGAGGAGATCCTTGGAGTAAACCCCTCTTACCCCGATATTTGGAAGGGCGGGATTTGCAAGGGATGCAGCGATGTTGAGGGTTGAGCCGAAATGGATCTTTGATAGGATTCTCGCCAGTGCCCAAGGGTGGACATGTGGACTCATTCCATTGAACAGTCCGATGCCTGCCGATAGGATACTTCTGGCCACTATCTCCACAGGGCACTCCACGTCCACTCCCAGTGCCTCTGCCATGTCAACGGTGCCACAAACAGAGGTAAGGGCCCGGGCGCCGTGCCTGGCCATTTTTACACCCCCTGCTGCTGCAACCAAGGAGGCGGCAGTGCTGATGTTAAAGGTCTTGAATGAGTCCATACCTGTGCCGCTGTTTTCCACAAGCGGAGTGTCGGTATCTACAGTCACTTTGGCGGTATCCAGTTCATAGATAGCCTCCCAGGCCCCGGCCACTTCTTCCCTGGTCTCGCCCTTTGAGCAGAGGGCAGCAAGAAATGCTCCCTGCTGCATCTCTGTGGTCTTGTCTTCAAGGATTACGGAAAAGGCGTCCCTTGTCTCTTCCCTGGTCAAGTTTTCTTTGTTGATAAGCCGCATAATAAGTTGGCCGAATTCCCTGTCGTTCATCTGATGAAACCTCCTGCTAACCAATTCATGGATGAATGTTTCTGAAATGCAGTCCCTGCTTCATCAAAAAAGGCAAAGAAGGGTCATATGAAAGGTGGTGGTGATCTAGAAAAAGGGCGAGCTATGGGGGAGTGGTATTCAAAAGAGAAAGAGCCTTCTGTTAAGGCAATTTCTGCTGGTAGAAAAGTGTGATCTGGTGAGCGAAGATAAAGGCCAGAGATTATTGAGGTGTTATTTATTCTGGTTGCCGGATGCATATTCCCGTATCCCTTTCAAATCATCACCCGGGTGGATGATGGAAAAAGATACGGATAACACCCAGCATGTATCCGTCTCTTTAACAGACAGGCAGGCTTTCTGGCTTACGGATCAACCTACTTGCCGCGCCTTCCCATCCAGCACCCAACTTAATCAACGCACCTACCTGGTAAGGTGCCTTTCCCTACCTCATACAGGATTTTCGTTGTGCCTTGGCTCCTTACTGAAGTTGGGTGCCGAACAGTGGCTTAGCTCAGGGCTCGCTATCCGTCTAACTAATAACTACTACCGAATAACGGCATCCCAAAGCTTGCAGCTTTCGTCCCCGATCACAGCAATGGCTGGCTTGCGGTGGCCTCTCACCACACTTTCCTTTTAACACCGTGAGGGGTGCACCTGTCTGTTTTTTGAGGTTGGTATTTTTAGATGAACAGAAATGAATTGTCAATTCAAAAAATTGTAGCTTGGGGACAACCAGAAGCCTGCAAGCTATTTTGTTGTGCCTTGCCCCTGGGGGACTTCAGGGCCGAGTAAAATAGCCAGCCATCTGGTTTCTTCTTTGGTGTCAAGGGCAATCTTGGCAGTGATGGTAAGCGGCACCGAAAGCAACATCCCCACAGGCCCCAAAACCCATCCCCAAAAGATCAATGAGAGAAAAACTATGAGGGTGGAAAGCCCCAAGCCCTTTCCCATTACCCTGGGTTCGAGGAAGCTGCCCATAATGAGGTTTATGGCAAGATACCCGATTGCGACGATCAAGGCCCTCAACATCCCCAACTGGATCAAGGTGAGAAGGATGGGTGGAATAGCTGCAATGATTGATCCGATGCTGGGTATGTAGTTGAGGACAAATGCCAGGAACCCCCAAAGCAATGGATAGTGAACCCCCAAGGCAGTGGTAAGCAATGCTGCCAGCACCCCGGTGAGAATACTTATTATGGTCTTTATGGCCATGTAACGTTTAACAGTTTCCACGAAGCTATGGAGGTGCCCATGAGGGCCTTGCTCTTGATCGAATATGCTAGAGAGTTTTTTGGGGAAACTGGAGGCCTCAAGCAGCATGAAGACCACTGTCATCATTATAAGGAACCCATTAGTGAGAAGGTTTCTAAGATTGTTGAGCAATATGGATATGAGCTTCATGGCTGAGGCAGGATTCAAGGTTTCTTCAAGGGCAAGCCCTGAAGTATCTATGCCCCTCTGAGTCAACCATGCCACCAAGGCCCTGGTAAGCTCGGTAAGCTTGTGCTGATAGAACGGGAGATTGGAAGAGAAGTCTTGCACCGAGGATGCAATCAATTTCACCACCAGGAAGGCTGAGATAAATATGCCCATGACCACTATCAGCACTGCCAGGGATGTGGGAACCTTCTTTTTTTGCAGCCAGAAGAGAGGGGGAGACGCAAGGATTGAAATGAAGCAAGCCAACAGGAAAGGGACCAAGATCTTGGCAGCCGCCTTCATCCCTGCCACCACCACCACAAAGGCTGCCAAGGTAAGCAAGATCTGCGAGGGTTTCATGCCGGAATGCCTCTTTTCCACTGAGCTCTCCTATTGCCTGGGGACACGGGTTGGAAGTTTAGGGGAAGGGGGTGAGGTGTGTCAAGCAAATGCGGTTGTTGGTTCAGAATCTACTTTCTATCTTTAGGCCTCTGCCCAACAGCGTTTACGTCTTAAATTGCCAATATTTCTCCTCTTGAGTGCCGATCAAGTATTGTTAATAATACTTGCTTCAAGTTCTCAAGCAATTCTTCTCTTTGCTTTTTGGTAAACGTCTTTTCTGTGGGTAATTGCCAATATATGGATTTCATCACCAACGACTTTAAAGACTACTCTATAGTCTCCTATCCTTAATTTCCAGAATCCCTTCAGGGTTGCTCGAAGTGGTCTTCCATAAATTTCAGGATGAGTTGTCAGACGTTCCTCTATGGCACGCCTAATAAGCTCTTTATCTTTTTTGCGGATTTTGGATAAATCTCTCTTCTTTACATCAGGATGATAAAGGAGTTTAAAGCCCATCTGGTTCTAGGACCACACCTCATCATGTGTGAGCGCTGAGGCCTTTTTCCACGACTTCTCTCGTTCTTCTCCCAAAGCAGCCAAATAAACGTCCTCATTTACCTCAAGGGCCTCAATCAGCAAATTTCTCACTTTGTTAGACAATGACACCCCTTCTTTCTTGGCCAAGAATTGCACCTTCTTGTAAAGGGAAGGATCTAGTATCACATTGATTCTGGGGTTTCTTGCAGGCATTATGCTTATCCTCCATCATCTACTAGGTTGATTTTAGTGTAACACTAGTAACGCACCGAGTCAATAGGATTTTTTAACTCTCAGGAGAGAGTTAGATCATTTTTTACTCTTAGGTGACTTGGAAATGCGGATATCAAACAGGTCTTCTGGGTGTGGATCAAAAAGTGTTAACCATTATTGAAAAAGGCGAGGGAGGATTCTAAAGATTCGTTGTTCTTCCAGCACAAGCCTGGCAGCGGTTTCTGCGGCAAGAACCGTAAGGCCTGCGCAATGCTCCAGGTGGGCTTTCTTGTCCCCTTTAACTTTTTTGGTGAGAACCCTACAGCAAACAGAGCCATGCCCATTTTTGAATTCCATTTGAAGGCATTGCGCTATCTTTCTTGCCATTTTTCTCCGGCGCCTCTTGTTGGGTTTTATCAAGAGCAGGCCACAGGCAATCATTGCCCCGCTCACGGCACCACAAAGGCAGCCGCTCTGGCCCAGGCCCTCACAAAAGGGTGCGGCCATGGCTAGGGCCTGCTCTTGTGAAAGTCCGATCTGAAAAGCCTCATTCATGGAAATGAGAACCGCCTCCCCACACAGGAAGCCTTGCTTCCTGAACAGATGATAGGCGTGCTCCTTTACCCTGGATACAAAGGCTTCATACGCAACCATTCGGCCCGATTTTTTGTTTAAAAGTCCCTTCATCTCATCAAACTAATCAACTTCTTCAACCGGGTATTTTGCCCCTTTCCAGGCGAATATGCCTCCTGGGTAGCGGTAAACATTGGTATATCCGAACTTCTTGGTCCACATGGCTCCGTTGTGGCTCCGGCCGCATTTTGTAAAGCCACAGTAGATAACTATAAGCTTGCCTTTGTCAGGGCCCAGGAGCTTGGCATAATCTTCCTTGGTTTTTCCTGCTGTCTTGCTGGA
>JALVMN010000132.1 GCA_027027005.1 Desulfobacterales bacterium | reverse complement strand
CTCTTGAACCAGGTGGCATCCGACATCCTGATATAAATCGCAGAATAATACTTTTCCCAGATCCTGGGCACTGCATAGCCCACGGTGGGCGAGACCTCCTTCATGTTGTCAGTGACCGTGTCCAGGTTTTCTATGAAGTTAACGGTATAGCCGTGTCGGATGTGGGCAAAAACGGAAAATAGGCGCTCAAAGATGTGACACAGGGGCAGGAATGAGAGCACCTCGTCGGTGTCGTAGATGGGGTTGTCCACTGCAATGGCCTCCCCCATCCATGTTACATTTCCATGAGTGAGCATGGCCCCCTTTGGCGGACCTGTGGTGCCGGAGGTGTAGATGAGCACAGAGAGGTCATCAGGGGTCAACTGGTCAATCCTCTTTTCCACAATGTCTGGTTCCTTTTCAAGGACCTCTTTGCCCACTTGGAGGAGTTCCTGGTAACTCATGACCATGGGATCACGGAAGTGGCGGAGGCCTTCCAGGTCCCAGACTATCACCTTTTTGAGGTGAGGGGCCTTGTCCTTGAAGTGAAGCCATTTGTCCAGTTGCTCTTCGTTTTCCACAAAGAAGAATTTTGACTCGGAATTCTGGATCACATATTCAACCTGTTGCCAAGCGTTGGTGGAGTAAATGCCGACAGCCACGCCCCCTGCGCACTGGATGCCCATGTCTATGATCACCCACTCGGGGCAATTGTCTCCTATGATGGAAACCGTATCGCCCCTTTCAAGCCCCATGGAGATGAGGGCTGCACCCACCTGGGAGGCAAGCCTGTAATACTCGTTCCAAGATATGTCGTGCCAGAGCCCGTACTCCTTTTTCCGAAGGGCCACACGATCGCCGTATTTCTTTGTGGTTTCCCTAAATACCTTGGGCGCAGTGCTGAGGGAGCTCACCTTATCTCCACCTCTTTTTTCTCTTCCAGCGCTGATAACCTTTTACCGATTCCTCGG
Source organism: Desulfobacterales bacterium (assembly GCA_027027005.1). Taxonomy (GTDB): domain Bacteria; phylum Desulfobacterota; class DSM-4660; order Desulfatiglandales; family Desulfatiglandaceae; genus JALVMN01. Next base: position 14,719 of record JALVMN010000132.1, on the reverse strand, counting down.
ACCGAACCCCCATGTAAAATTCCTGGACATCCTTGTCTTCCATCAGGTCCTTGGATTTCCCCTTCATGACGAAGCGGCCGTTTTCCAGGATAAGGCCGAAGTGCGAAATACCAAGGGCCATGCGGGCGTTTTGTTCCACGAGGAGCACGGTGACCCCCTGGCGGTTTATCTCTTTTATGATATTAAATATCTCGCTCACCAGCATCGGGGAGAGCCCCAAGGATGGTTCGTCCAGCATCAGGAGTTTGGGTCTGGTCATGAGGGCGCGACCAATGGCAAGCATCTGCTGCTCTCCGCCCGAAAGGGTGCCGGCCCACTGGCTTTCCCTGTCTCTCAGCACGGGGAAGTGCTGGTAAATCCTTTCGAAATCCTCTCTGATCCCAGACTTGTCCTTCCTGGTGTATGCGCCCATGAGGAGGTTCTCTTTTACAGTCAACTCCTCAAAGACCTCTCTCCCCTCAGGCACATAAGAGATCCCCATCCTCACGATCACCTCGGTGTCTTTGCCGTGGATGGTCTTTCCCATGAAAAAGATGGAGCCTTTGTCGGGCTGGTCCTCAATGAGCCCCATGACCGTCTTGAGTATGGTGGATTTGCCAGCCCCATTGTTGCCCAGGATGGCAGTAATGGAGCCCTTTTCCACGTCAAGGGAGACGCCCCGTATGGCATAGATAAGCCCGTAATAGGTCTCTATGTTCTTAATCTCGAGCAGCGGCTCCAATGGTTTGCTCCTCTCCGAGATAAGCCTTGAGCACCTCTGGGTGGCTCTGCACTTCCTGGGGTGTCCCTTCTGTGATTATCTTGCCGAAGTTGAGGGCCAGCACCCTGTGAGATATATCCATCACCATCTTCATGTCGTGCTCTATGAGCAGTATGGTCACGCCGAGTTCGTCTTGAATGTCTTTGATCCAAAAGATGGTGTCCTGCTTCTCTTCTGAATTCATGCCAGCACACGGCTCATCCAGCAACAGGAGCTCTGGTTCCAGGGCAAGCGCCCTTCCCAGCTCCACAAGCTTCTGAGTCCCATAGGGAAGGGAAGAGACCATCTTGTCTCTGACTGACTGAAGGTCCAGAAGATCGATTATCCCTTCGACCTTTTCCCTGTGGGCGATCTCCTCACGGCCTGCAAAGGAGCGCTTGCCCCACATGAGCGCCCCCCGAAAGAGCCCAGTGTTCATGTGGGTATGTCTCCCAAGCATTAGATTTTCCATGGTGGTCATGTGGGAGAAGAGCTCGATGTTCTGGAAGGTGCGGGCAATGCCTAGGCGGGCGATGCTATCTGGTTTCTTCCCTTGGATCTCCTGCCCTTTGAAAATAACCTTGCCGGTGTCAGGCCTGTAGATCCCGTTAATACAGTTAAAAAGCGTGGTTTTCCCTGCTCCATTGGGGCCGATGATGGCGTAAATGGACCCCTTTTGGACCTCAAAAGTTATGTCCTCGAGGGCCTGGAGACCTCCAAAGGAGATGGAAAGCTTTTCAACCCTAAAAAATGGGGTCATCTCTCTGGCTCTTCTCCCTATTGAAGGTCATTTTAAATCTACTTTTATCTCTATCCAGTCGGTCAGCTTCTTGGACTTGGCCCCCTCAATGCATTGGCTCAGGAAGACCTGGTTCTGGCCTTGCCTGCAGAAGGGGTCTTTCGGGTCAAAGGGCTTGTAGCTGATTACGCCCATGATACCCTTAAAATTCCTGATCCCCTCCATGGCCTTGACAAAGTTTTCTCGTGTAAGATTTCGGCCACAGCGTTTCAGGCCTTCTACCATGGGCTCCACAAAACCTATGCCTGCATAGAAGAACACGCCCCAGCGCTCGCCCTTGGCCGCGTATTTCTCAAAGGCCTTGCGATACTTTTTCATGAGGGGGGTTTGGGAATCGGGGAGTTCGGCAAAGTTGGCCACAATAACGCCCTTCCAGAGCCCCTTGCTGATCTTGTACATGAGGGGGAAGTCAGAGCAAGTGCTGGTGCTCATCCACTGGGGCCTGAACTTCATGGCATGAGCAGTCCCCAGTATCCTTACTGCATGCACAGGGGTTACCCACAGAAGCACTGCTTCTGCCTTTGCCTTTCGAAGCTTCATCACATGGGGCCTCATGTCGGTGTCGGCCTTTTCCACGGGCACCTCTGCCACCAGCTCTAGGCCGTGTTTGGCGAGTTCCTTGGCAGCCCCCATGAGACCGTTCTTTCCATAGTCGTCATTCTGATATGCCATGGCTATCCTCTTAAGGCCCAACTCCTTTACAGCATATCTGCAAAGGGCCATGGCCTCGGTTATGTAAAGGGGATAAACCGCAAAAAGGTATTTTTGAGGGGGTGTTATCCAGTGAAGGGAACCTGCTGCAGGCCCCACCCAAGGTATCTTCCGCTCCATCAAGTAGTCTTTTACAGCAAGACCAGGGGCTGTGCCAACGCCAGAGGCCCAGGCAAACATTCCAATACCCTCCTGCAGTTCCTTGACCCCTGCCTTGGTCTTTGCAGGGTTGTAGGCATCATCAAACATGTGATAGACAATTTTCCTGCCGTGGATGCCTCCTTCCTCGTTGATCATCTTAAAAAGGACGCCGGTTCCCCTTGCCACCGCCCCCCAGGGGGCAGCAGGGCCGGTCTGGGGCCCCCATTGTCCGATGTGGATCTCAGTTTCCGTTACACCTACCTCTGCTTGTGCGGCAGTGCCAAAGCAGAGAACAAGCCCAAATACCAAAGCCAAGATCCCGATCTTCTTCATGACCCACTCCTTTCTCTAAAGGTTTATGTTTTCCCCCAACCTGCCTGATTATACCTTTTTAACATAGTGGCGGGCAAAAAGCCCACTGGGTTTGACGCAAAGCACCAGCACGATGATGAAAAAGGCCACTGCTGACTTGAATTCTATGGAAACGTATCCCCCGAAGAGATTTTCCACTATGCCGATTATGTAAGCCCCAAACACTGCACCGGGCAGAGATGTCATGCCTCCCAACACCGCGCCTGCAAAGCCTTTCAGCATGGGATCCCACATCATGTAAGGCTGCATGGTAATTGGGGCGATTAATAGCCCTGCCACACATCCCACCAGGGATGATATGCCCCAGGTGATCATCAGGATGCGATTGGTCCTGATTCCCATGAGCCGGGCTGCCACAAGATTTTGCTGCGTGGCCTTCATGGCCACTCCCAGCTTGGAATATCGGAGGAACAAGAACAACACGGCCATGACGGTGATGGCGGCCAGAAATGTGAGGAGTTCCAAGGCGCTTATGAATATCTCGCCCACTTCGACAGAGTCGTAAGGTGAGATGGGAAAGGGCATGGTCTTGGGATCAGCCCCGAATTTCCAGGAAACAAAGCCCATGAGGATCATTTCAAGCCCAATGGTGATTATTATCATGCCCAGCACATTGGGCTCCTTGGCCCGCCTGAGCACTGCAAACTCCAAGAAAAAGCCCAGGAATACGGCAAAGCACAATGCCCCTGGAAACGCGATGTAATAAGGCATCCCATAGTATTCAAGGCCCATGTATGTCATGAAGACAGAAAGAAGGGCCATTTCACCCTGTGCAAAATTGACCACCTCTGAGGTCTTATAGATTATCACCATGGCCAGCCCCATGAGTGCATAAGAACTGCCCACGGCGATTCCACTCACGATCATTTGGATGAAGTCCAGCATCTCTCACCCTTATTCCTAAAGTATCAAAACGGCCATGTCTTCCAGTACAACTTGGTTCGAATCCAGAACCCGTAAATGCCCAGGGGCTCAAAGATCATGATAAGAACCATTATGAGCCCATAGACGATAAACTGTATGTTGGACACCCCTGTAATGGAAAAATAGCTCTGGCTAAGGGCCTCCAGCCAGTGTCCCAGATATGGGATGCTCAATATGTTCCGAAGCTCTAGGTCCAGCCAGCTCAGAAGACACGCCCCGGCAATGGAGCCGAATATGGAGCCAAGCCCGCCCACTACCACCATGGCCAGGAATATTATGGACATTAGGAGCCCGAAGATTTCCGGCTCAATGAATCTCAGCACAAAGGCGTAAAGCCCTCCTGCAACGCCGGTATAAAAGGCGCTTACTGCAAAGGCCAGGGTCTTGTAATAGGTGAGGTTGACACCCATGGTCTCTGCCGCTATGTCAGCATCTCTGATGGCGATAAAGGCCCTTCCCACCCGAGTCTTGATGATATTTCGCGCAGCCAAGGTTAGAATGACGGTGATGGGAATGAGGAGATAGTAAAAGTCCCGGTCAGTGTCCAGATGCCAGGGGCCTATGATCAGGTCTGGGGCGTGGAGTCCCTGTCTCCCGCCGAAGAAATCGATTCTGCCGATTACCTGTATAATGGTTAGTCCAAATCCAAGAGTGGCGATGGAAAGGTAGGGCCCTTCCAGCCGCAGGGCCGGAAGTCCAAGCAGAAAACCGAACAGTGCGGCAATGAGGGCACCCAAGGGAAGGGAAATCAAAAAGGGGAGATGAAGTTTTCCCATTAATATGAGGGTGCCGTAGGCGCCAATGGCAAAAAAACCGGCATGCCCCAGGGAGATCTGGCCGGTATATCCCACCAGCAGGTTGAGGCCCACTGCCACGATGATATTTATAGCCATGTAATTGGCCATATAAACAAAGTAGTTCTTGAAAAGGAATGGATAGGCGGCCAGAAAGGCCATAAGGGCGCAAAACCAGAACAGCACTACCCCAGATGAAAAGAGCTGGACATCTTCGTAATAATTTCTTTTCATGTCCATGGTAAGCGCTCCAAAACTAAATTCCCCCAATTGGCCCAAAAGGGATATTAGGGGGGATGGGATTCCCGGGCCGTAAAAGCGGAGGGAGTTAGGTCCCGGGAATCCCGTTGGCAGAAGGGGGGAGTTCTACGCCCTTCCTGATTATCTCCATGGCCAACCGTAATGTGGGCCTGAGAAAATTTTTTTCTGGATTCAATGTGCGCTTGCTCTCCTCCCAGAGGACCAATCCAGCGAACACACTCCAGACTATATCTGCCAGCGCAATGGGATTATGGGGCTTAAAGGTTTTCTCCTCTATCCCCTGCTGGAATATCTTGGCGATCCCCCTCAGGGCCGTTGTGGAGCCCTCCTTAATTTCGCTGAGCAACTCAGAGGAGAGGTCCCGAAGGGCTTCACTGGATTGGAACTGAAGCACGTTGATCAAGATGAGGGGATCAAATTCATAGACCTGATAAAGGGCCTCTCCAAGTGCCTTTATCTTTTCTCCTGGGGCCAGGCCCTGGTTACCGGATACCTCCTGGATCTTCTGGTTGAGTACCTCTAGCATCTGGAGGTTCAGGCTGGCATAAAGTTCGTCCTTGTTCTTGAAATATAGGTACAGGGTGGCAGGGCTGAGTTCGGCCTCCTCTGCAATGCTCTCCACCGTGGCACCACTGAAACCCTTGGAAGAAAAGACTCGCTTGGCAGCATCAAGGATCTGCTGCCTGCGCATTCGTTTTTCCCGCTCCCTTCGTTCAGCAATGCCCATAGGATATAAATAGCATTAAATAAATGAAAGCCGTTCATTAGCTTGATGGTGATTTAGTAATTGAAATAGATTCAGGCTGTCAAGAAAAAAAGAGGGGGGATTTGGCACTAATCCTTGGCGAACTTTTCCACCAGCTTTTTGTAATAAATTTCCGTCTCTTCCAGGAGAGGGGATTTTCTGCCCATCATATTGAGCTTCATGATTTTAAAATTGATCTTTTTGATCAGGCGGTATCTTTCCTTCTCATCCGGTATGGCATCCAGCATGTCTTCCATCTGCCGGATCTCTTTTTTGAGTTGAAGTTCAGGGGGGAGGCAGTCTGCATTTTTCAGGATCTTGTAGGCCAGGCGGAGGTCCTCAGGGATGTGGCTGTCATCTTCCAGCTCCAGCGGCTTTCCCTTTCCAGGAAGATCATCAAATAGCCCCTCTTCTTGGGCCTTCTTGATCCTCTCTTCCACTATCTTTTGAAAACCCCACATGTTTCTAATACTGACTAAAGCGGGTTTTTACCGAAGAGATTTCTATCATTTTTTTGAAATAAAATAATGCTTTCGTCCAAGATCTTTTCGAAGGCGCTCTTCTCTGGCTCTGTGATAACTATCATGTCCAAGGCGAACTGAATCCTGTCCAGAAAAAAGTCGTAATAAGGCCTCATCCTTTTCAAGGGATTTTTTTCGTGGGAATGGACCACCAAGAGCAGATCCAAGTCGCTTAGGCCAGAATGGTCCCCACGTGCAATGGAGCCAAATACCCGTACCTCTATTAGTTCCGGGAACTTTACAGCGGCCTCCTCGGAGACATGGCGGACCCTTTCAAGCAACGGCTGGCTGTCAAGATAAAGGCCCTTCACAGAGCCTGATGATATCACGCGCCGCACTTATGGCCTCCTTTGCCTGATCTTCTGTGTAATAGTCACCTGGCTTGCCTGCAGGGAATCCGTTCGGGTATCTGGGCGGAATATAGTACATGTCCAAGAGCCTTGCCTTTTTCTGGATTTCTTCTGGAATACTTTTCTTCTCTGATATTACACTTAACATTTCGGTCAAAGAGTGCCCCCAAAGGGTTAACCCGATCTTGAGTCCTAGGGCTTTTAGTGCCTTTTCAGCGGCTTGTTGTGATGTGAAACAGGCCCACTCGTGATACTCATATTCTAGATCCAGTTGGGCTTTCTTGAGATCTCTTTTTGCCTGCTCGAGCCAATCCAGCCATCTGTTCATGGTAGAATCCGGGTAAGGGCTCAGTTTGGTTTAGGCCATTTCCCTGCTTGTTTTGTAACACATGACATCAAAAAACTCCACTGAAACGAGACAGGAGCTGTTTCATCTCTGCGGGTGAAAAATGTGACGCATATATAAGGTAATCGGTGGTGGAACCTGTAAGCCTTCCCACAGCAGGAAACACTGAAAAAAGAAAACCGGTGAATGATTCAAAGTCAGGATAGCCCTTTTCAAGGGCAGATTCGTATTCGTAGTCCAAGGAGAGGTCTCCAATACTTATGTGATCCTGGATTCCGTAGCGAGAAGCCATGCTTTCCATTATAGAACCTTTTAAAAGCGTAAAGGGAGAGGCCCCTGCAGTGGTGATCTCGTCTCGGTGTTTTTCTAGAAATTCAACGGTTTCCTGGAAATCCTCGGGTTTTTCCCCGGGAAATCCGTGGATCAGGTGGACTTGGATGTGTATCCGGGCATCGGTAAGGGCATGAATGATTTGGGAGAACAAGCTGCTGTCAGTACCCTTGGCCATTCTTTCAAGGGTTTTTCTAGAAGCAGATTCCATCCCAAAACTGATGGCCCTGCACCCTGATTCATGGAGCCTGGTGCAAAGGCGCTCATCTGCAAATCCTTTTTCCATCCTGGCATCCAGGCAATATGTTATGTCAAGGTCTGCTTCCAGGAGAGCTTCACACAGAGATTCCAAAAAAGGCAGGTCCACCACATCCACGGAAAAGAAAAACCGCTTCACACCAAGCCGCGTCCCCAGTGTGATAATTAGATGGACGACCTCTGGGACGGCCATCCTTCTATAATTGGCAGCACGATGACCATATGCACAAAAGACACACTTTTTGTAATAGCACCCCCGCGTAATATCCAAGCATAACACGGGCTCAGGCAATAGATACTCATCCATCTCAGCCCAGGAGTAGTCAAGGCATGGGTCAGGTGCCTTGAACCATTGTGACGGAGGTGCACTGATATAATCTTCTGTCATCCGGATGAAATGCCCCCTGTCTGAGATGGTCTGGTCAGATTTTGAAAGATACTCAAGGTATGCTTCGCCATCCCCAGGGATCACGAAGTCAACGAGGTCAGAGAACTTGTCTTTTAATCCATCCCTCAGCGACGATGCACAAGGCCCTCCCAACAGCACCAACATGCTTTTTTGCAACTTTTTTGCTGTTTGGGCCAAGGTAAGGGCAGGGAGGAGTTGGGAGGAATAGACCAGGCTGATCCCCAGTACATCAAGACCCTGCAGTAAACCAGTGCGCCTTTCAAAATAATTCAGATAGGGATTTAGGCGGGCCGATGTAAGGGCCTGCCTTATTTGGCGGGATTCACGGATGTCCATGGTAAGGTTTGCCTTGCTGTAACCTATGAGGGACGGAAAATAGGGCAGGGAATAGAGCTGAAATGCCCTGTTCAGGATTTCATAGGCAAAGGAATATCTTCTGATATCCAGGAACAGGGGCTTGTGTCTCAATATTCCCAGTGCCTGGAGGAGATTTTCAGAAATGTTAGCAACCGAGGCACGGAAGGATTCAAGGTGTCTCCTGAACTCATCGGGTATGGGAGCTTTGCTGGCCTCCTCCAGCCATTCGTGTAGTTGACCGGATAGGACCATGTCAATCACATATCTTACATATCTCCTGTTTTCATCTTCGAATCGGAAATTGGCATTTGCCCCAAGATATCGCTTGGCTGCACCCATCAATCTGGCAAGCCCGAGAGGTGGTGTGGTGGGATCAGCAGAGGGTGGATAGACAAATAGAAACTTGAGCAATAACTTGCCTCCTGCACGGGACAAAACCCCTATCCAGGAACCAGTGCATGAGTATATCGGGAGAAGAGAAGTAGAGAGGCGAGCAGAGTCTGGCCCATAATAGAGTCCTGCTCGCCTCTTCCCAATTGAAATCCTAGCCTATGCCGCCCACATCTACTGAGGAAAATTCCAATTCGTCGCCGTTTCCTATGTACAGATCGCTCTTGCTGCCATAGCTGCCACTCCCCTTATAAACAGCTAAATCCCTCTGGATCATCTTCCTTACCGCAATTAGACCGGTACAGTGATTGCTCCCGATCTTTTCAAATCCGCTGCGGGCAATGGCATCAATCATCTTGTCAAACTTGGGATTCCACTTTTCCATGAGTGCTATATGAAGACCCCCATATAGCCCGTAATAGCCGTTGGCGGGTTTCAGGTGAGTGTCAGCAAAACCTATGATCTTGTGGATCATGGGGTGGCAACACCCAGTAACTATCACCAGACCCTTATCTTTCACATTAAAGAAAAGTACCTGTTCACCCCTTATCCTGAGTAGAATGGGGATGTCAAAGGTAACAGAGGCACATCCTGGAAAGAGCTTATGGATTTTTCCAGGGCCCAATTCAACCACTTGGCCTCTATGACCGCTCTTTTCAATTACTTCATGACCCTCTGGATAAAAAGTGCTGGGGATGATCAGCTTTATGTCAGGCCTGTACTTGCAAGTGACAGGCAACCCCCAAAAATGATCAATGTGCTCGTGAGAGATATAAAGGAACTCTATTTTACCTCTCTTGAGCATATCGTCCACACCCTCTCTCTGGAACACCCAGTCAGTGTATGCGAGATTCCATCCGGTATCCAGCAGGAACTTGTGGACCTTGCCATCCAACTCCTCGGCCTCAATCAAGGCACAGTATGCCCCTTCATTCTTTTCAGTCCAATTGATCTTATACTGGCTTACTTTGACCCCACCAGCAGCCTTGATATCTTTTATAAGTTCGGGCGTGCTCCACCAACCTGTCTCTGAAAGGCATCGAATCTTGACACGTTTCAGCTGCCCAAAATCAAAGGCCCGGGCTGCCTGAGCCGAATCGATCCTAAGGAATCCCAGACCGCTGGCAGCTAGGTAGAGCCCAGCACTTCCCACGGCCATTGAGCGAACAAATTCCCTTCTGCTCATTTCTTTCATCTTACCCCCTCCCTTCGTAATGCTATACATTCAGGTGGTGTGTAAGGGGACTCTGCCCCCCGCCAATTATCAGCAGTTTATAACACAGAAGGATATCAGGACAATAAAAAATATCCGCTCGGCTGGATTCCTCTCCAATTCCCCCTGGAAAGGACAAGTGATGAGACCTGGTAACCGATCTTTTAGGGGACTAATATTGATAATGGGTGTAAGTCCTGCTAGATTTACTAACGGATTAGTGAGAGGGGGGATCCGGAGCCCTGTCAAGAGCACTCATTTATAGACATTTAGGCATGAGTAAAAACGACAACAAGATGAACCGAGAATTACCTCAAGAAAGGGCGAGCTTCCTTGCCAGGGATTATTCAAGGGGCTTTGTCAGGCACTGTGGGATAGAGGCCGTTGAAGTTTCATTCGGCAAATTCACATCAAGGCTGAAAATAGGGGAGCATCACAGGCAACAGGACGGCTTTATTCACGCAGGAGTCATGGCTACCATGGCTGACCATACCGCAGGCTATGCAGGGTTCACGGTGGTGGACGAGGAACATCAAATCCTGACCATCGAGTTCAAGATAAACTTCTTGCGGCCTGCACTTGGAAACTACCTGGTGTGTAAATCCCGGGTGATAAAGAAAGGCTCCAGTGTGATTATTGCTGAATCAGAAGTCACGGATGTAAGGGGCCATGATGAAGAAGACAAGCTGGTGGCAAAGGCCTTGGTGACCCTGATGCCGGTTCACAAATCCAGGCTTGAGGGGTCCAGCATCCCCATGTAATGACCACGATGGAATGGATTCGTTTTCAAAACCTGGTTACAAGGATTTTAGCATGCATATATATACCCTGAAAGACTGGCAACATGATCATGACTATGCTGTTGGGAGCAAGAGCGGTGAGCGGAGGGCCAGGTATGTTCTGATCCTCACAGCCATTACAATGGTAGGAGAAATAATTGCCGGCAGTTTTTTTGGCTCCATGGCCCTTCTTGCAGACGGCTGGCACATGGGCACTCATGTGGCTGCCTTCATGATCACACTTTTTGCATATAGATATGCCCGGGCACACGCAAATGACCCCTCTTTTACCTTTGGAACCGGCAAGGTGAGTGTGCTGGGAGGGTTTGCTAGCGCAGTAGCCTTGGTGGTGGTTGCCTTTGTTATGGGCTTGGAGTCCATACTGCGAATGATCAAGCCTGGGGAGATCTATTTTGACGAGGCCATCGCTGTGGCCACTCTGGGTCTGGCGGTAAACGTGGCGTGCGCTTTCATCCTGAAAGGGTCACACCCTCATGGCGAAAAGGGTGAGCGACACGACCACAACATAAAGGCTGCGTTTTTTCATGTAATGGCGGATGCCCTTACCTCTGTTCTGGCAATAATTGCCCTTTTGTGTGGGAAGATCTTCGGCTGGAAGTGGCTTGACCCGGTAATGGGCATGGTGGGGGCTTTGATGATAACACGGTGGTCGTATGCCCTGATACGCGAGACAGGCCCCATTCTCCTGGATGCCAATGCTGAAGAGGACATCAAAGCTGCCATCAAGAAAAGGATAGAGTCCGAATCCGACAACCTCATAGCTGACTTGCATATATGGAAAGTGGGCCCTGACGATTATGCTGCAATAATCTCCGTGGTGACCCACTTCCCAAAGCCCGCAGAGCACTACAAAGAGCTCCTCAAAGACCTGAAAAATTTGTCCCATGTGACAGTGGAGGTAAATCAATGCCTTGGGGAGCCGTGTGTGGTGCCAGAGTCCCACGCCGCCCAATAACCTCTCTCCCGGGAGCCGGCTTTCTCCGCCCCCTCATGCCTTGACATGGCGATTGTCCTTTTGCTAGGTTCGCGGTGAAAAATCCGTTGGAGGCCTTTTATGGTGGTAAATAAGAGTAGGGTATTGATAATCATACTCTTTGCGCTTTGGGGCTTGACAACCAACCTCGGTGCAACCTTGGCAAGGGCAGGGGAACCTCAGAGACCCTTAAGGGTCGCCCTCCTTCCCATCATTGACTCCCTACCTTTTTATGTTGCAAAGGAGAGGGGTTATTTCAGAGAGCTTGGCTTGAAGGTGAAGGCCATCCCTGTGGCAAGCGGCCTCGAGAGGGATCAACTTATGCAGGCAGGCGCCATTGATGGGATGCTCAATGAGATGATCACCACGGCCAACTTCAACCGCAACGGAATCCAGGTGAAGACGGTATGGTCTGTTCGTAAGGCCCGTTCCCAGTCTCCCATGTTTCGGGTCTTGGCATCTCCCAACAGCGGGATAAGGAGAGTTGGGGATCTGGCAGGAGTTCCCATTGGGATTTCGCTCAACACAATAATAGAGTATGTTACGGATCGGCTTTTGGCGGCAGAAGGCCTGAAAGAGGATCAAATTGTCAAGAAATCCGTCCCTGTGATACCGGAGCGTTATCAACTGCTGCTACAGGGGCAAATAAAAGCTGCAACACTTCCCGATCCCCTTGCCATGAGCGCTATAAGAGCAGGAGCACAGGCGATTGTGGAGGACAGCTCTCACCCACGATACAGCGTAAGTGTACTGAGCTTTCATGTGGGCTCTTTAAGGAAGAACCCTGGTGCCATACGCATGTTCTTAAAGGCGTGGGATAGGGCAGTCAATGACATCAACAAAGACCCCGAGACCTTTCGGTCACTGATGCTGAAAAAGATTCGTGTCCCCAAAAATGTGCGCCATACCTACCGTATTCCACCCTTTCCCAGGCGTGAGGTGCCCACACCAGAGCAGTGGGCAGACGTCATGAAATGGATGCAGGCCAAGGGATTGTTGAAAGCCCCATTGCCATATCAAGATTCCATTACTGCTGAATACATGCCCTAGCCATCCAATGATTCAGATACGAAATCTTTGCTTTGGCTACAGTTCAACGCGTCCCATATTTGAGGATTTCAATCTCACTATCCCAAGGGGCCAAGGCTGGGCGGTCATCGGGCCTTCGGGCTGTGGAAAGACCACACTGCTTTATCTCCTGGCAGGACTCAGGCAGTCTCTATCTGGTGAGATTCTCATTGATGGAAGACTTGTCACAAGGCCCCGGCCTCGCACCGCTCTGGTGTTACAAGACCACGGACTCTTGCCCTGGTCAACGGTCTTTCAAAACGCTAGGCTCGGTCTAAATATCTGGGGATTTTATGGTGGGGATGGAAAGCACGCACCAAAGGGATGGCACATGAGTGCCGAAGAGACCGCTGAGCGAGTGGAAGAGTGGCTTAAGAGACTGGGAATTCTTCATCTAAGAGATCGATTCCCCATGCAACTGTCCAGGGGGCAAAGACAACGGGTAGCCATTGCCAGGAGCCTTGTCATGGAGCCTGACCTCCTGCTGCTGGACGAGCCTTTCTCTGCCCTGGATGCCCCGACGCGGGAGGACCTGGAGTCCCTTGTCTTGGAATTGAATTCCCATCATGGATTGAGCTATCTCTTGGTCACCCATGATATAGAGGTAGCGGTGAGCATGGGCGCAAAGATATTGATCCTCACAAAGGGAATCAATCGGACCACCCGGGTCATTGAGAATGAATGCTGGGGACAAGTGGGGGGAAGCACTGATAAAACTTTCCGGGACATGTGTGAGCAACTTCGCCTGGAATTGGGAGAACCACTCCATTGAAGTCAAGACTTACTCCCAAGACAACTCTTTTGGGCCTGGCCATGTTTTTTGCCCTATGGCAGATACTGGCCTGGATCATCAGTGCCCCTATCATGCCTTCTCCTCTGGAAGTGGTGCCTTTTTTTGCAAGAAGCATATTTGGAGAGCTAGGGCTCCATTTTCTTGCAAGCACCGGGAGGGTCCTTGCTGCAATCCTTGCCGCGGTGATCACTGCCGTGCCCATTGGTCTGGCCCTTGGCCAATTGCCGAGGTTAAACCGAATGTTTTCTCCCCTGATAGCCATTGTGTATCCCATACCCAAGATCGTGCTCTTGCCTGTGATATATGTCCTGATGGGAATTACTGATGTATCAAAGGTGTTTCTGATTACCCTCATAATATTTTTTCAAATCCTCGTGGTGGTGCGAGACGAGGCGGCAAATCTGCACCCCGAGCTCATCCTGTCGGTCCGCTCCTTGGGGGCTGGCAGGCGAGCACTGTTCCGCTATGTCTATCTGCCGGCCTCAATCCCTGCCATATTGACCTCCCTTAGGATATCTGTGGGCACTGCCATTGCCGTACTCTTTATAGCAGAGCAATCTCTTACCACCTATGGACTTGGTTATTACATAGTGGTGGAGACATACCAGGTGCTGAGATACGTTGAGATGTACGCAGGGATCCTGGCCATGAGTCTCCTGGGTCTGATGCTTTACTTTGTGATTCATGCCTTGGAAGAAAGGGCCAGTCGCCACCTGGATCAAGGAGTTGAGGAGTAGGATGGATGCCGCATGGGGCTCCACAGAATAAAGTATTGCTCAAACACTGGCTGCTTGCCATACGGCCCAAGACCTTGCCGGCCTCGGTGGCCCCGGTGGTGGTGGGATCTGCCATTGCACATTCCCAACACGGTTTCACACCCCTGCCGGCGCTTGCCAGCCTTGCAGTGGCGCTTCTCCTTCAGATTGCTGTAAATTTGGCCAATGACTATTTTGACCACATTAAAGGGGTGGATACAGAAGAACGACTGGGCCCTGTGCGGGTGACCCAGAGCGGTCTCATCCCACCCGCCCGGGTGAGGGCGGCCATGGTAATTGCCCTGATCCTGTCATTGCTTCCTGGTATGTATTTAATCCTTCGAGGGGGCTGGCCTCTGGCAGGTGTGGCAATGGCCTCAATTGCAGCGGCACTGGCCTATAGTGGGGGGCCTTATCCATTGGCCTCTCATGGCCTGGGTGATATCTGCGTATTCATCTTTTTCGGGCCCGTGGCAGTTTGTGGAACCTATTATGTTCAGACCCTCCAGGTCACTGGGCTGAGTGTATGGGTTGGGGTGATCTTTGGGCTGTTGATCACTGCCATCTTGGTTGTAAACAACCTAAGAGATATTAAAACTGACGGCAAGAGTGGAAAGCGCACCCTTGCCGTGATCCTGGGAACCAGGGGAACACAGGTGGAATACATAAT
>JALVMN010000131.1 GCA_027027005.1 Desulfobacterales bacterium | reverse complement strand
GCTCCACAACAGAGAGCGTTTTCGCGGCACCTTGGGAACTCGCGGACCCTAAGTCCATCCACAGCGGCAAGGGTGTTTCGAGGGGCCATGTATTCCCCGTGGGCGCCCCTTCTGTACCGCTTTGGAGGGGAGGTGAGGCCCAAGGTGGTGCGGCTTCCGTGCCACGGGACCCAGTCTTCACTCAGCCTCGCCAGGTTGCAAGGGTCGTGATGGGCGACCTCCAGATGTAGAGGGCGAGAGGGCTTCAACCTGCCCTCCCTTAATAGGCCATCTGCCAACTGCGTTATGTGCATGGCCTTGTAATTCATCTGGCCTGTGGCCTTGTCCAGCAGCCTAGGGTAGTCCACTTTCCAAGCCTTGAAACACTCGGCACAGGCAGTCAATATGACCTTGGCCCCAAGTGTCTCAAGGAGGCCGATGTTTGCCCTGGCCACAGTTTCTGCCTCTTTTACCATGCCTGCGGCAAGGAGGGGCTTGCCACAGCAGGCGGGCGGCAGGACTTGGAATTCAATGCCAGCGAGCTTGAGGAGCTTTTGGACAAACTGAAATATGTGGGTGTTCTTAAAATATGCATTGCACCCTGGAAAGTAGATAATTTCTGTCCCCCTGGCCCTTGCGGCCTTATCAGGTCCATGGAGCCCCTCGGTTATACCGTAGCGGTTGTTGGTGGTGAGCACATTTTTTGCCACCTTGGCAAGCTGGGGCGGGGGATTGCCGAGCGTTTCCACCACCCTTGCCCTTAAGGCCTCAAGGACCATGAGGGGCTCAAGGTCCAAATTCCTCTTGCATCCAACATCACAGGCACCACACAGGTTGCACTTGTAGATGAGCTCCACTGTAGTGGAGGTCAGTTCAAACTCACCATCCAAGAGGGCCAAGGCCAACTTGTTCCTTCCAAGGGCGGAATAAGCATCAAAGTGGTAGTGGAGGATGCTGGGGCACTTGATGGAATGACGGATGCCAGGGGCATATACATGGTCCACCCACACACATCCCTTACAACCACAGCAGTTGATGGCGTCCCACCGATGGTCCTCCAGCCTGAATCTACCCACTAGTTGCTTCCTCCCGGAAAACAGAGCTTGTCAGGATTCATGACCATATTAGGATCAAGCAGCTTCTTGATCTCTCTTAGAATGGCTGTGTAAGAAGGGTGGCACCTTTCATAGACAGCCTTTGAGATCAGAGGGTGGTGGGGACGGGTAAAGTGGGCCCCCAAGTCCATGAGTCTTTCCAAAAGTTCAGGCATCAGGGAGCTGATAAGTTCTATTTCTTTACGGTCTTGAGGATTGTAGTAGAGATCAAACTCCAGGTGCGCACCGGCGCCGTATTCCAGGGGTTGGAGATATATGCCCAGATTTTCCAGGTGAAAGTTTTTTCTCCTGCAGATGGAAAAAACTGATTCCATGAAGGCTGGGGTCTTCTCTAGCAGGCTTATGAAAAATATCTCTTCCCAGGCCCCCCTACTTGAGGCCTTCCAGTAAGGCTTCTCATCTGGCCAGGGGGACCTCAGGATTTCTGCAAGCGGCCTGGATTTGGATGAGGCCTTTTCCCATTGCGTCACCTCAAATTGTAAAAGGCTTTTATCCATTAATTCACGAAGTGCTTCTTCCTCATAGGAAAGCTTCTCTTCGGGAAACCACGGGGCCCCACTCAGTATGAGTATCACGGAAAAGGCACGTGGAGCGCCGTGGTCCAAGGCAAGCTCCATGTTTGTGTGGTTTAGCATGAAGCACTCATTTCCCACCCTTAATCTTTGAAGAGAATATATGAATTCAACGGCCTCTTGTGGTCGTTCAAAGTGAAAGAGGAAGCCCTTGTTAAGCCTTGGTCTGTATTCCATCTTGATGTTTGCCCATGTCACTACCCCCATAGTGCCCTGGGCCCCCTGGAGGAGCCTCAAGGGATCAATGGGGCCTGGGCCATAAGGGTAGGTACCGTCAGAAAAATTTTCAGGATATCGACTGGAGCTGGCAGACCCGGTCCTGAACCTCTCCCCTGTGGGCCATATCATTTCAAGGGACCCAACGGGCTCTCCCAGTTCAAACCTGGGATTCAAAGGAGGTTCCCTGTCCAGCAGAGTGGTTAGCACTGAGCGAGTGGCCAGGGGGAACAGAGGATTCATCACCATCATTCCCTGGAGCTGGAGTGCTGCGGTGATCTGGCCCCAGGTCACACCCGGCTGGATTTTTACCATGCGGT
Organism: Desulfobacterales bacterium; assembly: GCA_027027005.1. Lineage (GTDB taxonomy): Bacteria > Desulfobacterota > DSM-4660 > Desulfatiglandales > Desulfatiglandaceae > JALVMN01. The sequence goes on along the minus strand of JALVMN010000131.1, from coordinate 3,266 downwards.
TCCTCAGGTCCACGGATAGGATGCGGTTCATGGGGCTGAGGTCCATGATTATCCCACCGGGAGTGGACCTGAACCTTCTTCCAATACCACTATGTCCCGAACTGGTCGGAGTGATTGGGATGCAACGGTTGTTTGCAAATCCAACCACTCGCTCTGCTTCACTGGCATTTGTTACCTTTACCCAGGCCACTGGCCGATGGTGACCAGGTTTACCGGCAAGTAACGGATGGTCGTATACCACCTCACCTTGGTCCAGAAGCAGTTTTAGCTCCTCTATTAACCCTGACATAGCGCCTTTCCAAAAAGACAAAAAAACTTGGGCACTGAGGATGAAGAGATCTTGCCCCAAAGAATTCGGGCCAGAGCTTATACCATATAGAGAGGAGTTGTGCAGCCCCTATTTTTAGGAGGGCCAGGACTGACCCGAGGCGCGGATTTGAAATCCGATCCAGACGGAAACCGTAAAGCCAGCTATTACTTTATATAAAGATAGATATATATCAAGAAAATAAAAAATACAAAGAAAAGTAAAAAATGATAACAATGAATAAAAATATATTTTTTGCTTGAAATATTGAAATAAATGTGTTACCTGACCATGACATGAAAAAGAAGAAGATGTTTTCCACACAGATAAACAACGAGCTCTTGAAGGAATTCAAGAAGCTGGCCATAGACTTGGAGCGTCCCATAAACGACGTGCTGGAAGAGGCCATAAGGGATTTCCTGCAAAAGCATGGAATCAAGCCAAAACGCGAACAGAAGAGGAGATCATGAAGGAGCCTCATGGGGAGAGCCAGGGATCGGATCATCGCATAATGGCCAACATTGCCTTCTATCTGGCAAGTGCAAACTCCACTTTTGCAGGCACCCTTACCTTCCAGCGGGAACACAAGCCCGGCTTGATTGCATTTGCGAGCAAGGTTGATTACAGGGAGAGTGCATTATCCAACCTCACAGAAATGATCATCGTGGAGCTTGTTAACTACCTGAAGCTTGAGCCGGCCCTCTCGGGCCTAAAGCTGAGAGAAGAGCAGTTAAGAGAGATTGCCCAAGAGGTTCTAAAAACCGAGATACTGGACGAGCAACTTGACGGCACAGACTACTACCTCAAGGCGAGACTTGTTGCAGACCCAGAAGGCGTGGGCCAGGCCATAGAGTTCATGAGGCGGATAGAGGAAAAGCTCTCAGCCCTGGAGAGGGCAAGAAGGGCGGCCGACGAGGCCCTCCAGCAGGCCAGGAGGCTTGAGGAAGAGATTAGGATAGCCAAGGCAAAGGTGGAGGCCTTCAGGCCAACTGAAAAGGTCGTGGAAAAGAAGATTGAACCTGAAAGGCCAGATCTTTCCAAGCTGTTTGAACAAGCAGCCAGGCTCTTTTCAAAAGGCCGGTACAAGCAGGCAGCAGATCTCTACTCCGAGATACTAAAATGGGATAAAGACAACGCATCTTCTATGCTCAACAGGGGTGCATGCCACTACAGGATGGCCGAATATGAAAAGGCGTTGAAAGACTTCGAAAGGGTGGTTGAGCTTGATCCATCCAATGCGCTCGCCTATAACAACCGGGCAAGCGCCCTTGTGCACCTGGGCGATTTTCATCAGGCATTGCAGGATTTCACTCAGGCCATAGAGCTTGACCATGACTACGAAGAAGCCTATAGAAACAGGGGCATTCTGTATCTCAAATACCTCAAGGACCATGAGGGGGCGGTAGAGGACTTCACCAAATCCATATCCCTGAATCCAAAAGATCCCAGGACCTATCTGGGGAGAGGCATTGCGCTTGCAAACTTGGGTAAGTTTCAGGAAGCACTAAGAGACTATGACCAAACCCTTTCCCTCGGGGGGCAGTGGCCCATCCTTTACTACAACAGGGCCAATGCGCTCCTCAAGTTGGGGAGGCTCAGGGAGGCCATCGACGATTATACGAGGGCAATCCAAGGGGCCCCCAATAAGATGCCCTATTATTACAACAGGGGTATAGCATATGGCATGGCGCGAATGTACGGGGAGGCCATCCTGGACTTTGACAAGGTCATAGAGCTTGACCCTGACCATGCGCGCGCTTATGTTTTGAAGGGATTGTTTCATTTCAAACTGGGCGATATAGACATGGCTCGCCAAAGTTGGGAGAGGGCCCAGGAGTTGGGCGATGACACTGGGATTAAGAGTTATCTGAAGGCCGTGGAAGGTGCCTAATCTTTATGGGGAAGGGGGTGATAAAGGGCTAAGGCCAATAAAAATGCAGTGTTTCATGGTTTTATGGTTGAAAATGGTGAAGAGTTTTGGTAATTTTGCGCTCGTTGGTGGCTGGTTGGCGGGTAGTTTTTGAAACCAAATAGAGAAAGGAGGGTAAAATGAACAAGGCAGATTTGGTCAATGAGGTTGCAAAAGTCGTGGGTACCAAGAAGGAAGCACAGGCCGCCGTGGACTGCGTTTTTGACACCATTAAGAAGGCCCTTAAGAAGAAGGACACCGTAACCCTCATCGGCTTTGGCACATTCAAGGTCGAAAAAAGAAAGGCCAGGAAGGGCAGAAATCCTCAGACCGGAGAGGTCATCAAGATCAAGGCCAAGAGAGTTCCCAAATTTGTGCCTGGCAAGGCCTTGAAGGAGGCTGTAAAGTAAATAGGCATCTCCTAGCTATCAGGATAGGGTTGCCCTGGACTTTGTGATCTACACCCAGGGGCGTGGATTTTGTGAGGCCCTCATCGGCTCTTCCCAGCAGGTGAGGGTTTTTTATATTAAGGATAGGCGATAAATAAGCTAGAGGTAAATGGTCTCACCGTGCCTTGGCTGAATAAGCCTGTGGAGTAAGTCTCTTCTTTTCATCTCCCTTTTCAACTCAAGGGGTGGGTGATAAACCGGCTCATCTCCCAACCTGAAAGTGCCCCAGTGAACCACCATGAGATGTTTGGCCTTCAGGTCTGTGAAGGCCTTTACCACCTCTTGGGGATTCAGGTGGCTGTGTTTCATGAACCATCTGGGCTCATAGGCCCCAAGATTGAATATGGCCAGATCAATGGAAAATTCTTGTCCCAATTCCCTGAAACCGCTGAAATATGCCGTATCTCCAGATACAAAGATACACCGACCTGTGGCGGTTTGTATAAGAAAGGAGCCCCATAGCGCGGTGTTGGCCCCTTCGAAAGGATTCCGCATGGTCCAATGGTGGCAGGGCAGAAGGGTGATTCTCAGTCGCCCCTGTTCATATGTTTCAAACCAGTCTAGAGAGGTGGTCCTCTTCATGCCGAATTTATGGAGCAAG
>JALVMN010000130.1 GCA_027027005.1 Desulfobacterales bacterium | reverse complement strand
AGCCGCCACCGAAAAACCGGGTAGTAAGCGCCAATTCATGAGCGAACGAAACATGAATGGCCATATGAGGATGGCCAGCAACCAACCCAAGAGATGCCAATTGTCCCTTAGCAGAGAATTCTCCATGAAATTCTTTACTACAGGATGATATTCCAATGTAAAAGCCCCTAAACCCGGAATTTGGATCAACTCTCTGGACAAGATCAAACTGTCACCGTCCGGCAGCGGTATTTCAATTCCCAGGCCCAGCGTACCGGCCAGAACCACCAAGAAGATGCCCACTGGTACTATATAACGTGATCTCCCTCGCATCCCGGCCACAACCAGCCCGGTTATCAGCGTTGCAGCCCATATCATTCCCGGTTTCTTGGTCATTATGCATCCCAACGCAAACAGCAATATCAGCCAGAATTGGATTGGTGATCGACTAATATTCCAGTTGATTATCGCCATTACCGCCAGCATATAATAAGCCGCAATCCATATATCGGCGTAACCAGCCAAGGCAATGTGTGTGTTCATATATGGCATGCTGGAAATCAGATAGACCACTAGCATGCTTGTAAGAGGATGAACATTCAGAAGACGTAGCTGCCCGTAGACCGCCAGCGTCGACGCCATCCCAACCATCCACCATGGCAGGTTGATCAGATTATCCCGCCACTCTCCAAGCCCCAAGGCACTCCATAACTGTATGAGTGGTACAAGAGGTGGGTAGGTGGAGGCTTCTGGATTGCCTAGCGTATAGGCGCCGATGGAACGGCTCATTTCCGGCCATTTCGCAGGCTCGACAAAGGGAGCCAGGTACTTGAGCTCAAACCAAGTGCGAGCTTTCGGCGCCCAGTTCATCCAAGCATCCCAGGGATAGAGAGGCCGTAAAATCACTTCCATCAGCAATCCACCAAAGCGGATCGCCAGCAACACCCATAGAAACCACCATAGAGCACGCTGCCATGTAACCCAGGTTACGTCCTCTGGCGTTATTAACGAAGCACTATTGTCAGGGGCCTTCTTCAACCACAGCGGTATCAGGGCCATGCCACCAAGAATCAGTGCCAATGGAGGAAAGCTCAACCTCTGACCAATACTATTCCAAGCTTGTAAGATCAGTACGGTTAGCAATACCCCAAGCAGATAGCCATAACCTAAACGAGCCGACAAAGGCGCTTGGCGCCACAAACGTTGCAACCAAGCAAACCCAATGACTCCGGGCAACAATGTAGCTGTCAGCAAACCTACCAGCCCGTTCACTGTTATTTTACCTTCTTGCGCATTCTAAGGCTTACCGTATCGGCCTCTCTGTAGGAGACCACCTGGCCGAACAGGGCATTATTGAGAAGGAGTACATGGACAGATTCACTGCCATGGTTTGTTTCACTGTCTGCCGACTGCTCTTCCTGCAATCGTATCTCGTAGACGCCAACTGTTTGCCACCTTGACGTTATTTCCTGCGATACAAGACGGTAGCGTTCCTTACGACCGTCCAGGAATATCCAGCCTTCTTTCTTGGGCGATTGGATGGCGAGATACGCCAGCGGAAGGCTGATCCCTTTTCCAGAAACGGACTCCTGAGGATCCAGACGATACTTGAACCCTTCCTTGTTTATCTTGTCGGCTCTAACAGCAAGAGCATGGTCCGACAGGGAATCCTGGGGCATCATAAATAGCTTGGGTGGTGTTTCGAAGGGGTGAGAGAACTTCACCTCATACCATGTCTT
>JALVMN010000129.1 GCA_027027005.1 Desulfobacterales bacterium | reverse complement strand
AGAGACCTCCATGGACCTGGAATATCTGGCCACGCTTCACCTGGACATCCTGGCTGAAAAAGAGGGATTCAAATAGATGCCAAGAGAAAGGCAACACAAATCAGCAGTCCTTAAACAGGGCTGAAACACATCTTAGAACTACTTTCATTGCTTACCACAGGAATACTTCTCCTCATAGTGCAACAAACCATGACTTGCCAATCAAGGACACCGATGCTATATGGGCGTTATTCACATGAGCTTGGGGTATAGCAATTGAAAAAGAGCCTTATAATCGTGTTGTTTTTCGCCCTTTTTGGTGGTGTGGTAGTCTTTGTATATTACGGTCAGTGGAAGGAAAAGACTGCCGAGCTATACTATTCAGGCACCATTGAGGCCACGGAATCAAACCTTGCCTTTCGGGTGAGCGGTCGGGTCGCCCGTGTTCTGGTTGATGACGGCATGGCAGTGAAAAAAGGCCAAGTCCTGGCTGAGCTTGACAGCCGGGAGTATCTCAGGCAACTGGACAAGGCCCGTGCTGCCGTGGAACAAGCGCAAAACAACGTCAAACGCCTCGAATCTCTTCTACAGCTTTACAGGGTAGTGTTGCCTGAGAAAGTCAAACAGGCACAGGCCGAAGTAGCGGCCCTAAAGGCAAAGGTTCGGGAGCTTGAGTCAGGCTTTCGATCCCAGAAGATTGCACAGGCAAGGCGTGCAGTTGAAGCAGCCAGGCTAAGGCTGGAGGATGCAAAAAAGGACAAGATCCGCTTTGAACGGCTATATAAGGAAAAAACGGCCACCGAGCGTCAACGGGATGCCGCAGTGCTGCGGTATAAAACCGCCCTTAAGGAATACCAGAAGGCTAAGGAGGCCCTCTCCCTGCTTGAGGAGGGCTACCGTAAGGAAAGCATAGTGGCTGCCAGGGCAAAGTTAAGAGCCGCTCAAGCAGCCTTTGAACAGGCCAAGGGAAATCTCAAAAAGATTGATATCACAGCCACCGAACTGGAGGCGGCCAAAGCAAAGCTCAGGGAAGCCCAGGCTGCCGAAAAGCTCGCCAATTTATACCTGGAATACACCAAGTTAAAAGCCCCCTTTGACGGCATCATAACCAGTCGGGATGTGGAACCGGGCGAGGTGGTAAACCCTGCCCGCGAAGTCATGTCCATGGCAGATCTTTCCACAGTGAAGCTTAAGATCTTCGTAGGTGAACCCGAGATAGGCAAGGTAAGGCGGGGGCAGAAGGTCAAGGTAAAAACTGATACTTTCCCAAACAAGATCTATGAAGGCCGTGTTTCATATATATCCCCTGAGGCCGAATTCACACCCAAGATCATTCAAACCCACAAGGAGAGGGTCAAGCTCGTCTACCTGGTCAAGGTAAGGATCAAGAATCCAAACCTGGAGCTAAAACCCGGAATGCCTGCCGATGCATGGTTTGACTGACCATAACCCCGCCATGTTGGCCAGCAATAAGGATAACATTGCCATATCAGTCGAGGGGGTATCCAGATTTTATGACGATCTCCCTGCTGTCTTGGATGCATCTTTCAATGTCATTCGCGGAACCATCAAGGGCCTTGTGGGATCAGACGGCGCAGGCAAGACCACCCTGCTCAGGATCATAGCTACCATGATCCCCCCATCCAAAGGCAAAGTCCTGATACATGGCCTGGATGTTGAGCGCGACAGGGCTGCGATCAAGCATCTAATAGGGTATATGCCCCAGCGCTTTGGTCTGTACCCTGA
>JALVMN010000128.1 GCA_027027005.1 Desulfobacterales bacterium | reverse complement strand
GATCGGCACCCTTGATACCTCCCTTCTTGATACCGCTTTTATCGGTGTAACCTTGTCTTGATAAAGCCATCTCTTGCTGAAGGGCATCCAGGTTCTGCCTTTCAAGCACCCTGTAACGCTTGCTCTGGACAAGGGCGGTGGTGAGCATGTCTCTCAACCCATCGGCATATCCCTGGTATGTGGAATGTTCGACAGTAATAGGAGACATGCCAAGTCCTTTGATTGTGGTCCTGGATCCCGACCCTCCCACCTTCCATTCAAAGCGGGCAACCGCCACCTTTGCCTTTGGCCCATTATACGGGGGGAGGAGTTGTTCTAGGCCTGTGTCCACAGTGGCCTTGGGTTGCACCTGGCTTTCCAGGCAACCACTGAGGCCCAGAAGGCCCAGTGCAAGGAACGAAACAAAAACAAATCCTATCACCTTTTTTCCCATGGAACCCTCCTAATACTAGTATTTAATTAAACATTTTTAGTCTTTTTCAGGACCTATGTCAATACAATATCCAATGCCAAGAAGAGCTGTTTTGTTATTCGGCACATCCAATGCTATTCTTTACATAAAGGAGTGTTATTGAAAAAACAAGCCGATTGTGAGATAGTCTTTTGGCCATTTGGCGTTGGGAGAGTGGTAGGCATGAAGATATGGAATCCATTTGGTAGGCGAAACGGACCCAAGGAGACCCAATACCCTGAGGAGGTGGCCCTCCTTGTGGAAAGGATAGAGAAGTTCGCCCCACCCCAGTACCGAGAGCAGAGGAATGTATATTATTACAACTACAGCATGCTCGGCCAATACATGAAACCCCTGCTAGCCCTTCTGGAGGTTGTCTCAAGGGTTGACAGATTGAGGCAGAGGAGGTTGGATACGGCCCGGGAAATCTTTCTAAGGCTCAAGGACTTTTATGACCTCAAAGACAGGCTTACTCTCGAAGAGGCCTTTGAGGAAAGGAACCTCATGGAGAGATACTCCCAGCTATTCCTCTTTTTTTACGGCACCAAGCGGGTGCCTGACCTTGAGAAGGAGGCATGGCTGGAAGAGCGAAAGAAGCAAGGATTTTAGCGTTGATGAGAGCAATTCCTGGGACTAGATAGCTAAGTTAACGATTCGAGAGGAGACCATGGCAAGACACAAGAAGATCGAAAGAAGACGAGAGCTAGAACGCCGGAGGAGGAGAAGGAGAAAAAGGCTGAAACTGAGGGCAAAGGAACAGCTGGCTAAAGAGCAGGCCCAATAAGGCGGCCTTCTTGTTGGAATGGTAAGGGAAATAAAGAGCCCCTCAAATCCGTTGTTCAAAGAACTCCTGAGCCTAGAGAAGGCCAAGGGGATAAGAAAATACGGGAAGGCGATAGTTTCCGGGGAAAGGCTTGTAGCAGAACTCCTGAGAAAGACCCCTGAGATATGCGAGGCCATCGTCTTCACGAAGGATCACGACCTCTCGAGTTTTTTGGGGCGTGGTGACCAAGGCCTCTATTATCTTGCCCCTGGACTCTTCAAAAGGCTCGACTTTCTTGGCACCGACTATCCGTTACTGGTGGTACAGGCAAGGGCGCTTGAGAACTGGGCAATGGATGAGCCTGGTGAGGGTTGCACGCTGTGCATTCCTTTTCAGGATCCTCTTAATGTAGGCGCTGCCGTTAGATCAGCCTGGGCATTTGGGGTAAGAAGGGTGGTGCTTCTCTCTGAAGCAGCCAACCCCTATCTGCCAAAGGCCATAAGGGCCTCGGCAG
>JALVMN010000127.1 GCA_027027005.1 Desulfobacterales bacterium | reverse complement strand
ACAGGATGTTGGGGTGCACCCCGAGCCTTGCAAACAGGTTCCCCAAGGGCTCCACAACTCTCAGGTATCTTTCTTTATCCTTTTCCCTTAAAAATACTATTCGTCTCATCAAATCCGCTCAGCCAATAAAAGTACCTGCCCCTCTCCCGTTCCAGCTTCAGAATTCAAGGCCCTAAGAGGGCTCAATCGGTCATTTTGTAGCACGACACATTAACAGAGCCCTGATGGTTTGTCAAAATGGTTCCCTTTTATTGACAGCACGACCCTTTAGACCCATAATCGGATCACTCGTTGGTAATTGAGGAGAAGGAAAAGCTCATCATGAGGAATAATATGGAAGGGGGGAATGTTAGAATGGCTTCAGGAGAAAAGGAGAGGGCCGCTGGCTTGATAAATCCAGAGGATGCGCTGCTCTTGGTAATAGACATTCAGGAGCGCCTGGTGCCTGTGATGCACGACCCGGAAGGATTGATAAGGGAGACCGTAAAGCTCGTAAAATTCTGGCAGATCATGGGGCTACCCATCCTAGTGACAGAGCAAGAAAAGCTGGGCCCAACCGTTTCGCCCATCCGCGAAGAGTTGCCCGAAGATCTAGAGCCCATCACCAAACTGGACTTCAATTGCTTCGGGGCACCCGGCTTCGAAGAAAGGCTGGGTTCCATGGGCCGCTCCACCCTTGTGGTAACAGGGATTGAAACCCACATCTGTGTGATGCAGACGGTCCTGCAGGGCGTTACCCACTATAACATCCATGTGGTGATGGATGCGGTGGATTCTAGGTTTCCCTTTAACAAGGAGGCGGGTCTCAGGAGGATGGAGCGGGCAGGGGCTGTCATCAGCACCACCGAGATGGTGATGTTCGAGCTGCTAAAAAAGGCAGGCACGGACACCTTCAGGCAGGTACTGCCTCTCGTCAAGTAAATCCCAGGGCTGGGATGATTTGATGTAAGCAATAAGTCACTTTAATCCCCGTAATGCTTTTCCTCTTCTTGAGGGGTGAGTGCGTCCTGTTCCACATCCCTAGCTTCTTGGCCCTTTCCTCTGAGTTCCTTGTAATACTCGTGCTGTATGAGGAGGTTCATTATCTCATTGGTGCCGGTCCAGATCATTGCCAGGCGACAATCCCTCAGGAATCTCTCTATGGGATAGATAGTGGTATAGCCGATACCACCCATTATCTGCATGGCATTGTTTATGACCTCCCATGCCGCTTCTGTGGCAACCTTCTTGGCCTCTGAGACGAGCCTTCGGGCATCCCCGCCTGAATCCACTCGGCGTGCGGCCGTATAGACCAGTGAACGGGCGGCATCCAGCAGTGCCACGGAATCGGCCACCTTGAAGCTCACGGCCTGGAAGTTGTTGATGGTCTTGCCGAATGCCTTTCTTCGTGTGGAGTATCGGGCAGCCACCTCCAGGGCCGCCCTACCAAGCCCCACTGCACCCGCCCCGCTTGTGAGTCTTTCAGGCACCATCATCTTGTTGAATATGGAATAGGCCCCATTCAGCTCACCCACCAGGTTTTCGGCCGGCACCCTGACATCGCGGAAAACCAGCCTGCCTGTCCCCCCACCTCTCGTGCCCAACAGGGTATAAATGTTTTGGACTTCCACCCCCATCCCCCTTTCCACTATGAAACAACTCATGGATTCGTGAGGATGGGCCTCCGGCGCTGTCTTGGCATAGACCAGAAACCAGTCGCTGTCCTGGGCCCCCACCACAAAGCGTTTTTCGCCGTTT
>JALVMN010000126.1 GCA_027027005.1 Desulfobacterales bacterium | reverse complement strand
AATAGCTCCCTCAGATAGCTGTTGTAGTCCCTGTAGCGATTCAATTCCCTATTGGAATAAATTCCTTAGATCTTTGGGGGAATGTGTTATAATCCCTGCTGACTTATACAAGTCTCCTGAACAAATATTAAATTACCACAATGGAGACAGGGATGAAAACTCTACCGACTCTTATCTCAATCCTAACGATCGTTTCAATCTTTTGCTCTACCTCACTCCTTTTGGCCGGAGAGAGGCCAGTAGAAAGGACGGGCCTCCAAAGGCTCAGGCAGCCCCTTACAGAAGAGCAGATGGAACCCTGGGCCGATATAGAGTTCAGGAGGGAAAACTTTGAAAAAATCCAAAAGGGGATGACAGAGGAGGAGGTCCTGGACCTTTTGGGAAAGCCGATTAGGGTAAAAATGGAGAGGAGGCCCAAGAGAAGATGGACCGTGCACTATTTTTATCCTCAAGGCCATGTGGTTAATTTCAAGAATGGGCTTGTGGTGGGTAAGGAACGAAAGGCAGTTCGCTGAGAGGACCGGTTATGGAGCTAAGGAAAGCGTCTATGGAGGGCTTGGCATCCGACGATTTTGCCCAACTCCATGAGGTGTTTCATCCAAGATCTGTGGCAGTAGTAGGGGCCTCGTCCAAATTTGGCAAATGGGGTCAGATGATACTCACCAATATTATTGGAGGGGGATTCAAAGGGGGCATATATCCCGTCAATCCAAGGGAGAAGAGCATTTGCGGGCTTAGGGCTTACAAGAGCCTCACAGATGTCGAGGAACCCGTTGACCTGGTATTCATCACCGTGCCCGCCAAGGCCGTTGCGGAGGTCCTGGACCAGGGCGGGAAAAAGGGCGTCAAAGGTGCGGTGGTGATAAGCTCCGGATTCAGCGAGACAGATAATGCTGGGAAAGAACTGGAGGAGAAAATTGTCTCCATTTGCAGGCAGTACGGAATCAAGCTCATCGGACCCAATACCATGGGGATCATCTCGCCATATGCAGGGCTGTTTTCAACAGGGGTTCACTCCAGGCCCGGGCCTGGTTCCGTGGCCTTTATCTCCCAGTCAGGAAACATGGGGAATCAATTGATCCACTGGGCACGTCAGCAGGGAATCGGGATCTCCTTGTTTGTGGGTTCTGGTAATGAGGCCATGTTGAAGTGTCCTGATTACCTGGAATACCTGGCCAATGATCCACACACACAAACGATCATGCTGTACTTGGAAAATGTGGGCAATGGCCGTAGATTCCTGGAAGTGGCTGCCAGGGTGAACAGGCAAAAGCCCATCATATTGCTAAAGGGCGGGCGAACAGAGGCAGGGATCTCGGCGGCGGCCTCCCACACCGGTGCCATGGGAGGAGAATTCCTCATCTTTGAGGCTGCATGCAGGCAGGCCGGGATCATCAGCGTGGATGCCCCAGGAGAGCTCCTGAATCTTTCGGCAGGCTTTTCATCCATCCCCTTGCCCCGCGGAAACCGGGTGGGGATAGTAACCCTTGGCGGGGGATGGGGCGTAGTCACCTCAGACAAATGCAATGAAAACGGACTGGTGGTCCCGTCCATCCCTGAAAATGCCATAGAAAGCATTGGCAGGTATCTGCCCCCCTTTTGGAGTAAGGGAAATCCTGTGGATCTGGTGGGCACCAGGGACCTCGAGGTGCCGGTGGTGGCTGTTGAGGAGCTTCTAAAGTACGAAGGGATTGATGCAGTTATCACGATGGGTTTTGTTGGGCGCCACGAGTTGGTC
>JALVMN010000125.1 GCA_027027005.1 Desulfobacterales bacterium | reverse complement strand
CCCCTGTTCAATGACAACGGCACAGGCATGCATGTCCATGTGTCCATCTGGAAAGAGGGTGAGAACCTGTTTGCAGGGGATGGTTACGCAGGGCTCTCAGAGGTGGCCATGTGGGCCATAGGCGGGCTCCTGAGACATGCCCCCTCCCTTCTGGCATTCACCAGCCCCACCACCAACAGCTATAAGAGGCTGGTTCCCGGATTCGAGGCCCCGGTGAATCTCGCCTACTCCAGAAGAAACAGGAGTGCTGCGGTAAGGATACCACTTTACTCAACCTCGCCAAAGGCCAAGAGGATTGAGTTCAGGTGCCCTGATCCCAGTTGCAATCCCTACCTGGCGTTTTCAGCAATGCTGATGGCTGTAATCGACGGGATTCAGAACAAGATAGACCCTGGCGAGCCCCTTGACAAAGACATCTATGACCTGCCACCAGAAGAATTGGCAAAGGTTCCTCACACACCCGGCTCTCTCAGGGAGGCCTTAAATGCCTTGAGAGAAGACCATGAGTATCTGCTCAAGGGCGATGTGTTCACATCGGATGTGATCGAGACCTGGATATCCTACAAGATGACAAACGAGGTCCAGGCCGTGGAACTAAGGCCTCACCCCTGGGAGTTTGCACTCTATTACGACATATAAAAGACACCCAACACCCCAGCTCTCAAAAAGGGAGCCCTTACAGAAAGGGTTCCCTTTTTGTTATACTGGCCTATATGGTTGACCTTGGAGGAACCTTAGTGAACCCAAACATGGATGTATTGCTAAAAGACCTGGAGGAGCACCATATTTCCCTTGGAAAGGCCCACCTGGAGCTGCTGGACCCAGCTTATTTTGATATATTTAGTCTCGGAGAAATCCGTGACCACATCAAGATCTTGGCCTCCCTGGAGCCTGAAAATCCGGTTGAAATCATTGTAAAAAAGAAAAATTCCTTGGCTTCCATTACGGTGCTGGCATTTGACTATCCACACGAGTTCTCCCTCATAACAGGGATCCTTGCAGGTGTTGGATATGAAATACACTCAGGGGACATCTTTACTTACAGGAGGCAGAAAGGTGCCCATTCCCTGAGGCGCCGAATCGTTGATCACTTCGAGGGAAGGATTGATTCAACTCTCTCTTTTGACAACTGGCTATCAGAACTCTGGGGGCACTTGGATTATGTGCTCGGTCTCCTTGAAAAGGGGGGCCAAGAGGCCCTGAAGGAGGCAAGACACCATGTAAATGAACTGGTAGTAAAGCGCCTGGACTTACTGTCCCGCCAGATGCCCCCCGACCTCTATCCCGTGGAGATCAGAGTGGACAACCACAGCACCCCCTATACAAGACTCGAGGTGGTGGCCGAAGATACACCCGCCTTCCTCTACTCTCTCACCAATGCCCTGTCCATGCAAGGGGTCTCCATAGAGAGGGTCAGGATCCGCACCGTGGGAAACAGGGTGGAAGACGACATAGATCTCCTGGATGCCAAGGGAAGAAAGATCAAGGATCCCGAGTTACTTGACAGGATAAAGTTCTGTGCCTTGCTTACAAAACAGTTCACACATTTCCTAAGCAAGGCCCCTGACCCTTACAATGCACTGTCACGATTCGATTACATACTGGACGATATTGTAAGGTCCCCGTTCAAATCCGAGTGGGCTGACATATTGGCCAATCCCTTGACCCTCGAAAGCCTGGCAAAGCTGCTTGGGGCCAGTGACTTTCTCTGGGAAGATTTTATCAGGCTCAACTACGAGACCCTTATCCCCATGTTGAGGCCTCATATCAGGCCCAAGCGCCTCAGCACCCCTCCCGAGAGGTTGCGCCTCAAATTGTATGAGGCCCTAAAGGGGGCCCAATCCTTTGATGAGCAGGCACAAAGGCTGAATGAATTCAAGGATCGGGAGATCTTCCTCATCGACCTTGATCACATCTTGAATCCTGACATGGGATTTGAATCCCTCTCCCGGAGCCTGACTGCACTGGCCGAGGCCGTTGTCACAGCAGCCACCGAGATTGTTTACGCAAGCCTGGTGGAGCGCCATGGTTTTCCCGTTACAGTGGGGGGGCTTCAGGCAAGATTCGCCGTCATGGGCCTGGGAAAGCTGGGGGGAGCGGCCCTGGGCTATGCGTCTGATATTGAGCTGTTGTTCATCTACAGCGATGCCGGAAATACCGCTGGCCCTGAACCCATCACCAATTCGGAGTTCTTCGACAAACTGGTAAAGGGAATCAAGAACATCATAAAGGCAAAGAGGGAGGGCATATTCCATGTGGACCTTAGGCTCCGGCCCTACGGAGATTCCGGGCCGCTTGCCTGCAGCCTGGAAAACTTTTGCAGATATTATGGCCCTGGAGGGAAGGCCCATTCCTATGAACGCCTCTCCCTGGTGAGGATGAGGGGCATTGCCGGTGACAGGGCCTTTACCCATCAAGTGGAGCGCCTCAGGGATGAGATGATCTATTTTAGTAAAGGGGCCATCAATCCCCAAGAGATCCTGGAGCTGAGGGAGAGGCAATACCGGGAAAAGGTCCCTGGGCCAAGGCCAAACGCAAAATTCAGCCCGGGGGGCCTGGTGGACCTGGAATACGGCGTCCAGATACTCCAGGTCCTCCACGGCCATAAGACTCCTGCGCTCCGAACCCCTTTGCTCCATGAAGCCCTTCACGCACTGGCTGATCTGGAAGTGCTATCTCCTAAAGAGACAAACCGGCTCCTTAAGGCATACTGGTTCCTGCGTGACCTCATAAACTGCATGCGGATGTTGAGGGGGTCTGCAAAGGATCTTTTCTTTCCTGCCCCTGATAGTGACGAACTGAACCATCTGGCAAGGAGGATGGGATACAGGGAGGGGGGAGGGTTCAGCCCTTCCCAGCAACTGTTGATGGATTTTGAGGCCCACACTGCTGCTGTGAGGGCCTTCTTTGAGCAGCATTTTGGCCGAGAGGCCGTCCCTGGTCCTGGCCACGGAACCGTGGCTGATCTCATACTGTCAGATGCCCCATCCAGCGAGATGCTCCATTCGGTCTTGAAAAGTGCGGGCTTCCAGGACCCTGAACGGGCCTATGCCAACCTGAAGAGGCTTGCAGGGAAAGGCACCCGCCAGGAGACCTTTGCCAAACTGGCCGTGGTGGCCCTAGATGTGCTGTCCCGAACCCCAGACCCTGATATGGCACTCAACAACTGGGAGCGGTTCATCAATTCCTTGGTCAGTCCCGAGTTTCATTACGGGCTCTTACTCTCCCAGCCCATGCGACTCGAAATCATGTTAAACATCTTCTCCTCTAGCCAGTTTCTCTCAGACACCCTTGTGCGCCACCCGGGTTATCTGGACTGGGTGACCACGCCCGAGTTACTCCATGAGATCAGGGACCACCAAGCCCTTCGAGATGAACTGACCAAAGCCCTTGAGAGCTCGGGCGACTTCCACGAGTGGTTGAACAGGATGCGACGGCTCAGGAGACGGGAAATATTGCGCGTGGGTATAAGGGATATGTACCTCAAAATCCCGGTCAGGATAATCATGGAAGAGCTATCCATGCTGGCGGAGACAATACTGGAAACGGCACTAAAAGGGGTCATGGCAAAGGTGGGCCAGGACGGGGCCACAGATCTATGTGTGTTTGCCCTTGGTAAATTGGGAGGCCACGAACTGAACTATAGCTCTGATATAGACCTCATAATAGTCTACGAGCCAAGCAGTGGTAAAGACCAAGAACTCCAAAGGCTATGGGCCAGGCGCACAGCAGAGAACTTGAGGGCAGACCTCTCATCCCACACCCAAGAGGGGTATTGTTACAGGGTGGATCTCAGATTACGTCCCTTTGGGCAGGCCGGAGAACTGGTCCAGAGAACTTCCTGGCTGGTGGACTATTATGCCAAGCATGCATCCTTGTGGGAGGTCCAGGCGGCCCTGAAGATGCGGCCCATAGCCGGGTCACAAGGGCTCGGAGATGAAATTATGCGAAAAATGAAAGAAGTCCTGGTCCAAAAACGTGAGCCAAGGCAGATCTTTGAAGGCATAAAACAGATGAGGGAAAAGAGTCAAAAGGCAATTAGTGAGTCTCTTACCCGCACCTTTGACGTAAAGACAGGACTTGGGGGCATACGGGATGTGGAGTTCCTGGTCCAGGGCCTCCAGCTTGCCCACCTCTACCAATACCCTGAGCTTCTGGAGCAGAACACTTTACTGGCCCTGGACAAATTGGCCTCCAGTGGCATCCTTGAAAAACAAGAGGCCACAGCCCTCTCAGAGGACTATATCTTTCTTCGAAGGATCGAACACTTCCTCCAGATAATGGAAGACAGGCAAATCCATTACCTGCCCCCCACCTCCGAAGAGATGGAGGCACTTTCCAAAAGGCTCTTGGGTGTTGAAGGCACCAAGGAGCAGTTGTCAGAGAAGATACAGGCCAGCACCCACAGGATAAGGACCTTGTTCAGCAGGTATATAAGATAGCCCCCTGCGGGAGTGGTCGGCCTACCTGGTTTATAGACAAAACTTCCTACAAGGGCTCATTAGGCACAAGAGCCCAGATACCGCACGGACATGCCGCCGCACAAAAGCCGCACCCTATGCATCGATCCGGCTGAACCACATATTCCCATTGGCCATCGCCCAGTTCCTTCCTCCAGATGGCCACCTGGGGACAAATCTCAACGCACAGCCCGCAGTCCTTGCAGGCGCCGCAAGAGGAGCAGGAGATACCGCATTCATCTATCCCAGAAAAGGAACAGATCCTGGGGTCAAAGTATTCCAGGGTCACACGCCCACGCTCGATGACCGGTGGAAGATCCACGAACTCGCTCAGGCGAGACTCCACCAATTCGGGTTCCTTTTCCAATGGGGACAACCGGGAAAGGGCCTCAGGGGTTATCTTGCCATCCAGGATATCGGCTATGGCCGCTGCCGCCCTCCTGCCTGCCCCAATGGCGTCGGTCAACAGCCCGGGACGCACAATGTCACCGATGGCAAATATCTGAGGATCTGTGGTTTGGTAGTAATAGTTGACCACCACGAACCCACCTTCGGTCTTCACCGATTCAGGGAGAAAACTGGTGTCCGGCACATCTCCGATGGCTATCACCACGGTATCGGCCTCCAGGAGTTCACCATCAGAGAGCACCACGCCCTTTGCCGTCACCTCGCGAGTGAAGCAGGGCCAGCGGAATTTCGCCCCGATTGCCTCGGCATGGGCCCTCTCCTTTCCAAAGGAAGCAGGTTTCTGAATATCGATAAGGGTAATGCTCTTGGCCCCCAGGCGATGGGCCTCAACGGCGACATCACAGCCCACGTTTCCAGCACCCACTATCACCACTCTTTGACCTGGTTGAATTTCACCCTTCTTGGCCTTTGTGAGGAACTGGTTAGCAGGTATGAGACGCTCCCTGCCAGGCACTGGGAGCAGCTTTGGGATCTGGGCACCAGTGGCCAAGACAATGATGTCATAGTCTTCCTTGAGCTTTTCGATGTCTTCACGGGAAAGCCTGCGATTCAGGTGGACGTGCGGGATGATCTCTTCAGCCCGCCGGATCTCCTTTTCCAACACCTCTCTTGGAATCCTGGCATCCGGAATGACGGTGGAGAGCTTTCCCCCCAACCTCTTTGCCATGTCGTAGATCACGGCCTCGTGGCCTGCCCGGCGCAGTTGCCATGCCACAGATATCCCCGCAGGCCCGCCACCTATCACGGCCACCTTCTTGCCCGAAAGGGGTGGGAACTCGGGAACCCTGGCGTCAATGCTGGCCTTGCCAAGCATGGTGATGTCCACTGAAGGCATCATGCCCTGCTGGCGGGTGCATGCACTCATGCAGATATTGGGGCAGAGGTATCCGCATACCGTGGCTGGAAAGGGTGTGTACTCCAGGGCCAGGTCGATGGCCTCTTGAGTCTTTCCATCCCTTACCAGGGTCCACCTCTCGCGCACAGGAATTCCAGTGGGGCAGGCGTCCTGGCATGGGGGGGCATATTTGCGGTTTTCCCATACCGGGACATATCTTCGAAGCTCCCCGGTGGTTATCACTGGGATAGGTGTCTCCTGGGGCTCCATCAGGTCCCCCAGCATGCCTCCTGGGCCAAGCTCCTTGTCCCACACCTCTTTGCGGAAGGCAGACATGCTCATTCGGCCGCGTTGCCATTTCTCGCCGGGCTTTCGGGCAACTATCAACCGCCACTGCTCTGGCTGGAGGAGCTCGTGGACCAGATCCAACCGGTCAATGGCCGAGAGGAACTCCTCCATCCCCTGCTTGAGCCAGTTCCAGTCCTCTTCTCCCAATGGGACCATCTTGGCATCAGTCTCGCTGAAGCCTTTGTGTTTGCCCCTGAAAAATACCTTGCCCCCTACCATTCCCACCAGGGGCCTGTAGCCCAGGACATTGTCAGGGGTTTGTGGGTCGTGGCCGCAGATCACTGCCACACCCCCTGCCATGAACTCTCCAAAGTAGTCTCCAACAGAGCCAAGGATCCACAGCTCTGGGGGTTGGAACCTGGGATTATGCTTGGTCATGGTCATGCCCCTGGCCCCGATGTTACCTGCGACAAAAATCTTGCCCTGGGCCATGGCGTTGGCCACTCCGTTTGTGGCATTGCCGTGGATAATGATCTTGGCCCCGGTATTCAACCAGCCCACATCGTCTGAGGCCGGGCCCATTACCTCTATCACCGTGTTGGGAAAGCCCATGGATCCCAGGCGCTGACCAGGGTGGCCCGTCACCTTTACCATCACCGATCCATCACCGGCACTCCATAGCCTGCCTCCAATGCCGTGCTGGCCATAGGCCTCCACATGGATCAAGCGATGGCCGGCCCTTACCGCGGATTGAATCCTTTCTTCCAGCACCCGGCTCTCCAGGCGCCTGCCGTTTTCCATGCCGCTTATCTTGTAAAACTCCTGGATTTCAGCCATGTAATTCCCACCTGCCTAGCCAAATTGAGTTAAACCACATAGCTTATCTTCAACCTATCCGCCGCTGCCTTGTCGTCAATCCCGATGGCATCAGACATGCCAATGGGCAGAGAGGTGGATCTGCCAAGGGGGGCTAGTATCTTTCTCAATTCCATGTCAAAGCTGAGAAATACGTCCACCACGCGCTGGGCCACATCTTCAGGGTCCAAGCGCCTGTACAGGCGCGGATCCTGGGATGTAATCCCTTTGGGACACAACCCTATGTTGCAGATGTTGCATCTCCTCCGCTCAGAGCCCACACAGCCCGCTGCGGCCTGCATGATGTATTTTCCGATCTGCACACCACTTGCCCCCAGCATGATCAGTGCCGCTGTGTTTGCAGCCAGGTTGCCGTTCTTACCCACGCCTCCTGCCGCAAACAGGGGTATCTCATTCTGCTGGCCCACGGCCACCAGATTCAGGTAGCAGTCTCTGATACAGCTTGCAATGGGATAACCCATGTGGTCCATGGACACATTGTATGCGGCCCCTGTTCCCCCATCCTCGCCATCCACCGCCATGCCGGCAGCGTAGGAGTTTCGGGTGAGGTTGTTTAGGACTGCTAAGGCCGTGGAAGTCCCAGAGATCTTTGGATAAACAGGGACCCTGAACCCCCAGGCCATGTACATGGATTGGATCATCTTGGCCACGGCCTCTTCAATGGAATATTTGGTCTGATGGGTGGGAGGAGATGGAAGGCTCACACCCACAGGCACCCCGCGGATGGCGGCAATCAGCTTGTTCACCTTGTGCCACATGAGAAGCCCCCCGTCCCCCGGCTTTGCACCCTGGCCATATTTTATCTCCACCGCACAGGGGTCCACCTTCATCTCAGGGATGGCCCTTATGATCTCGTCCCATCCAAAATAGCCGCTTGCGATCTGAAGGATCACGTATCTGAGGAAACGCGACCTGAGCAACCTCGGGGGACAGCCCCCTTCGCCCGTACACATGCGCACAGGCATGCCGCACTCCTCGTTCAGGTATGCCACCCCCATCTGGAGCCCCTCCCACATGGTGGGAGAGAGGGCCCCGAAAGACATTCCCCCAATGATCAGGGGGTAGATCTCGCGCACAGGCGGGATCCACCCGTTATCTCTAATAAACTGGAGATTCTTCTCCGGCGGCAAAACCCGTCCAAGCAGGGTTCGAAGCTCGAATTCGTGGCGCCCGGCATCAAGGGCGGGGTCGGTGAGCATGGAGATACGGATGAATTTTATCCTGTCAAGTACCCCCTGGGGTACATTGCGCCTCCCCCCGCGGCGTAGTGGTTCGCCTCGCTGGTCAATGTGAAAACGGAGTTTGTCCACTTCGTCGGAAGCCAAAGGAACTATCGCCTCATTTGGGCACACCATGGTGCACATGGCACACCCCACACAGTAATGGGCCGGGTCTGTCCTCTGCCTTATCCCGTAAAAAACCTTGTAAACATTTCCCGGTTGGACATTGGAGGTAGGGTCCACCTCCAGGATCCTCCTCCTGAACACTCCTAGCTCAATGGCTCGCATAGGGCAAACCGCTGTACACCTCCCGCACAAAGTGCATTTTTCCCTGTCCCAGGCTATCTGCCAAGGAAGGTCTTTCTTGCTCAGTGTGGAAGGTGTAATGGATCCGTTTGCCGACATAACTTCACCTCCCTGCGTTCCGGCCCCACCAGGACCGTGTCAGTGTACATGGGCTGAAAGTCGCTCTTCTTGTCGCGATCTGGCACCAGAAAATCGAGACCACACATCTCAGAGCAAAACACATACATCCCAGGCCTGCCGCCCACCACACCAGGCCTGAGTTTCTTGCGGTCCTGGACCATGAACATGGTGTTATCTGGCGTGACCCCTATAACGCAGTTGGGGCCATCGATTATCAATCTGCGACAGGTCCTCTTCAGTTGTTTGAGCAGGTCGCCGTTTGGATGTCCTTCCAGGTCTTGGTCCTGCAACGGGGTAATGATGTGCTTGTAGGCCGTAACATCCAACCCCAGGTGTTTGTAAACATAGTGGAGTATAAATACAAACACCTCAGAGTCGGAGAAAAATCCCATGTAACCAGGTTCACCCCTGCTCATCAAGTATTCGCGGATGGGAACAAAGGCGGTGTTCTCACCGTTGGTCATGGTTGAAAAGCCCTGGATAAAAAATGGGTGGCAGGCGTAAAGGTCTATGGAATAATTTGTGTTCTGACGACCTTGGGCCAATATGATCCTTGCACCCAGTTCCTTCTTGTCCAGCCCCAAATAGGTCCCCACTGCCAGGGGGTCCCCGATCTCTTTGATCATGATGGTATCAGGCCAAAATGAAAAGACTATCATGTCCTTTTTTTCAAAGCCCATCTGGCGGATTTTTACCCTTACCAGGGTCAACCTATTTTCTTTTTCCTCCTGTGACAGAGGCTCCCATTCCTTTGGGTACTCATAGGCCCTGATAAGATACACATCCCTTTCAGGGGTGCCTGGAGGAGGAGAGCCAGAGACTTTAAAGCTCAGCTTGTATTTGGTAAGAAACCCCAGGTTCATCATGAACTCGTCAAGTCGCTTAATACCTTCCTCGGTGAATATGCCAGACAGAATAGGGGCGTCCTTCATCTCCTCAAACGGGCCGCCCAGGTCCCTCAATAGCAATCCCACGCCAGAGCCGTCATGCCCCTCCCTCATCACATCCAAGGCCTCAAGCGCGGTCATGGGAGAAACCGGGGTATCACTGGTTATTGCCACCAGACGGCACATGCTCTTAATCCTCCCTTAAAACTAGTTCTAACACTTATGATTATTAGCCAGGGGGGACTCTGGAAACCGCCCCGCGAGATTCCAAAGATGAGCCGGAATTGGAGCATATCCGGCGGTCCAATTCCGGCCTCTTTTTTGAAAAAACTCATTTTTGTGGATACCTACCTGCTGCCGGGCCAGGAAGGGCAGGATCTCGAGAGGCAATCAGCGCCGACCTAGAAAACCAACCGGAAAAATCAGATCGGATGGTGAAGGCTCACCCAAACCGTTTACGACCTTGCCCTATTCTTTTCATCCCCCCTTAACTATTTGCAATCATTATAGTGAAAAGTCCGGTGCGGAACAATATTTTTTTCTATTAACCCTTTTTACAGGGGCAAAGCAAAAAGATTTTGTTTGTGTGTCACGGCGCAATTGGTTATATTTTCAATTTTAGATAATCATTGTCTTCCCGAGGGCCATATGTATTGGTGCCTCGGTTTTTTTGAATAGAATACAAGGTGGAATTATGGAGCCACAAGAGCGCATCAAGGCCATTTTGGCTCTGGAAGACGGCAGAATCTTTGAGGGGTGGTCTTTTACAGGACCTGCAGAGGTGGTGGGCGAAGTAGTCTTTAACACCTCCATGAGCGGCTACCAAGAAATACTCACAGATCCGTCCTACTGCGGCCAGATGGTCACCATGACCTATCCCCTCATTGGCAACTACGGAATCAACCACCAAGACATTGAGTCTGAAAGGATCCAGGTTTCAGCATTTCTCATGAGAGAATACCAGGAGTTTCCCAGCAACTGGCGTGCTGAAAAAAGCCTTAGGGATTATCTGGTGGAGGCAGGGGTCCCCGGGATCGAGGGAATTGATACCAGGGCCTTGACCCGTCACATAAGGCTTGCGGGGGCCATGAGGGGGGCGGTATCCACCATTGACCTTGATCCCGACTCCTTGGTGGAAAAGGCCAAGGCCGCCCCTGACATGGTGGGAAGAGACCTGGTGCGAGAGGTTACCTCCCGGGAGCCTTTCCTGTGGATGGGAGGCAAAAAGGTACCGATTACGACCTCGTTGGAGGACTTTCAATGGCCGGATGCACCAGGGAAGTGGAGGGTGGTGGCCATAGACTATGGGGTAAAATTCAACATACTGAGGCAGTTGGAAAGGGCCGGTTGCCTCGTAGTTGTGCTTCCAGCAGAGGTTAGGCCTGATCAAATCGACCGTCTGGAACCCCATGGGCTCTTTCTGAGTAACGGCCCCGGGGACCCTGCAGCGGTGACCTATGCCGTGGATACCTTAAGGGAGGAGCTCCATAAAAGGCCCACCTTTGGCATATGTCTCGGCCACCAACTGATAGGCCTTGCACTGGAGGGCCGGACCTTCAAGCTAAAGTTCGGCCACCGGGGTGCCAACCAACCTGTAAAGGATCTCTCTACAGGCAAGGTGGAAATCACTTCCCAGAACCATGGCTTTTGCGTGGACATGAAATCCTTGGCAGAGCGGGACCTGGAGCTGAGCCATATAAATCTGAATGACAACACCCTTGAGGGCCTGGCCCACAAGAAACTCCCGCTCTTCTCTGTCCAGTACCATCCAGAGGCAGCCCCCGGCCCCCATGATGCCAGCTATCTATTCGAACGATTCGTGGGTCTAATGGAAAAAGAATTCGGCTCGGCGAGCCCCTAAAGTGGTGTCAACGACCTTGGCGGTTCCGTATGAGTGTGCTCCCATACAGTAGTTGTACGACAAACAATAATGGGTAAGGAATCAAAATGCCAAAAAGAACTGATCTTAAAAAAATAATGATCATTGGCTCCGGGCCCATAGTGATAGGACAAGCTTGTGAATTTGACTATTCTGGCACCCAGGCATGCAAGGCCTTGCGGGAAGAGGGCTTCGAAGTGGTGCTCATCAACAGTAATCCGGCCACCATCATGACCGACCCTGAGATGGCTCACCGAACCTATATTGAGCCCATCACCCCAGAGTTCGTGGCCAAGGTTGTCGAAAAGGAAAGGCCTGATGCCATCCTCCCGACCCTCGGAGGGCAGACCGCGCTGAACAATGCGGTAAAGGTTGCCGAGACCGGGGTGCTTGAAAAATTTTCTGTGGAACTGATAGGTGCCTCCATTCCTGTAATCCAGAAGGCCGAGGACCGGGAACGATTCCGCGACGCCATGGCCTCCATTGGGCTACGGGTGCCCAAGAACATCATTGCGAGAAGTATGGAGGATGTAAAAAAGGCTCCAGAGGCCCTCGGTTTCCCCATTATTATCAGGCCCAGCTTCACCCTGGGGGGGACGGGCAGCGGCATTGCTTACAATCGCGAGGAGTTGGAACTGCTGGCCAAGGCAGGGCTTGAGGCCAGTATGATAAATGAGGTGATCCTTGAGGAATCCCTCATTGGGTGGAAAGAGTATGAGTTGGAGGTAATGCGGGATTTCAAGGACAATGTGGTGATTATCTGCTCCATTGAAAACTTTGATCCCATGGGAATTCATACTGGTGACAGCATCACTGTAGCCCCTGCCCAGACCCTCACCGATCGGGAATACCAAGACATGCGGGATTCGGCCATTGCAATCATTCGGGAAATAGGTGTGGAAACAGGCGGGTCTAACATCCAGTTTGCCATTCATCCCGACACGGGAGAGATGGTGGTGATTGAGATGAACCCCAGGGTATCGCGCTCCTCTGCCCTTGCCTCCAAGGCCACCGGGTTTCCCATTGCAAAAATAGCGGCAAAGCTTGCGGTGGGCTATACCCTGGATGAGCTTGCAAATGACATCACCCGGGAAACAAAGGCCTCTTTTGAGCCCACCATTGACTACTGCGTGGTAAAGGTGCCCAGGTGGGCCTTTGAAAAATTCCCCGGTGCCGAGGACTATCTCACCACATCCATGAAGTCGGTGGGAGAGACCATGGCCATAGGCCGCACCTTCAAGGAGGCATTGAACAAGGCCATCCGCTCCCTTGAAATCAGCCGATACGGCCTGGGGCTTGACAAGCCCTGGCCCGAAGAGACCCAGGTGGACGACTCGGAGCTCAATGAAAAGCTCATCACTGCCAACTCAAAACGACTCTTTTACATAAGAGAGGCGTTTGCCAGGGGTATGACCATAGAGGAAGTAAACAGGCTCACCCACATAGATCCCTGGTTTCTCTTTCACATCAAACAGATCTATGACATACAGATGCACCTCAAGGGGCTGGCTGAAAAGGGGGCAACCCCTGAGACCTGGGATGAAGGCTTTCTCAAGCTGGTCAAACAATATGGCTTCTCTGACATCCAACTGGCACACATCTTTGGCAAGACCGAACAGGATATCAGAAGTATAAGGCAGTCCAAAGGGGTTGAGGCGGTTTACAAACTGGTGGACACCTGTGCGGCGGAGTTTGAGGCCTACACCCCCTACTATTACTCCACCTACGAAGAGGAAAACGAGATCAGAGCATCTGACGGCAAAAAGGTGGTGATCCTGGGGGCAGGCCCAAACCGGATAGGCCAGGGAATCGAGTTTGACTATTGCTGTGTACAGGCCGTGATGGCATTGCGCGAAATGGGTATTGAAAGCATCATGGTCAACAGCAATCCAGAGACGGTGAGCACTGACTATGATACATCTGACAGGCTCTATTTTGAGCCGCTCACCAGGGAAGATGTCCTAAACATCGTGGAACAGGAAAGGCCAGAAGGAATCATTGTGCAGTTTGGAGGACAAACCCCCCTCAACATTGCGGTTCCCTTGGCAGAAGCCGGGGTAAAGATCCTGGGGACCTCGCCGGACAGTATCGACAAGGCCGAGGATCGCGACAGATTCCAGGCAATGCTCAAGAAACTGGGAATACTTCAGCCTGAAAATGGCATTGCCACCAATTCGCTGGAGGCGATCCAGGTGGCTGAAAAGATCGGCTACCCTGTCATGGTTAGGCCATCCTTTGTCCTGGGGGGGCGGGCCATGGAAATAGTGTATGACAGGGCCGATCTTGAGCATTACATAAAGAACGCTGTGGAGGTCTCCCCTGGAAAGCCGGTCCTGATTGACCGGTTTCTGGAAGATGCCACTGAGATTGATGTGGATGCCATATCTGACGGCCGGCACACCGTCATTGCAGGCATAATGGAGCACATTGAGGAGGCGGGTATTCACAGCGGGGACAGCGCCTGCGTGCTCCCACCTATCTCGCTGGCCCCAGAGACCTTGGAGCAGATCAAGGCATATACAAGGGCCATTGCCAAAGAACTTGAAGTGATCGGCCTCATGAACATCCAGTATGCCGTGAAAAACAAGGTGGTATATGTGCTGGAAGTAAATCCAAGGGCCTCGCGCACCATCCCCTTTGTCAGCAAGGCCATTGGGGTTCCTTTGGCCCGTCTTGCAACCAAGGTGATTATGGGTAAGAGCCTTGAGGAACTGGGCCTCACTGATGAGATCATCCCAGGGCACATCTCGGTGAAAGAATCGGTGTTTCCATTTACCAAGTTTCCGGGAGTGGACACCATCCTAGGGCCTGAAATGAAGTCCACCGGGGAGGTGATGGGTATTGATACCACATTTGGCCTTGCCTTTGCCAAAAGTCAGCTGGCAGCAGGCCAGCGGCTCCCCACCTCTGGCACGGTATTCATGAGTGTCAAGGACGAAGACAAGATGGCCTTGCTGGAGGTGGCCTTTACCCTCTATGACCTGGGATTCAATATCGTGGCCACCAGGGGCACTTCCAAGTTCCTGGCAAAGCACGGTATCAAGAACAAGGCGGTTAAAAAGGTCAGGGAAGGCCGGCCTCACATCGTGGACATGATAAAGAATGGCGAAATTAATCTGGTTATAAACACCACCAGTGACAAAAAGGCCATTGAGGAGTCGTTTTCCATCAGGCGGACCGCGCTTACCTTTGATATACCATACACCACCACCCTTGCAGGCGCCAGGGCCACGGCCCTCGCCATAAAGGAAATGGCCAAAGGCCCCCTTGCTGTAAAATCCTTACAAGAATATCATGGACTAGGAGAGTAAAAGCGTCTGGTCTTGTGTGGATCGGGCCTCGGTCCTACCAGCCAAGGTCCCGCTCGGTTGCAAAACTGAACATGAGATGATAGGAATAAAAATAATGTCTTTTTGGAGAGAAAAGGCTTCTTGGATGCAGGCGTATTTCTCGGATAGGCCCAGGGAGGAATGTGGAATCTTTGCAGTTTACGGTCATCCCGAGGCTGCAAAGCTCACCTATTTTGGACTCTATGCCCTCCAGCACAGGGGTCAGGAAAGTGCTGGAATCGTGGTCTCTGACGGCCGAGAGGTGGCAGAGCACAAGGCCATGGGACTTGTTCCGGATATATTTGATGAGCAGATCATCAGCCGCATGAAGGGGCATATCGCCCTGGGCCATGTCAGATATTCCACCACAGGATCTTCGCTCTTGGTAAACGCCCAGCCCTTCAGGATACAGTATTCGGGCAAGACCTTTGCCATCGCCCACAACGGTAATCTGGTCAATGCCAAGCAACTCCGCGCTGATCTGGAAAATCAGGGTTCCATCTTCCAGACCACTATGGACTCGGAGGTGGTTCTCCACCTGACGGCCAAGTGCATCAAGCAAGGCCTGGAGCAAGCCTTGATCTCCACCATGGAACAGGTCAAAGGTGCCTATTCCATGGTGGTGATGACAGAGGATGCGTTGCTTGCCGTGCGGGACCCAAACGGTTTCAGGCCGCTTTGCATAGGGAGGCTCAATGGTGGAATAGTAGTGGCATCAGAGACCTGTGCCCTTGACCTGGTAGAGGCCGACTACCTTAGGGAGGTAGAGCCGGGAGAGATATTGCTTATAAACCACAATGGGCTCCAAAGCATCCACACACCCTTGGAGAGCAGGAAGAGTCAGTGCATATTTGAGCTTATCTATTTTGCCCGGCCCGACAGCAATGTATACGGCCAAAATGTTTATCTTTTCAGGAAGCGGCAAGGAGAGCTTTTGGCCGAACAATTCCCTGTGGATGTGGACTTTGTCATGCCCTTTCCAGATTCAGGGAATTATGCCGCCATAGGATATACCCAGGCATCGGGCATTCCCTTTGAAATGGGGGTTATAAGGAATCACTATGTGGGCCGCACATTCATTCAACCCTCCCAGAGCATGAGGGATTTTGGTGTCAAGGTCAAGCTCAATCCTGTAAAAGATCTCCTTTCAGGCAAACGAGTCTTGATCATAGAGGACTCCATCATCCGCGGGACCACTGCCAGGACTCGTGTCAAAACCCTCAGAAAGATAGGCGCAAAAGAGGTCC